>CANFQO010000019.1 GCA_947449135.1 Planctomycetaceae bacterium | reverse complement strand
CCGCGGGCCGTAAGATCGGAAGAGAGTTGGGGCCGAGAGTTCCTCGGCCCTGCTCATTTTGCTCCCGTAGCTCAGTTGGATAGAGCGGAGCTTTCCTAAAGCTCAGGTCGCAGGTTCGATCCCTGCCGGGGGTACTGATTTTCCGCGTCCTTCACGACGTCTAGCGATTTTTCGCGGGATTCGTGAAGGGCTGACGGCTCCTGAACACTCCTGAACGACGCTGGGCGCGCCGGAATTTGCGCCGCTTTTCCGGTGACCGCCGCCCAGTCCTCCGGCCGCACCGAGTGGTAGTGCCGCTGCCGCATGCGAGCGGTGTTTCCAATCCAGGCGTTGATCGCCTTTTCCGGAATGGCTCGACGCTCGAGATCGTCGGAGCAGCTGCCGCGCATGTTGACGAAGAGTTTTGGCCACGGCTTCACCCCCGCCTTCTCGATGATCCGCTTGGCCTGGGTGCCGAGGTTCTGACCGCCACGGGCCCGCGGCACCACGTAGACAGCGCCCGGGGCCCGCTCGCGGTAGGCCCGCTCCAGATGGGGCCGCAGCGCCTCGAAGATGGGCACGACCCGCCGGCCTCGGCCGGGATGGTGCTCAACCTTCTTCTCGTGGACGGTGAACCGTGAGTTCGCCCAGTCCACGTCCTCCCACTTCAATGCCTCGGCCTCGCTGGGAAACCGGATGCCGCCGAACCGCGGCATGGCGAAGATCATGCGCCAGTCCTCATCCGGGCAGGCCGCGATGACCCGCTCGATGTCCTCGACGGAAACATAGTAGATGCGGTCGTCGTTGACCTGGGGGCCACACGGCACGTCGGCGAACGGATTGACGGCGATCAGCCGCCGGCGGACGGCGGCCTTGAGGAATTGCCTGGCGCGTCGCAGGTCGACTGATGCCGACGCCGGGGCGTAGCTGGCCAGGAGCCACCGCTTGTAGCCGTCGGCGTCGCCCTCGGTGATCGAGACGAGCGTCCGATTCTTGCCGAAAAACTCCTCGAGCAGCCGCCGCGCCCGCGCGTAGTTACGGGCCGTCGTCGGCTTCTGCTTGCCGAGGCTGCCGAAAAACTGCTCGAGATGCTGGCCAAGGGTGACGATCGCCGGCTGGGCCGGCTCTCGTGGCGACACGAGCCCGGCCCTGGCGAGCCGGCGATGAATCTCGTCCCCTAGGCGACCGACCCATTCAGCCGTCTCGCGGTCGGGCGAATGGCCGGTCGCCTTCGCCGCCTCGAGCGACTCGATCATCAACCTTGCCGTCTCCGCGATCCTCTTGTTGACCCGGCCGAGGCGGATGGTGTGACGCTTACCATTTTTTGAGCGGCTGATGACCCGATAGGTCTCACCCCGCTTTCCTGAATCAGAACATAACGATGCCATGGAAAATCTCCTTGAGATGATTGACTAGAAACCTCCGCCTGAGCCCATCGTGGGCTCAGGCGGTGTCTTGTTTGCCCTGCTGCTCAGAGTCGCGCAGGAACTGGTCGAGACTGGCGACGCGGTAGATGACCGCTCCGTCGAGCTTCACGAACGGAATCCGGCCCGCCACG
This sequence comes from Planctomycetaceae bacterium, assembly GCA_947449135.1. GTDB lineage: Bacteria > Planctomycetota > Planctomycetia > Pirellulales > UBA1268 > CAMCQY01. Next base: position 41,902 of record CANFQO010000019.1, on the reverse strand, counting down.
CGGAGGCGATAGAGCGTGGTAATGCTGACGCCGAGCCTGGCCGCGGCCTCCGCAGGCCGCAGCCCGATCGGCTCGCCGGCGTCGCCGGCACCGTCCTTGAAGAAAGTCTTTGAATCCATGCGGCACCAACCGGGCCTGCGGGGCCCGCCCGATGCATCGGGCTCGCATCCATTGCGAGCCTCGACGCTGGATTCAATGATCGAATAATCGATCCTTCAGACGAATCACAGGAGCGCCCGTGCAGCGCCCGTGCTCGGGGCGGCACCACCATAGAAGGGCGCTCGAGCCAGCCTGCTATCGCCGCGAGCGTTTTGCAGTCTTTTTTACCGTTGGCTGGGCGATCTTCTTCCAGAGAAACCCGGTGCCGTTGCCATCGCACTCGAACTTCAGCAGCGGTTTCAGCAGTCGCTTGTTGAGGTTCTCCACATCCCGCCGCCGCGTCTGGTCGCTCGGCTTACGGCGGTGTGGATCATCGATTCGGCGTGGCCACCCTGCCTCCTCAAAGGCTCGCAAGATCCCGACAATATTGTGAGCCTGCTTCGGCTTCTTCACGACGCGAACCACTTGGCCTAGGTAGCGGAGTTCCCTGGCATCCTCATCCCAGTGCGGCACGGCAGACGGCCGCCTGCCACCCTTCGCCTTCGATGGCATTGCCCCCAGGGCCTCGAGCAGCGATGCACGCCGAGCGTCGTTGATGAAGCCAAGAGCATGTGCAACCTCGACGATACACTCATTCCACGTGGCAGTGCCGCGAGCGATGTGCCACAGCTCGATGATGTTGTGCTTCCGCAGCGCCGCGTCGCCGCCTGAGAACTTGAGGCGATCAGTCGTGGTGAACCGGTTCGCCCACAGCTCCCGCTTCGCCGTCTCGCTGAAGATCTTCTGCAGGAGCGCCTCGATGCTCTCGCGCATCGCGGCGGGTAGTTCTGCGTGCTCGGCTTCTTTCTTGCCTGCCACGACGTACACTCCCGGGTGGCTATGTTTCGACGTATGTGCCGCCGGTAGCCCGTTCGTCCTCTTGCAACGAGAACCGCGCGAGCATCTTGATCACATCGGTTTCTGCCCGAACGGCCATGGCCTCGGACTCCGGGTCTGGATTAGCCTGGTAGTGTACCCACGCTACGGTGGGCACTCATACAGCGTCATCGCCATCATCCTGGCATAACGCCCTCAAACGCTCACGAATCACCTTGAGTTCCGCACCGTTCGGGTCAGAGGCGATAGAGATAAAGTAACTCTCTTCAATGCCATGCTTCTCACGATAACGCTGTGCAGCCTCTGGTGCCGCATCAAGCACCTTGTCTGCTTTCATGTAGTGGTCGTTTTGGAGAACGCGACCGATGATGGAGTCGAGCACGCCATCCCAATCGTCATAATCACGGCCCTGTACGGACGGCACCTCTCTGGGGTCACAACCAGTTTCGTGAGCGACATCGAGCAGCAACTTGCGCCAAAAGTGCATGTCAAACATCCCCCTCACGTCACGGTCGCGTCGCAACTCGACATCGAGGGCGACCTCGCTCGTCACCATCTCACCCACGGTTGAAAAGATGGCCGCGACGGTGCCGGCGGTTAATGCCGTAAGTCCGGGTGTTCGTTCGGTGGGCGTGAGCAAATGACGCGTTACATGCTCGAGCGTGGTGAGCTTTTGAGCGGGTGTCAGCCTGTCGAATTCAGGAACTCCGTAGGGCATGACGTCGTCTTTGTCGTCAGTGCCATCAAGCTCTGCAACGATTTTGTCGTGCATGCAGTCGACCGCCTTTCGGACGAGCCGAGCTTCGTATCCGGTCAGGTAGCGATCGCCGATTTCGGTGGACCACGTCATAGAAATCCCTTCGATTCTGGAGAAGCGGGCCGCGAATATCCAAAGCCGAAGACGGCCTCTGCCGCCGTTACGATGTGCTCAGCCTGTCGTAGCGCGAACGTCACCTTCTCGACCATGAGGTGCTTTCTCTTCACACCACACAGCAAACCTTTCTGGTGATTGCAAGGCTAAAACCCAACATCCTTGATGCATCAACAAACAGCGGGGACGTCATCCGTCGTCTGAACCATCGGTAGAGCCTTCGACCTGCTGCAGTAAGAGTCGAGCAAGAAGTTCGATAAGTTCAGCCTGCGCACGTGCGGTGACGGCCAGTCGATCTACGTCTTGATCAGCGTTTATCGTACCGGCACTGGGGGCTGTGTCCGAAGTGTGGTCCTTGGTCATCGTCAATACCTCGTTGTAGAGCGTGGAAAAAACCGATGGCGTGGGCGGCAGACCGCGTCCACCGTCACCACGCCATCGGTGACTCGAAACAAGTCTCGATCGTCAGCTACCCGGCCCGCCGCCGTCGGCGATACAGACGGGAGTCGTCATGCGAATCCCAGTCGATGCCGAGCGTGGTCAGATCGACGGGATCGTCGCAGCCAGGTGTCGGGGGTCTCGATACCCGGCCGCTCTCTCGCGGGTGCGGATCGTCATCCGTGACCTCGAGATGAAACCCACGGCGGCGGATGAGGCCGATCGATTCGCCGAGGGCGGACGCGACGGCGGCCAGACACTGCTCATCTTTGTGAAGAGACATCGGCATACTCCTTCCCCATGAGGGGAGCGAGGTGGAAGCCGGCAACGAGAAGCGTCGCCAGCGTGAGAACCTGTACCGGAGCGGCGACGCGCCGACCGGGTCATAGATAGGTGTCGAGCCGCTCGGTCACGGTTCGACGGAATGGTGGCCCGCCCGTGGTTACCGGGTCAGCACGCTGAAACTCTGCAACAGCTGAACCAGCAGGTTTGGGGCGTGGGCCGGGAGCGTGGCCCGCACGATCGGCGGACACTTGTCGTATGGCACGAAGCGTTCCCGCAGATGCGGCGGCTCGTGATACGACTCACCGTATCGCTCGGCGTGCTCGTCGGCGCCCCAGAGCGTGCAGCCGAGTCCGCCCGGCATGACGAGCGCCGCGGCGTATACGACGCGAGCATCATCGAAGGCGGGGGAAGAACCGGCCGCGCGTGAATAGACGAGCGGCCCCTCAAGTTCGAGATTATCGAGCCCCATCGAGGCGAGTTCGTCGAGCTGGGCGTTGATTGGGGGAATCGCGGAATCAGCCAGCGAGAGGCTGGTCCGTATCAGATCAGTGAGGCGGGCGAGCTCTTCGGCCCGCCCAGAAAGTGTGTCGTTCATGGGAATATTCCTTGGTGAAACGTGGCGGCCGATACCAAACGGCTGCTCACCAGATATGCCCTGTTTTTGGAGGATATTTAGCAACGGCGGCGAGGCGGCTTCACGCGACTGCGGCAGCAAATGTCGTGTAGAGGTCCGCCGGCAACGGATGCGTAAGCTGCCACGTGATCGCCATGGGCTGCTCGCCCTCGTGCTTCACATAGGTTGCCGGCCCCAGAAACCAAAAGGCCCGATCGTCGGTGTTCAGCCGCGCGAATAGCATGATCGACGAGCCCTGATTCACGTGATGTTGGTACCGTAGCCCCGTCGAGCTGTCGGCACGAGTGGCCGACTGGCTTTCCCAGTGAATCAGGTCGCGACTTACGGCGTAATCTCGATAGCGAGTCGTTGGTGAGAAACCTCCGCTTGTTTTGTCGAGTGTGAACGCAAGCAGATCGGCATCGGCAGGCTTGGCCCAATACACGCCTGTCTGCCAAGGCGGCATTTTGGCACCATCACGAAGGCCACATGCGGCCAGAATCTCTAACCGCGAGTAGCGTGCATGGATTTCAAGAGGCACGTCTGGGTGGGTTAGCAGACGCTGCGTTGTGTGGCTGATACGGCTCTCCAGCACGTCCAGAATCGCTAGCAGTTCATTCCGGACATTGGCATGGGCCTGAAGGAGTGCCAAGCCGTCCGTGAGTGAGGCGTGCTTGGCGACGCCCTTGTCAGCGACACCCGCCACCAGCATTTGGACCAGGCGACGGTCACCAGCGGACAGCGTAGTGAGGTAACTCACGTCAGACTGCTGCAGAGCCTTGCGGTATGCCCATATCCGCCGCAGGTCGTCGACATGCAGCATTCGACCACAGCCACGAAGCAGCGTTTTCTCTTTTGGGCCCGCCGGTGCTGTAGAAAGACCAGCCGCTTGCCGTAATTCAGTCCACGATCGGTTGCCGGCGTAGATGTCGTCTGGCTCAAGACCCGATTCAGCGAGAAACGTCGCTAGAGAGACGTCCTTGCCTCCGGCGGCCATGGCTCGCAATTCTTCGACACGGGCTGTCCATTTTGCGGGCACCGCCTGCTTGACGTTGTCGAGCACGATCTGGCTGGCAACGCGGTCGAGCTCCATGTGGCAGCCCGCTGGCAGGAAGGGAAACCCCTCTTTTATCTGCCGCTCAAGGTCCTTGCGCGTGCCGCCTAAGAGCGCCCGAAACCGTCGGTCGTAACGAAACTCCTTGCGGTGCTGGCCGACAAAGTCCAGCACCGTGCAGACCGACTTCCCGTCGAGGCGACGCAGGCCGCGGCCGAGTTGCTGCAGAAAAAGAGTAGCGCTGTCAGTAGGTCGAAGAAAGAGAACCGTGTCGACGGCAGGAACGTCGACGCCCTCATTGAAAAGATCCACGGAGAAAACGACGTTCGTTCGCCTCTGCTTCAGGTCTTGCAGGGCGGCTGCCCGTTCGGCATCAGGCGTGTCGGCCCAGACAGCCGTCGCCTTCACCCCCGCCTCATTGAAAATCCGCGCCATGAATCTCGCGTGATTGATGCTCACGCAGAATCCGAGCCCCCTGATCTGCGTGGGGTCACCAGTGCGGCGATCAAGTTCCTGGAGGACGACACGCGCGTAAGCATCATTGGCGGTGAGCACCTCAGTGAGGCGTTCCACGTCATATCCTGCTCCCCTACGCCAGGGCACGTCGCGGAGGTCTGTATTGTCGTGGATGCCGTAGTAGACAAAGGGCGTCAGGCGGTGCTGGTCGATCGCATCCCACAGCCGTAGCTCAGCAGCGATGCGATCGTCGAACCAACTCAGCACTGGCAGGCCGTCGCTCCGCTCAGGTGTGGCGGTAAGCCCAAGAAGCTCCCGTGGTTTCACATGATCCAGCAGCCTTGTGTAGGAAGGGGCGGCAGCGTGGTGAAACTCATCAACAACGACGATGTCAAAGTGATCGCTCGCCAGGTGGGCAAGGCCCGCTGCGTCCAGACTCTGGATAGACGCGAACACATGCTCAAACCGTTGCGGCCGCGATCCCCCCACCCACAGTTCACCAAACGTTGGCTCTCGTAAGGCATGCCGAAAGGTGCCGAGGGCCTGCTTGAGAATCTCCTCCCGATGAGCCACAAAGAGCAGGCGGGCCCGTGGGAGTGCAGGCGCAAGTCTGCTGTAGTCGACCGCAGCCATCACGGTCTTGCCGGTGCCGGTTGCCGCCGCCAATAGGTTGCGGTGATGACCTTGGGATCGTGAGAGAGCGATCTTTGCAAGGAGGTCTTCCTGAAATGGCTCCAGGCGGATTTCGAGCGGACTGAGGACGAACGAAGGGCCGGATCGCGCTGCCGCGGTCTGTTCCAGAAACTCCTCTCGTCTGTAGGGAAGAAATGTACCGCTATTCCAATAGCTATCGAACACTGCGGCGACCTTGTCGATCACGTCAGGGTTCCGCGCTCCTGACACTCGGACATTCCACTCGAGACCAGTCACCTGAGCGGAGTGGGTCAGGTTCGACGACCCGATGTACGCGGTTGAAAATCCGCTGCGCCGGTGGAAGAGCCAGCTCTTCGCGTGCAGACGGGTTGTGCTGGTGTCGTATGACACACGGATATCTGCCCCAGCTGCCTGAAGGGCATCGAGCGCACGGGGTTCGGTGGATCCGGTGTATGTCGTGGTGAGCACCCGAAGACTACGACCAGCCTGCAAGTGCTGTCGAAGAGCGTCGAGCAGCGGGGCGATCCCTGTAAACCGGATGAATGCCATCACGAGATCGATGGAATCCGCAGAGTGGATTTCGGTGTGCACTTGGCTGCCCACGGATGGCTCACCCGGGGCGTTTGTGAGGATCGCCGTGTCGAGTAGCGGGATTTTTGGTGGACGGATCTCTTCGGTCGACCCATCGGGGAGTACCTGCACGATCGCACGAAGGAGTGCTCCATCAATTACCGGACGTTCAGCACAATCAGCGGCATCGAATAATTTCGGTAGTCGCTGCTGAGTGACCTTTGCAATGCCGCTGATCAGACTGCGCGTGAGCTTGATGCCGATCGCTACGCGATCCTTCTCATCCACCTTCCCGATCAGCCGCCTGACGACCCTGGCGATATGAAGAGAAAGGCGGTCCGCCGCCTCCGCTGGCCGCAGTTTCTCACGATTTTCACGCAGATCTGCAGCGAGCGTCGCAAGTTCCTTGTCGAGGGCTTCTGTAAGGATCGTCTCGTAGATACCGCGGGAAGGGTGCGTCATGGGGGGTCACCGATGGTCGGACTTTGTCGGTCACGTTTTCGAGCTGTTGTTGCGTGCGACCCCGATTCCTTGGCTACAGAGAGATCAAACGCAAGCGACTCCACGAGTGACTGAGGGAGCGGCGGCGTAGAGTCGACCGTTTCGGCGGTTATGAGATCAGCGACCGCCTCCTGGCCCATGACCACCTGGAACCACTGCTCCCGATCGCGCATCACCCGAAATTGCCGCTCGTCGGCAGCGCCGCTGAGATACGGCAAGAACGTCACAATCGGATGGCGGTTTGTCGCCTTACAGCCGATCCGATCGATGCGGCCCGTCCGTTGCTCGATCGTGCTTGGATTCCAGGCCAGGTCGTGATGGATCATATGCCGGCAGAATCGCTGGAGGTCCACGCCCTCAGCCATGACCTCGCTGCACACAAGTACGTCTGGAAAGAATGGTGTGTTGAAGGTGCGCATGCGGCGTACCCGAACCTCCATCCGTGTCTCTCCGCTGCACAGTGCCACGTTGGCTAGTGTCGTACCATCTTCATCATCGTGCCCAGCTGGGTCGCCAGGATCCGCTTCGCCGGCCTTGTGTGCCCCCGTGCTGATCCGCTGGAGTTCTGTCAGGTACTGCGTGCTTTCCTCGGCCGAACACCGGGACAGGACGAATTCGATGAAGTCATCAAACTTCTGCCGCCATGACATACCCGATGCATCGGCATGATCCAGAAATTGCGCGACCAGATCCACCGGCCCCAGAAGCCCTTCCTTCTCGAACGGAAAGCATCGCACTAGGGTTGTGTGGACCCGCAGAAACCGTCGCATGACTGTGATCAGAACAGCGCGGGTTTCCGCGGCAGAGGGCATCACGTCAATCAGAGCTGCATGGCGATCCACGATGGAGGCGAGTGCCGAATCCATCGCGAGTTGACCCGGTGAACCGGTGTCGTCGAAAAACCGATCCTGTATTTGCTTGAGGCGGGCGTCAACGGCCTCGCGGTCATGTGTTGACGCCGGCATGCCGAGCCGCTCAAGGGACTTATCGAGCAGCCGCCGTTCGATCTCGTTGCTGATGTGCCTTCGCAGGGCCCGGCACGTGTAGCGATAGAAAGCAAAAACGACGACCTTCTCACCCAGCTCCCACAGGTCGGCCGCGCGCTGAACGGTGGCGGCGATCTTGGGGTGGATAGCCGTGGACGTTTTCGCGAGCGTGGCGTCAAACTCGGCCAGATACCAGTGGTCGTTCAGCAGTGAGTCAAGCTCCTCCTGCCGGTGCTTTCGTTCGGCCTCGTGCGGTGTGTGCAAGCCATCCACATCGGCGGGGTGCTGCCTGTGCTCACGGGTGTGCCGAAAAGCCTCATAGGACGAACAAAGCGCATCGCCCAGTAGGTCTTTGTGGGGATTCACGGCCGCTCGTGCCGCAAGGAAGAACGGGAGGAGTTGCTCCGCCGGCACGTCGATGCCGACTCCGACGGATCCGCCCTGTTCACCGATGGCCGCGCCTTCTACCCGCTGTCGACGCCGAATAGGCGAGCCGGGCCAGAAATCCCCCTTGTTGTGCCGCACTAACAGCGGGCGGAGTCGCTTGTTGGCCTCCCGGCGTTTTTGCAGAGCCGCCTCGTAGGCGTCGCGAAATGCGCGCTGGTGAACCGTCAGGGTGTCGACATCAGCGGATTGGATGCCGTGCCACCATTCCTCGAGCTCGGCGGTCGCGGCTGGCAGATCCTCGGGCCGCATCCGACTCCATGCCCGCTGGAGGGCAATCGAGGTGTATTGGCTATCGTCGAGCGATCGATTGAGCGCAGCGAGAGACTCCTTGAACGACGCCTTGTCACCGAAGGCCGCAGTATCCCAACGGACGTCGCCAAACCGTTGGAGTACGTGGACGAGTTCTTTGTGTCCAAGCTGGAACGGCGTGGCCGTCAGGAACAGCATGCGATCAAACGACTGGGCCATTGCTCCGGTGCCCGTCTGCAGATCGTCAACAGACTCCGCTGACTGCAATTGCTTTGCCAATTGCGTGTCGGAGTTCTTCAGGTGGTGGGCCTCGTCCATGACGAGCAGGGGCGAGCGCCACCGAGACTTGGCCAGCACCTCTCCCCACAGTCTGCGGTCCACCTTGCGCAGCTCCTCTCGGACTGCCGCCACGCGCTCGGCAACCCGCTCCGCCCCGCCGCGGGCGCGTATCGGCATGTGCTTCAAGGCTTCGGCCAGTTCCCGCAGGTCAATCTCGTCGAGCGATCGAAGCACGGCCTTGGGCACCGGATCATCGGGGAGCTTGCGCTCGTCTTTCCGGATACCGCCGTTGTAGATTTCCCTCCAGTCGGCCGGTGATGATCGGAGGAGTCGCTGCCAGAGATCTTCCCCCAGGTCGTGGCGACTCTCCTTGCCGGTCATCCAGAGCAACTGGGCGAGAAACCGGTGGATCACTTTCTTGACCTGGATCAAAGCGTCGTTTCCGCCACGGGCATGCCGACGAAGCGCTTCCGCGACGAGACACAGGTTGACCCACTTGTCCATTCGTTGCCGCGACATCGCCCCGTGGCTGACGAAGATCAGGTGGGCACGACTCGGACGCGGGTCATCGAGCAGACGGAGAAAAGCCGCGCCGTCCTTGACTGCCGCAAACCGCAGCGCATCGCTGGCGACAAGCTCGCGATGCGGAGCCTCTCCTACAGTCACGGGTCGGCGACTGTCCATGTAGAGCTGGCAGAAAGTCTTCAGGTCCTGCTGCCACTTCGGAACGAGTGTGGTGGGCGCCATGACGATCACGGGGCCTACGGGATTACGGAGCGCGATGCTCGTGGCGATCGCGAGAGCCACGAACGTCTTTCCCATCCCCACTTCGTCGGCCAGGATCACGCCGGGCTGCCGCTCGAGCCGATGGAGGATCTCCTCGACTTCCCGTCGTTGGCGGATCTGGTCGAACTCTGGCACGTTGCCGGTGATTCGCCTTCCTAGAACGAGGGAGTCGGGTACGAGTTGAGCTGCAGTCATACTTGGCATCGCTCCACGACACGGTTCCAGAATTCCGACATGTCTACCGGCAAGGCAGGCAGTCGTGGACGAACCGTGTTGTCCAGGTGGGCCGCCAGATCCCGCACGAATGGGCGGTACGTCTTCTCAAACTGCGGCTTTGGGATAGCGCCGTCCTGGGACGCGTAGCGGGCTTCCCGAAGAACGATGAGCAGGTCGGCGAGCGTAAGGAGGGCTTCTCGCGGATCGCCACCACTCGTGGCCGTCGTGCTGGCGGCATCGAATTCCGCAGCGAACTTGTGGGCGAGGGGCTCGATGCCGATCAGCCCGCGCAATCGCCACTCGAGACTCTGGACGCTGATCGCCGGTTTCTCGATGAACAGCCTTAGTTGGGCCATGATCCGGGCTCGTCGCCGGACGCGGTGCAGGAACGTCGTCGACAGGCGATAGCGACTCAGGGGGTCGAGATCGATGGGTGTCGCCGAATCGAGGTCCGGGTCGTAAACCCCTGTGACTCCGAGACGCCGTCGGCGTTCCCAGATGCGGAGGGCGGCGCCGGGATCGGTCGCGGCCAGGATGGCGAGCATTTCGTCTGCGGTCATCTCGCGGAGAACAGAGGGCGCAGGCAGCGAACGTGCGTCATCCACGTTCAGTGGCAGGAAGGCCGTGTGGGCGTCCCAGGTAACGCGTAGCTTCTCGGGCGGATCAGCGGGCATCCAATCCACTTCCACTATCGGCGGTACGCCTTGTTCGCGCCAGCTATGCGAGTCAATGACGAGCCGGCCACCGCCAGCCGCGGACAACCGGCGGCCCACGGCATCGATCGCCCACGTCGCGGGCAGGGCTTCGGGGTCGAGCCGGATCGCGATTTTTCTGGGGTCACCGGCTCCGTAGGCGGCCGACAGAAACCCGGCCGGCAAGGGCAGACCAGTCGCGTCACCCTCTTCATCAAGCTGCGGGCCGTGCCACTCAGCCAGGTCGGGATCCGGGATCGGCTCCATGCTGCTCCACACGCTCTCCAGGAGCCCTTCCTCACGCCCGTGTTGCTCGTGGTCGACGAGCGTGACCAGATTGGCCTCAATGTTACGGTTGGGTAACAGTCCCAGTCCGGCGCCCGTGAAGTTGGACGAGCCGATCATCAATGCCGAATAGCGATCGGCGACAAATTGAATCATCTTCGCGTGCCAAGGCCGGGGCTCTTTTGCGTCGACCGATGGCACCATCTCGATTGTGACGCTGGCCCCGTGCTTCTCGGCGGTATCGAGCAACGATCGGGGCGCGAAAAGCCGCGGGGGACTGGCACGGCTCTCGCCTTGGCTCCCGGGCACGCAGAACCAAATGCGGTGCTGCTTTCCGCGAGCCATCTGGCTGCACAGGGACTCAGCGGCCCTGTTATGCCCCTGGTCGACATCGAAGAAAGGAGAGGCGATCCAGGCCTCGTGCGGCGAGGCCCCACGTGATCGGCACGCGGCGATCAGCTCGCCAAGCGCGCTGCGGGCCGCCGGCCCCCTGCCAGGGAGCGTGCATGCCAGTTGTTGGCGAATGGTTCGGCTGCGCGGCAGATCCTTCCAGCCCTGGGTCATCTTTTCCACTCGACCGAGAAACGCCGTCGCGCGGTCCACTTCCGGTCGATCGGCGCCAGCCGGAACGAAGCCAAGCATTACCCGCAGGAACTGCAGGAACGAATCGAGCAAGGGCGAGTCGCACTCGTCGGCACGAAAGTCCACGGCGGATGCCACCTCAAAGTTGCGACGGTATCCGGGTTCCGTGAGGTTGGCAGACGAGACGATCACGCGAACGCAGTCTGCCCAGGCCAGCAGGCTGAGCTTCGCGTGCTGCTTCCCGCCGGGTACGCGAGCCGCAAGCACGTCCCATCTCAGCGAGTGCTCGACGCCGGCCTGGGTGTAGTCCACGAGCACACCCGCATAGATGCCGCCCAGCCGCGTTTCCCGCTCGAGCAGGAATGCGAGGTCTTCCCGGTCGGGCTCCGATTCGATGCTGAGGAACCGGGCCAGGCACTGCTCGTCGAAGAGGGCAGGGGCGAACGTGTAGGTGGTGGCGAAACACCCCACGGGATCACCCGCTCCTCGTGGCGGGCGCCACAGGTCGAGCATAGTGCTGCGATTGTCGCGTTTTGAACGCCTGCTCATCGCTTCCTCAAGTCCTTGAAGAAGCGTCGAATGGGCTGCCCTCGGTAGGCGTGGAGGTACTTCGCCGGCTGGATCACGGGCTGTTCAATGCGATAGTTGTGTCGCACGTAGATGCGGTCACCGCCGAGATTGTCGAACCAGGACCTCTTCCCCTCGGCCGACTTGTCTTGCTGAACCTTCTCATGAAGCGATCGCAGTGCGACGGCTGTCTCACCGGGGTCCATAGGTATCTCGAACGCTTCGAATCGATCTGTGAACATGGCCTGCAACGCCGATGCCCCGCCGCCGATTCCGCCGAGTGCCGCACGGGCTGCGGAGAACTTCTGATCCAGGCCGGAAACGCTCGTGCAAAAGTCCTCGTCTGGTGCGATAGCAGTCAGGATAAAACCTCTGGAGTCTGAAACTCCAGCCCTGTGTCGCAACACATCGAAGGCATCCTGCATCGATCGGGCGAAGGCCTCGTAGGCGCGGATGGCCGTCAGCGAAGGGACATAGGAACAGTCCAGGGTTTCCAGGCGGTCGTGCAGCGTCTCTTCAGCAAAAGCATCGTCCTCGACGTCCTTCTGGAGGCTCCAGATATCGGGTAGCGCGCCCAGGCGACGGTCACCTGGGACGAGAAGCAGCTCACGCAGGAGTTTCCTCTCGTGTGAACCGGCTCCATCGGGCATAAACGCATGGGCCAGTTCGAGCCAGTCGGCCGCCGCCCATCGCGGGTGAGTCTTCGGCGGCTTCGTAGAAAGAGCCTGCTCGATGGCGCATCGCCACTTCGCGATCAGCGGTTCCGCAGACCGCAGGCCTCCGAGACCGCGGCCACGGGCCCAGGCATCGACCAGGCGTTCCGCAGCGGGGCCCGGCCCGAGATGCACGTTCGTGATTCCCAGGTGGTGGGCGAGTCTTTTGTAGACACCGTGAAACCCGAAGACACGTGGAGTCGAGAGATAGCTACGAGCATCGAGATACCCATGCTGACCGATCGCCCGGCGCGCGACGACGGTGCCGGGCACACCCCAGATGCCCTCCTCACCTCCAGCCTCATTGCGGCTGCGGACAATCGACTCAACCACATGCCATTCCCAGGCCAAGTATGGAGAGGCTTCTCGCTGGGCGGCGTCTTCGGCAAGCCCCTCCGTGACGAATGTGCCGACGGCGATCGCCGTCAGGAAGCGAATGCGAATCATCCGTTCCCGAACGGCAGGCACGAGCTCCGACGCTAATTGGTCGGAGATCTGATATAGCCCGAGTGGATCGAGAGTGCCCTCGCTCGTGCCAGCAGGGTCAGCGGCTGTTAGGAAAGGAAACGCGATAGTCATGATCCGAACTACTTTTCGACCGGCTATCAGTCAGGTGGATCGAAAACGCTTGATGTATTCCAAGTCGCTCTTCCACTCCATGATCGCGATGCGCATGTCTGTGCGGCGCCGCATGGCGTTTTCGACAAACGCGGAAATGGTGATTCTCAGTTTTGAAAAACGCCTGGCGCTAGCCGGCGGTCCCCACTCGGCGGTGTATGCATCACTCATTACCGTGGGCAACTCACCATGAAACACATACCTGAGAATGGCTCTTCGATCCTCGTCCGTCAGCGGACTTGTCATCCCAACCTGATAGCCCATGAAACTCAGCATCCCTTGTTCGTGCGGAAAGACAACCCCCGAGAGCGCTTGCGATCGACTTGCGACCGCATAACGCGGCCACTCAACATCACCGGAATCCTCATCCGCGGATGTATTGAGGCTGCGAATCATTTCAAGCCAATGCTCTCGAAGCTCCGTTATCTCGGCTGAGAATTCAGATGTGTCATGATCGTTTAGACACGTCATAATCTGCTCGAACATGTCGAAGTCATCTGCGTATTGATTGGCGTACTTGATCATCCGCTTGACTGAGGTCCTTTTTGGATTGAAGGGCAGTGGCGGCAGATCTGATTCCTCGTCGCCGTCGTTCGCCACGCTATCGCCATCGCTTGTTGAGGGCTGCGTAACTTCCGGCTGCCTTGCTACCGGCAACTGCACTTGGGTGGGAATCGGCGGCAGTTTTAGCCTCGAGCTTGTTTGTCCCTCGGCATCATCATCCTCCAAGCGATTGTGGCTCTCGAGCTTCGGTGTGCGGCCCAGGAGTTGGTCTGGTGTGACGATATCCACGAACTCTCTTACGGAACTGAGGAGCTTCGATGGGGTGTTCACCGCAAACATCCAGAGCCCTTCCTGCGCCCGCGTCATGGCCACATACACTTGGAACGCAACCCGCCAGTGTTCCTTGAAGGGAATCGACTCGGGGAGTAGCGGCCGGTCCTGCAGATCGACGAGGATGACGTTTTTAAACTCGAAGCCCTTCATGTCCTCGAATCGGGCTCCGACAACACTCTCCGCGAGGGCGTCCAGCCTTGCCTTCCCATCGATGGCCATCACCGGCCAACTGTTCTGCTCGCAGATGTTGAGGAGCGTCTTGTCGACGAGAGGTTCAGCCGGGGTCATGACCTGCGTTCCTCGTCGTCGGGGCGTGCGCTCGATTGCAGGCTTCGGAGAGCCAACGCAGACGGAGGATGAGCCGGTCTCGCGCAGAATCCGCACGAGAAACTCGACACACTTCCACTGTTCTTTGTGCGACGTACAGACAATCAACTGCGGCCGTGGTCCGGTACGCCAGGCCAGTTCTGGTTCGAGGACCTCTTCTGCCGGCACGGGACTGAACGTGCGGTACGTTTGGATGATAGGAAACGCTGCATCCAGAATCTGCCGTGTATTACGGTAATTCGTGTTGAGCCTCGCGGCTCGGCCGCGAATGTCGATCTCGGCTGCCTTGAGGTGCTGTTGCCGCGGAAACACCTTCTGCACCGGATCGCCAACGAGCATGAGTCCGTCGTCCGCCGCCGTTGGGATGCGGGAGATCACGCCAAGTTGCGTGGTGGAGCAGTCCTGGGCCTCATCCACCAACACGCAGCGTGCGCGAAGAGCTGGATGTTTGGCGATGTGATCACGATGCTCGTAGGCCAGCAAGGCAACGCCGTCCTCGTCGAGAAGACCGCCCTCTGCCATATATTCCTCGTAATCCTGCAGTAGATCGAGAACACGGAGGCGTGTGTCCGTGAGAAATCCGGTGGTTGTCACCACGGCGTCAGCGGCAGCCCGGATGTTCTCCACGACCGGAAAAAGCAGGGAGCGTCCGATCCGTTCGGCTTTCAGATAGGCTTTTCGCTCAGCTTTGCGGGCCCCTGTTCCCGTACGCACCCAGATGAGTTCGTCGTTAAGATAGCCCCACGGCTCGACGTTCATTGCCTTGATTTTGGAACGTAAAGTTGCGGACTGAGCCTTTGCGTGGGGGCGATTCGTGAAGTCGTGCCAGCAACGTACCAGATCCTCACCGCTACGCTCGTCGATGAGGTTGATCAACGCCTTCGGATTGATCGTCTTAACGACGGTGTGGCAGTAGTCGTAGATCCGCATCACCTCAATCTGCTGACGTTGCTGCTCAGGGCAGAGATGCTCACACAGCCGGGTCAGGAGTTGCCGCAGGGATTCGTTGAGCACGAGGATAAAGATTCGCTCTCCGGGGTAGCGAGCCGCGAGCGCACTGGCACGGTGAACCAGTACGCAGGTCTTGCCTGAGCCAGACACGCCAATGAGCCGCGAAGGTCCGGCGTGCTTCGCATCGACATGTTTCTGTTGATCCGGATGCAGAAACAGTAGCCAGTCAGCAAAAGCACTGTTCCGGAAGCGGTGGTCGAAATCTACATCGGTAAGAGCAGTGAGGTTCGCCAGCGTGTCGGAAGCCGAGCCGGCCTCGAGGGCGGATGCGACGTCGGCCACGGCCGCGGTCGCCTCGCCTGCATAAGCCTCGATGCGGACAATGGCTTGCCTCAGCCGGCCGTGGCGGAGGTGATCGACGGCATCGAGCGTAGCGCTGCGTTGAGATTCGCTGACGTATTGCTGGGCATAGATGAGGCCCCATGACTCGTCGTTCTCGAGCAACTGCTCGAACGTAATCAATTCGAGGAGCAATTGGACGGTTGGTGTGAGGCCGAGCAGCGCATAGATTTGCTTGGGCAGTTGCCGGAAGACGGGCCCCGAAAGCAGAGGAATATCCGGTATGGTGTCCTTCAACGCCTCGAGGTCGACCGGCGCTGTGTCGATTCGGGTGAACTCGACCTGCCCCCGCTTGTTGACGACGAACTGGGCATCGCGGTTGGTGTCGAGCCAGCGATCCACATCGTCATGCGAGCCTACGCAGACGAGGATACGGCAATGGTCGTGCTCGACGGTGACGAGGCGGTGATGGCCATGCAGGTCATATTTCACCGCATGCGGTATCCGCGACTCACCGTGGTGCGTCCGCGGAAGCGTGGCGGGCATCTGGTGCCGCCAATTGTCGATGGCGGCGTGGACCTGGCGGCAGGCCATGGAGGCTGCTCCGCCGCCGCGTTCCAGCTTCGCGAGCTGTCTCTGGAAAGGCTTGTAGAGGTAAAAATTCATCGGCGTTTTACGCAAGAAACAGGGCGAGATTCGAGAGGGCTAAAGGCGTTGCAAGATCGCGCACAGGCCGTGGAGCATCACGCCGGCGTCGTGCCGCTTCAATACCTTGTGGGCGTGATGCCGAACCGTGTTACCCAGGTTGTTGAGCCCCAAGCCGACGTTGACGCAGAACAGTTTCAACAAGGCGTCGGCTTCCTCGGGCGAAGGCTCGCTGCCTACGGCCGTGTTAGTGCGAATTCGATCGAGCTCAGCAAGGGTGTTCGATCGCAGTGCCCTGAGGACGTCCGCCGTGTCGCCGCGGTAGGTGCCAGGCTGCAGCCACGCTGCAGCCATCTTTCGAACCGTGGGTTCGACGAGACCGCATACCGATGTCACTGTAAAGTTCGGCAGCGTCTGCCGTTCGAACTGGGATATCGCCTCGGCGAGTTGTGCTCGGACCGCCGTGGGATGCTTGAGGAGTGCGGCTCTCGTGGAGGGATCGATGTAGACGTGATTCTCGGCGAGTTCGCTGAAAAACAGTTGGCCGTACGCAAGCCGCATAGCGTTGCTGGCAAGATCGCCGAGATCACGGCTGCCTTGCCGCAGTTGCTGGATCGCGTAGGCGCCAAACGTGACTTCCTTGAGCGTCTGATCGAACCGCCGAGCCATGGCGCCGCCACCCTCGGCCAGAGTTGCTACTTCGGTCAAGCCGAGATCCCGAGCCCCTCCTGCAGCGGCGTACATCATGTCACCCGAGAGCTGGCACAACACCCTGGCATTCAGGAACAGCATCTCTTCGGGTGTCGGCTCGGAATACGTGCGGCCGCTATTGCGAAATTCATTGACACGCTCGTCGACGATGTCGGATATGTATTCAAAAAAATCGCCCAGTTGCTCCCGGGTAGACATCCGCTGCAGCGACTCCTGTTTCACCAACATGGCGGCAAAGACGGCGTCGTGATGCGTGATGTGCTGCTCGAGCGTTCGGGCAGCAGACCTGGCCGCCGCGAGCGAATGCGCAACATTCCACTCGGGAGTCTCGCCGTAATTGGTTTCAAGATCTCCAAGCCACGTGGCAAGCCGCGGCGCGCTTACCCTGCCGGCCTCGCCCAGCGGTTTCATCAAGGTCAGGAGGACGGCCCGAGGCGGCTTCAGTTCATCGCGGAATTGGTTTACCAATGATTCATACAGAGGATTTGTCTGTTGCGTGACTTTATAGCGATACATGATGCCGCGCCAGGAGAGTCGGTAGACGTAGCCAGGCTCCGATGGCGATTCGCCCTCCGCCACAAAGGCACCGAGCGAATCGGTGTACTCCTTGAAGCAGCGCTCGTGCAAGTTCTGCGGCACCCACTGTGGGACACCCGTGAACATGTTGAGCAGCTGCGCGGGATGACGCATCGTCTCGGCAGCAAACTGCGACGATTCTGACTCATCGTCAACGCCGCGATCTTGCTCGAATACCGCTTCGAGTCGTTGGGCGATGTCCGCAAACTCTTCAGGGGATACGGGCGATCCATCCGCGAGCGCCCACACCGTATCTTCGGGCAAGGGCTCACGAAACTCGGGGTTCCATGGTCTTTCCTCGTCGTCGCCCGCAGGGTCCCACTCAGGTCGCCGGGCGATGCCGAAGTCGACGGCCAGTTGCTCAAGTGTGGAAAACGGATCCACGGTTTCGGGCCACAGATCGCCCAACGCGGGAAAAAGATCCGAGAGGTGTTTCGCGCCCTTGCCATCGTTGGATGGCATAAGGGGGTGTAGCGAGTAGGCGAGTGCGCCGTAGAAAAAAATTTCGCTCTTGGAGAGATGAAAGTCCGGCATGTGCGTGGGCTCCTTGCAGCAGGGGCTAGTCAATCCTGGTTAGCGAAAAGGCCGCTGTCGTCGGAGGAGGCTTTGCGGCGGGGGCGTTTGGTGCCATTTTTTGCGGACGGTGGAGCGAGGGCGGCGGCCGCGGACTCGCTCGCGGCGCGGAGGTGGTTTTCGGCAAGGAGACGCTTGAGGAGCTCCTTGCGGGCGGCGGGGGAGATCGTGTAGCGGACGCGGTCGTTCTCTGGGAGCGTCTCCACCTCGTAGAAGTCGTGCTCCAGAGGCAGATCCTGCCAGCCGTACGCGTCGCGGACCGCCGTGTCGAGCTCCACGTGCATGCGACGAAGCTCGAGGATGCCGGCGAGTGCCGCGTCGAACGACAACGCTAATGCCCCCGCCCGATGCTCCTCCGGGATCGAGCTGCCAGACGGGTCTTTCTTTGCCCGACTCGTGAAATACTTCTTGAGATCCTCATCCACCTCCCGCGAGTGGAAGAGGTTGTAGACATCCGTCAAACCCAGCCACAGTAACAACATCAGTTTCTGACGTTGCTCGTGGTGGCGAGAGCCCAGCTCCTCCATATATGACAGGCCTGTCTCGTCGCACGTCTGCGGAAAAGGAAATGTCACCAAGCAAGTCGATGGCGAATAACGCATGTCCTGCTTGAGTGCGCCGCTGTATTTTCTCGCCCACGATTCATGAATTCCGCTTTGTAGTATTGCGAACGTAAGCCAGTCGGATCGCATGACGACATAGCATGTCTGCAGAAAGACCCAATTCGCGGGAACAGCTGTGAAGTTGAGATACTTTGTTGTCTGGGCTGTTGCGAAGCAGCGTGTGAGAGAAGATACCTCGCGGTGAAGCGTAAGTGCCATATCTGCCCACTGCCACCAATATTCGCGCCGCCGCTTATTGGTTGCAGAGGTCGAATCCAGGGCGTCGCGAATTGGCTTTACAAGTTTCTTGACGCGTTGAAACGGCTGGCTGTAACTAGAAGCCTCTTCGAGCGTGCGATCGAAGAAGTTGATACAGGCACGGGTTGGTGTCAGCGCGGGGGAGTTATTGAGTTCTTGGCCATTCAATACAGGAAAGATTACTTCCGCGCTTTTAGATGAATCTTCTTTGAAACGGGATGCTTCGTCATGCGTCAGAAGAAAGCCATCACCGAGGAAGAACGCCCCCTTAAAGGCGAGGTGCGCGTTGGCAGCAAGATCGCGAGCTGGCGTCTCGCTCTCTCCTTCCTCAAGAAAGGGGTTGACCGAGGACACTGGACGACCGTCCAGCCACACGGGCCTGCGCGGAGCATCTCGCGAGATAGCCAGTAACGATACGACTAGTTTTGCACGGCCTGGCCACCTGATCGCCCGGTGCGCCATTTGGATATGCCCACCTCTATGACTGATCTCATCAAGCGTGTCCTGTCGAAGAGCCCCGTCTTTAATGGAATTTGTGGTTATGAATGCTGTTGCACCGACTGGCGATAGCAACGCGAACATGCGACGCACAAAGTAGGCGACCAGGTCGCTAAGACTGCACGGCGCGTATTCAAATCGGACGTATTCGCAAAATGAGTGTCCGTAGTTTCCGCTAAGGGCCTGCCCCCACAGGTACGGCGGATTCCCCAAAATGCAATCAAATCCGCCCCGCTGGATGATCTCGGGAAACTCCAAAAACCAGTGAAAGAACCGTTTCTTGGTGGCGACGCCGACGGCGGCCGCTGGTGCCTGCCCCTGCGGCGACCGCTCACCTGACCAGTATTCCCGAAACTCCTCATCCGTAATAATCTTCCGCTCATTCTCGTTGGTTCGTGGCAGATAGAACTGCGCAATTGGAATCGACGCGATCTGCTTCAGCACGAACGCCGCGCCGCTCGACATGAACGAGTCGAATGCCTCTTTCTTGGCATCGATCTCGACGGGCACACGTTCGGGCATCGCCGAAATCGTCTGCCACTTGGCGAGTACCGCGTCGATCTGCGCCTGCCGATCCTTCGTGAACGCAAACTTCTTCTGATCGCGGTTCTTGCGTTCCTTCTTATTGCGTGCCCGGATCTCCTTGGCGATCTCCGAGTCATCGCCCGGCAGCTTGGCGAAGGCCTCGTCCGGCACCCCAACATCGACCTCTTCGCGGCGGACGTAGCCGACGATCGCGTTACCGCACTTGATCCGGTGGTCGAGAAAGTTGAGTGGCTCGCCAGGATTGTGAGCCTCGAGCCAGAGGGCGACCTTGCAGAGCTCCACGGCTAGCGGGTTGTAGTCCACCCCGTAGATGCAAGAGCGGATCGTGTCGCGGAGGGCCGTGCGATACGCCGTGGGGGACGGCTGCTCCTCGCCGGTGCGCACGATGGCCAGCTCCGTGGCGATCCGCCGGGCGGCGGCCAGCAAGATGTGGCCCGAGCCGCAGGCGATGTCGGCCACGCGGAGGTCGAGCAGCTCCTTCTCGGGATCGGGCTTCTTGAGTCGGTCCGCGATCAAATGGTCGAGCGAGTGCTTGATGAGCGGCTGAACCAGGTCGTCGGGCGTGTAGTGGGAGCCGGTAGCGGAGCGTTCGTCGCCCTTCTTGAAGGAAAACGTTGGCGGGGTGGCGCCGGTGTCAACGGCGGGCTCGTACTCGAGCAGGCCCTCATAGACAGAACCGAACTCCTCGACATTGAGGGCCGCATAGTTGACGCGGATGAGCTGGTTTGATGTTGGGTGTTGATAGAGGCCGAGCGAGCGGAGGCAGGTAAGGAGCGCGTCGTTAGCGAGCTGGCAGTGCTCCAAGTCGCCGAGTGCGTCGTCCCGGAACAGATCGCCGGCGAGAGGCTTGAGGCCGAGTTTTTCTCCTGGGCCGCCAGCCTCGAAGAGGCGGAACGTGGAGAGCAGGGCCAGCCAGAGGTCGCTTTGGCGTTTGTCGGCGAGGTGTCGCTTTTCGGAGAGCGTGCGGAGCCGGGCGACCGAGTAGAACCGCATGTACGCGTCGCGCTGTTTTTGCGTGGCCGACGCCGGAAAGACAAGGCCGCGCTCCTCGATCACCATCAGGAAGAGGAGCCGGTAGATGAGCCGCAGGAGCGACTTGTAGTAGTCGTCGGCGGTGAGGCGGCCGGACGCGAGATGGTCGCGGAGGGTGTCGTTGGCCGGGTGGGTGAGGAACCCATTGCCGAACGTGAGGATCGCGTTTTCCACCGCCGCTGACAGGCCCTCGCGGATGCGGGCGCCCGAGTCGAGCGAGTCTTGGTGGTAGCGCTCGATCAGGCTCTCGGCGGCCGTCTCGGCCGAGGCCGGGAGCCGGGAGGCGTGAAGGAGCCGGTAAAGGATCGCAAAATCAGCGAAGAGGCCGTCGGTGAAGATCCGGTCGAGGTCGAACTCCAGGTAGCTCTGCTTGATGAGCCGGGAGGAGTCGCGGAGGAGGCGGATCACGCGGCCATTCGTGACGACCCCGTAGAGATGCTCGTCGAGGTTCAGAAACTCCTGGAGGACGGCGTGGGCCGACATCCGGAGCGTGGCGTTGGCTGGCTTGCGGTCGAGGCCGGCGGGGTCGCGGATGCCAACGATGTGGAGGGGCGTGTGGCCGCGGTTGGTGATGCGATGGGAGATGGCGTAGGTCTTGCCGTTGATCTCCGCCCCCGACTTCTGGAACTCGAGGTCGTATTTGAGGAGACCGAGGAGCGGGACGATCCAGAGGTTTCGCGTCTCGGTGGTGGCTGTGGCCTCGGGCTTGAGGGTGTCGAGCTTCCGCTGGAAGATCCGCCAGTAATCCTGGGCGTCGGCCCAAGCGCGGGCGATCTCGTCCTTGACCTTGGACGTCGCCTCGAGGCCGAAATCGGCGGGTTTCTGGCCGGGAAGTTCCTCAAGGCGGTCGATGATGTCGGGCGAGAGGATCGCGCCCTCGATGCGGATGCTCGGGTAGTTCACGGCCGGCCTCCCGTCGAGGCAACTTCGGGGAGGAGGACGTAGATGCCAAGCAGGTCCATCGGTAGGACGGGGTAGACGACCTGGTACCGCTGCTTGTCCATTAGAGCGCTGAACCGCTCATGGGCGGCGACAAGCCGTTTTGATTGTTCTTCCGCGATGGATTTGAACTCATCGTCGAGGTCCGCGAGGGCTTCGAGCTCCGCGGAAAGAAAATTCGCGCGGGCTTGCCCGGAGAGATCGCTTGACGCGCGGACGGCGGCGAGGAGCGTTTTAGCGTCATCATGGGTGAGGAAGTCGCGGTCGTCGAGCGTGCCCCGCCAGCCCCAGAGGAGCATTTCCTCGGCGACGATCTGGTGCGGGGGAGCGTTGGGCTGGCGGTCGCGGGCCTGCTCGATGACGTTGCGGCAGCGGAAGAGGAGGAGCGTGGTCTTCCGCGAGACGTCGCGGGTGCGGATGACGGCGGCCCGGGCGGCTTTGGCGCCCTGCCGGCCGAGCGTGTTGGCCATCACGATCTGGCAGAGCTGCTCAACGAACCGGTTGTTCCGACCCAAGTAATAAAAGCCTTTGGGGGCCGGGGAGACGAACGAGACGGCGACGGCGTTGCCCGGCGGGAGGAAGTTTTGGAGCTGAGGCGGAAAGTTGGCCGTGACGATGTGAAAGCCGTCTTCCTTCTTGTCGCGGGTAACCTGGACTCCGAAAAGGTTTTGGAGAACGCCAACGACAAAATGCTCGACGGCCCGAGGGTCGCCGATGGCCTCGTCAACGATCTTGAGGTCCTGCTCTATATCGGCTGCCTGGATGGCATTTTGGGCGAAGATACCGCGGGAGATTTTTTCGCGAGCGGCCGCCTCCTCGATCTTATGGGAGACGCGAATCTCGGCGGTCTTCGCCTCGTCGCACTCGCTGAAGTCGAACTCGGTCTGCTTCGGCCCCTTGCGGACGCCAATCTTGCGGTCAGGGTTGAGGAGAAGGGCCTGCGTGATCGTGTCGATGATCGACTGAGAGTCCTCCGGAAAAGGCACGTTGATGCCTGTGGCCTTTTTGATCTCGCGGACCTTCCGCAGGAGCACGTCGAGGACGACGCCGTCGATCGGGTTGTCGGCCCCGTAGAGCAGGCAGGCCATGACCGTCTTGGCGGTCTGACCGAAACGATCCACACGGCCTTCCCGCTGCTCTAGGCGGTTGGGGTTCCAGGGGAGGTCGTAGTGGATGACGCCGGTGAAAAGGTCCTGGAGATTGATGCCCTCTGAGAGGCAGTCGGTGGCGATCAGCACCCGCTGCGTGGCAGGCTGCATTCCCTTGATCCGTTCCTTGCGGAGCTCGTCAGGGTCTTCACTGGTGACGACCTGGAGATCGACCTTGGGGTATTTCTTGGCAAGGAGCGGTTTCAACTGCTCGCCGAGGTAGTTGGCCGTGGGGATGAACCGGCAGAAAACGACAGGATTGATGCCCTTGGCGAGCCAGTCTTCCATGAGGTCGGCCAGGTTTTTTAGTTTCGCGTCGTGCGTGGCGCCGGTGAGGGCCTCGAGTCGTTTGGCGAAGTCGCGGAGCTGCCGCTTCTGCGAGTCTGTCCAGTCGCCGGACTCGACGAGCTGGGTCGGGGTCGTGTCAGCGAGTGCGGTTTCGTCAGTATCGGCGACGGGATTTTCCTCCGGGCCATCAGAGTCGGCTGATCCGGCGGACTCGTCTGTGTCGCCAGCGGCGGCACCGAGCTTGTCGAGTCGGGTGGTGAGCATCGTCACACCGGCGGCAGGGCTCGACATCACGCCGCGCAGCAGGGCAAGGGCTGTCCAGTAGTGGGCCCGGGTGCGGCGGGGGCCAGCCGTTGGATCGGCCGCGACGAGTTTCCGAGCGAATCCGAGAATGTCGTCGTAGAAGGCGGCGTAGGCTGGGGTGAGGCCGTAGTCCACCTCGAAGGCTTCGCGGGCAGGGAATGGCGTGTCTTCGCCGAGCCATTTCTCGACGTCGGCTCGCTTACGCTGAATGAAATGTTTGGCTAGTTCGCGACGCTCGGCCTGCGACGACGATGGAAGGTCGAGGGTTTCGAAGTCCGGATTGAGTAGGCCGAGCAGCGAATGAAACTCCTCCTGCTTTCCGCTGTGGGGCGTGGCCGTAAGCATCACGAGGTTTTGCTCGGGGTTGGCCGCGAGCCGGCTCAGAAGGTGATACCGCTGCTGCTGTTTCTCCGAGGCTCCCTCGGGCCGGGCGCAGGCGTGGGCCTCGTCCACGATCACCAGCTCGGGGGCCTGCTCCACGAACACGTCGCGGCGGTTAGCGGCCTTGATGTAGTCGATGCTGATGATCTGGTAGGGGTAGTACTCGTAGACGCTTGTGTCGCCTTGGATCTGGCGGTCGAGCCGGGCCTGCGTACTCGAGCGGATGATCACGGCATCGATGTCGAGCTTGTCACGAATCTCCTGCTGCCACTGGTCGCAGAGGTGCGGCAGGCAGATGACTGCGAACCGGCGAATCCGGCGACGTTCCATGAGCTCGCGGGTGAGCAGAAGAGCCTCAACCGTCTTGCCCACACCCACGTCGTCGGCGACGAGCAAGCGGACAGTCTCCTGCCGCAGGGCCATCACCAGCGGCACAATCTGATAGGCACGGGGGCGGAAGGACAGCTTGGCAAGCGCCCGGAAGGGGCCGGCACCATTGCGGAAGGCGAGCCGGGCGGAATCGAAGAGGAGCCTCGCAGTGGCGATGTCGCCCAGGTCGGCGGCCTCGGGCGGCGCGAAGCGGGCGTCGCGGGGAGTGTCGTGCTCGATCCCGAAGGGCAGGAAGATGCCGGTCGTCTCGTCATCCGCGCCGCCGAGCGGCTTCACGACGAGCAGCTCGGGATCGTCGGACGGCAGCACAACCCAGTCGCGGCCGCGAAGGGTGACGAGTTTGCCGGGTTGGAGATGGGCGGCCATGCGATGTGCATCCTTGCAGAGAGTCAGCGGACTTTGAAAAAGAGGTCTGGGCGAGACGCGACGAACGTGGCGAGGTCGTCGTCATAGCGGTAGACCAGCACCTCCATGCCCTGGGCTCGGAGTTCGCCGCGTTTTCTCACGTCGTCGGCTTTCACCTCGGGCTTGTCGTGGACGGAGCCGTCAATGAAGAGCCATGTTCCCGGTTCGTAGAAGAAGTCGGGCTGGCTGTAAACGCCCGGCGTGTACGTCTGGGCCGAATCGGGGAGACGGAGGCCACGGTCGTGAAGGTAATCGAGGAACGTCCGCTCAAGCGTGGAGTTGGGGTCGAGGAACGGGAGTAGGCCCTGATAGTGGGCGTCGTAGTTGGCGTAAGCGGAGTTGGTTTGCAGCTCGACCGTGCAGGCGAGGAGCTTTTCGAGGGCCTCCTTGATCTCGAATCGGTCGAGCGTCTTGTGATCCCGCTGGTTTTGGTAGCTCAAGAGGTCGTCGTAGGAAGCCTTGGCCTTGTAGTCGGCGTCATCGAAGCGGCATATCTTCTGCGCCTGCCGAACGACGCGGTGGAGGACGTCAGGGTCGTCCGCAAACCGAGATAGGATACCGAGACTGCCCTCGGCCGCCTCGTAGATGAGGATGTTCGGGGAGGCCATGTTGCCCACGGCAACGACGCCGATCTCGGCTGGCTCCACCTGAAACTCCGCCTCGATCGCTCTCTTGAGCGCGTGCTGGAGCGAGATCACGCCTGCGGCAGTGAGGCCGAGCGGCTGGACCGGCTCGATATAGAGGGCGTCGGCGGTGTTTGATGTCGTCAGCGAGACGAGGCGGTAGGGCTCCCGCTGTTGGGCGGCGTCCTTGGGCGGGTCGGGAATCTTCGACTTCCAGAAGCCGTTTACCATGCCGAGCGGAAAGCCAATGTGCGGCGACGTGCGCCACTTGCGATTCACGTACACCAACCGGGCGGCAGGCAGGTAGCGAAGGTTGAGCAGTTGGCTGTCGCCCGAGCGGGCAACGGCCTTGCGAACGCGGTCGAGGTTTTCGACCGTGAAGAACGTGTCGATCTCGAAGCCACGGGAAACACGTTCCTCCTCCTCGCAGGAGATGCGGTCGATCTCCTCGGCACGGGACTCCTGCATCTCGATGAGGTCGGTGATGTGCTCCTTGTTGGCGTTGTCGGCAAGGCTGACTCCTGAAAAGGGGCAGTTCTCAAGGAGTTTCTGTTCGCCCGTGAGAAAGTAGCCGACCTTTGTACTGACCTTGGCGTCGGTCAGGGCGTCTTCCGGCGACTGGAGGACGAGCTGGTGAACCTTGAACTTGCGGCCGTTGTGGTAGATGAGGTTGAGCGGACCAAACTCTCGCAACGCGATCGCTCTCGGCCGCGAAATGTATTCCCCGGCCGACTGGCCAGACTCGATGAAGATCCGCAGTGGCAGCCGGGTGAAGTTGTAGCCCGGCAGAAAACCCTCTGAAGCGAGGTAACGGTACGGGTAGAACTCGGAGAGGTTTTGCGACTTGGGGCCCATTTCATTCAAAAGAAGGTTGATCTGTCGGGTGGACTGGTTTTGCTGGCGGACGAGCCGCTTGTATTCGTCGCTCGTGGCCACGAGCGTGCCACTCTCGATGCGGGTGGTCGCCTTAGAGCGGCTTTGCTTGGCTGCCTGAAAGAGCTTGCGCCACCGCCCCAGCGACTCGTCGAGGTGATCTGCCAGCTTGGCAAGCGACGTATCGATCCACGATTCGGCGAACCACGGAGCCTTATTGGCGAGGACGGCCTCGAAATCGGCAATCACGCGGCGAAAGCATGCCTTGATCGCCGCGAGCGTACGATCGGGGATCTTCAAGCCCTCGCGGACGCCCGGTCGGAGCGGCATCAGGGCGGCATCGATGTCCACCAACGTCTTGAGCGACGCCTGGCTGCCGCCGTCGGAATCGAGGCCTGGAAGGCCGACTTCCGAGATCGCCAAGGCGTTCAAGTGAGTCAGCAGGAGTTCGCGGTTAAACAGGTCGAGCCGCGGCGGCTGGACGGCACCGGCCACCAAGTCCGCCTGCTCCTGGAAGAAATGGCGGTCGTGCGCAGAAAAGCCGGAGCAGTAGGTGAAGACGAGGGCCCCTTGGCCGCTGCGGCCGGCTCGGCCCGATCGCTGGGCGTAGCTGGCTGAGTTCGGCGGAGCGTTACGGAGGTGGACCACAGAGAGGCCGCCAATATCTACGCCGAGCTCCATCGTGGGCGAACAGAATAGACAACTGATCGCCTGGGTACGGATCTTGTCTTCGTCACGCTTCTTCTTCGTGTCAGCGTCAAGCCACCAATCGCACTTGAAACGCTCCTCGCGATCGAGCCGGTCATCCTTGTCGAGCTGCCCGGTATGGTCGGCCGCCCGGAGCCGCTTGGCCGTGACAAAGTCGCGGCGGTACATGTCGCGGAAGAACACATTGGGCGGGAGCGTGGCGTTTTTGTAGCTTCGCCGCTTGATGACGTCGTTCTTCACTGTCTCGCCGTCACCCAGCGTCCAGACGAGCTTGTCGATCTTGAGGCGAAAGACGGGGATCTTGTCGCCCCCCTCGGCCTTCGCCTCCTGCTCGTGAAGGTAATCGGCGTCCGCAAGTTTGCGACAGAGGCCGAGGATGAAGTCTCTGTAGTGGTCGCCCTGCACGGGCGTGGTGTCGAGATCGGCGTCCTTGACATATTTCTTGATGTACTTGCCAAGGCTACTCGTCGGGCCGATGCTCGCCGAGGCCATGTTCGCCCTCCGGTCGAGCGGCTCGTAGCGGAGCACGCGGGGATTGGACAGCCGCTCGTTCTCGTCTAACGTCCATGGCGCCTTGAGCTTTTCGCGGAACTCCTTCTCCGCCTGGCGCATCTTCTCGTATTCGAGGTAGTTTGCACTGTGAATCGCGTATTCGAGGCGGAAGTAATCGAGAATTGTGGAGAGGAAGTCGGACCGCTGGGCGGGTGACAGGCTGCGGAGGACGGGCGTGTCCTGCCAGAAGGATTCGGTGGCGGCGATCTCGGGGAGGTCGGCATATTCGATCTCGAGGAGCGCACACTGTTCGAGATTTGGCAGCACGATCCGCCAGCTGCGTTCGAGGTCGGCAAGGGCCCGGTAGACGATGAACTGTTGGAGCGTCTCCTCGTATTTACGGCGGACCGGAGCGAGGTCGGGCTCGCGTTCCTGGTTGGCAAAGTGAGTGAAAGGCAGGCTTAGAGCCTTGAAAACCGCTGGGCCGAGGGCGGCGAACGTGAGGCGGTTGTCAGTGGCTGTTTCGAGCGCCTTGTGAATGGCCGAGCGGAGGTGGACGACCTGCACGAAATCGTTGAAGTGGCCCGCCTGGAGAGCAGCGTCTTGCCGGTTGTCGGTGAACGAGAGCAGCTTCTGGTCGGCGAGCGAGTAGCCCGCCTCCCGCAGCTGGGCGAGGATCGAGAAGGCGGTGATCGTGGTGGACGTGCTGCGGCCTTCGCTGCCGAGTGTGGCGAGCTTCGTGGATTCGTGGGTCTTTGCGTCGAAGAACGTGCCGCTCGTGGGGTCGAAGAGCAGCGGCGCCGGCATAAACCAGCCCTCGTACTCCAGTGGCGTAGTCTCGGAGCAGTTGCCATCGGCGTCGTAATACAGCCGCTTGGGCAGTCGCTCGGCATACTCTTTGGCGGGTACGCGACCGGCCTTCGTGAACTTGAACCACGAGTCGGGAAGCTCGTCGAGGTCGGTGTCGGAATTCCAGACATCATCGCCGGGGATCAGGTAGCCGTCCGTCGTCTCCTCGTCCTCGACGTATTCCTTGAGCTCGCGAGGCATGAGCCGGGAGCCCGAGCGGCTCACGCAGATGAACGTTCGGCCGCTGCCACGGCTGAAGACGTTCGGAAAGATCGGTTTGCTGTCGGAGTCTTTTTTGTAGATGCCGGGCTCGAGCGTGATGAACCGATCTGCACCGCGGTCGAGCGTGGTGTAAACCGAGCCCGTCTGTGAAATGAATTGGTGAAGACGGTATGGAAGTACGGTGTCACGGCGACCCTGTTTCTGGATCGCCTCGTTGACGGTGCTGATCCACAAGAGCACACCGGAAAGGGCATCAAGGCAACTCTTCTTGCTCACGCCGGATTCCTCGGCCAGCAACGTGGCAAGGTCATTCACCGGGCGTGGCTTGCGGCGAAGCAGTTCGCCTTCCGCCTCGTCGAGCGCGGCTCGGGCCTCGAGCCAGAGGGCCACCGGGTGGACGCGCAGGGCCGCGAGATCGGCAGAGGGCAAAACGCCTGCGGCGATGGCGGCGGCGAGCTGCTGTTTGGTTGGCGGGCCTGCGGAGGCATCGAGTGATGGGGCGAGTGTCTCGCCGACGACCTGCGACGGCTCGAACGGTTTGCCGAACAGCATCGAGGCGACCTGAGCTACCTTCCGGCGGCGGTCGTCGGTCGTGCCGCCCGACACCATGGTCGCGGAGGTACCGATGCACACGACGTCGTGACGACACTGTGCGCGGATACGGCGAATAAGCATCGCTACGTCGGCGCCCTGGCGACCGCGGTAGGTGTGGAGCTCGTCGAAGACCAGGTAGCGGAGGTTTTCGTAGATGGCGTCACGGATCGATCGCTCCTGCACGCGGGTGAGGAGCAGCTCGAGCATCATGTAGTTAGTGAGCAGAATCTGCGGCGGGCTCTGCCGCATCTTCTCCCGCCGGCTTTCCTCCTCCTGGCCGGTGTACTGGCCGTAAGAGATTGGAAGTTCGTGGTTTTTCGCCTGCTTGTAGTTGGCCGCGTAGCGATTGAGCTCGTCGGTCTGGCTGTTGATGAGGGCATTGAGAGGGTAGACGACGACCGCCACCACGCCCCTACTGCCAGCGTTCGCCAGCAGGTGGCTGAAGATCGTGCCGATGTACGTCAGCGACTTCCCAGAGCCGGTACCCGAGGTGACGACGAAGTCTTTGCCGGCCGCACCGAGCTGGATCGCGTCGAGCTGGTGCTGCCAGAGCGAGTAGCCCGTGAAGACGTCGCCTGTGTCGCGATGAAGAACGCCTGAGGCGGCAAGGTCAGCGACCTTCCCCGCGTTCTTGAAAGCCGGATTGAACTGTAGGAGGGGCTCCGGCCAGAGCTTTCCTTTGGCTAGCTCCTCATCGACCGTCTTGCGGATCTCGTCGTCTTCGATACGGATGAACGACTGGATGTACCGGGCATAGTCGTCGATGATGCGGCGATGGACTTCGAAGACGTTCATTTGGGTTCTCTACAGGACCGTGGAATTCGGCCAAGAGTATCTCAGGAATGCGGGCTTTGGGGGGCCGCGGGTGGGGCAGAGGGCGACGCCGAGGCGGTGCGCCGTGACGGGCGAGACGTTGCGGGCGTAGCAGCTGGGGCTACTGCCCACTGCCGAAACTCATCACCCAGCAGGTTGAGAAGTTGCTCGGCATTGAGGTTTGTGAGGTCGTGGGTGACTTCGAGCTGGCGGATGCGCGCCGGTAGGCGATTGCGAAGGTCGCCGGGCCGCGGCGTGTTGTCAACGACGCCTCGCTTGATCCGTTCGGCTGTCTTGTCCCAGTAGAGCACATCAAGCAACTCTGCGATTCCGCTAATACGCATCAATGACAGTCGCGTCAGAACTTCGTGGACGGCTTGAGTGAGTGAGTAAACAGGACCAGTGAGTAGAAGCCGTGAATCCGGATGCAGTTCAAAAACATGGGTTGCCGCGGCGAGTAGGTGTTGTTTCTGTCGCTTCGCAAACCCATACCCGAATACGTATGACAGCGGATTCAGCACCTTCCGCCGCCCGTCGTCGCGCACGGGACACACCGCATCCCAGTGCCACGCGGATAGCCACGTCCACAGACCGCGGTCATCGTCGCCGTGGACTGTGCGAGCCGCCCGGGTGCGCTCGCTCAGGTAGGCCCCGGCATCCCACTTCGTCTTGAACGCAGGGCGCTCTATCGGCACCTCGGGCACGATCGGCTCTGTGAGCTTGCCGTCGGTTACAAAGGCGTCGTCGATTTCGGCCGCGCCGCCAGCGCGGAGCGTCTCAATCCGCCGCACAAACTCAGTGATTCCAGCGTTATTGAACCGACGAAGAATTCCGCTCTGGACGCTCATGAGAAGGCCTCCGGGCCGGCCGCCGACAGGGCCGAGCAAAGCTGATGACGCCGACAGAGACACTCCACTACCGTGTCGATCCACTCGTCGAGGTCACTCCGGTTGTGGGGCGCCCAGCCACCAACCGGTGTCATCGGACACTGCGCATCGGGGGCGATCTCGACCGCAAAGCGGATCCATAGCGAAGCTGCGTTCGTATCGTCCGCCGTCAGATCACCAGGCGTCACACCCTCGGCAACGGTGGCCCACTCGAGCGCCCGACGGCAGATCTCAGGAAACACGAGCGAAGCAAATGCCTGATTCCCGAGAAACTGCTCGTCGCTCATCGACAGCGCATCATTCAGGACGAGCGTGACCGACTCCCCAAATCGAAGGCTCCAGACCTGCTCACCGAGCGGCTCGCGGATCGTGGCGAGCAGCTGGTGTGTCGCACCGTCGTTTGGGTCACCGCCCGCCCCCACGGCCTTGATCCGCGAGGCTCGCCGCAGGATACGCCCTGGGTCGTCTCCCACAACCTCAACCACCTTCACATCAAAGATGGCCTTCTTCCATGAAATCCGACCGAGCGGATAGGGGCCGCGGCCGAAACCATTCCCAGTCCAGACGAGCTTGTGACGCAGCACTTCGGAGCTGCCGGCAGACGTAATATCGACATAAGCAACT
The DNA here is from genome assembly GCA_947449135.1 of Planctomycetaceae bacterium. GTDB lineage: Bacteria > Planctomycetota > Planctomycetia > Pirellulales > UBA1268 > CAMCQY01. Next base: position 10,631 of record CANFQO010000019.1, on the reverse strand, counting down.
TCTGCGTCCGGGTTCGATAGCAGGTCGGCGGGCAAATCGATGGTGAACGAAGCGGGGTCTGTGGGATCCACTTTTACCTCGATCTGGCCGCGCGGAATGCGGCGACGATCGGTGTAGTTGATTCTCTTAAGCACGGCTAAGCCTCCACTTCCTCAGGCTCATCGGCCGGTGCATCAACTTCCGTCCTCACGACCACGTCGCGCGCTGCATCAAAGCCCTCGACACTGAATAAGAACGCTTCCTCAAGATCAGTCAGGAGGACCTCATTGCCCCCGAGGAGCTTGGCCTTCACGCCGGCACCCTTGATTTTGAGCGTGCTGCCTTGGCCGAGGCGGAGTTCAAAGTCAAAAGGACTCCAGATGCGGAACGGGTCGCCACTGCTTACGTCGTAGGCAAACGTGACACGGAGGTTGTTGACCGGCGGTCGCGGCGCGTTGGGAACACTCCGGATAGAGAACCCGTGGCCCTTCGGACCGATCGCGTACCAATCTCTTCGGCTTGGAATCTCTTCCGGTTTGTCGACCGTCGGGCTAGTTGGGCCCTCTGGCTTGGAAGGCAAGCGAACGGAAAACACCTTGGCGAGAGCGAGCGAAGCAGCCTTGGGCTGGTTCTCGCGGAGCATGTCAGCCAGGTACACAATACCGTTCGTTACGAACCCAAGCCGCCGCGAGAAGGTTCGCCAGTTGCGGGAGAGCCGCTTCTCCTCTTTGCTCCACTCGACATGCGCCGGCCCTTCGGCATCACCGAGAAACCCCGAGATCACGGAATCACTGGCAAGCAGCAGCCCTTCGTAGTCGCCACCTGAGGGCCTTTTTCTGTTTACAGCCGTGATCGTCATACCGTCGCGGACGTACCAGCCCTCGCCCTTGCCGTCCGATCTGCGTCTGAGCATGACATGGAAATGGGTATCGACGCGGTCTCCCGATGCCCGCTCCAACACGAGTGGAACCTTCACACAGATGCGGCCACCGTCGGCTGAGAGGGCTTTGGCCAGCGGCTCGGCAATCGCTTTGGGCAGAGTGTCACGTGTCCAGGCAGCCGTGCCCGTAGCACCAGCGGGCGAAAGCGTTGCGTCGACCGCCCCGGTAGCGAGGCGATCGAGTGCTACGCGGGCCAATTCGAGTGGTGGGGGGCTCACCCGCCGCTGGCCGTCTGGCAGTTCCCAACGCAGTTGGCGAACGACGTCGTCGATCGTGTCGGCCGTTATCTCGAACCGCCCGCCGCGCTCGTCGATCGTCTCCACCACGAGTTCACCGCGCAGAATTCGCACGAAAAAGTGGATGCAAACGCTACGGGCGATTGCTTCTGCGGTAATGCCATCCCGCACGAAGGGGACCACGAGCGAGAGGCCGGTCTCGCCGTTGCGCCGCAAACGAAAAGCTTGGATGGCGTCGGAAGCCGCTTCTTCGCCCTCGAACGGCATCGGCGTCGATCCGTCGACATCCGGGTCGCTGAGCAGGCCATAGGGCAGATATCGCTTGCCGCGGATCGTGTGGTTACGAAGAACTGCCTGTCCCATGAGCAGGAGCCGGTCGTCGTCCGAGCGCTGCGTGAGGCCGATGATGCAGTTGATGTTGCTCGACGACGGAAACACCGTCTTGCCGAGGCCCCAGCGACCAAGCTTCTCGCCCGTCTTAGCGCTACGGCCAACATTTCTCCAGAACCAATAGAAATCCTCGCGACGTGCGTGGCCCTGCGGTGGGTCATCGACAATCGCCGGATCGCCGCAAAGGCCCGTCGTGTGAAAGTCTTCGTAGACAAGCCAGCGGATGGTGCCGCGTTTGCCATCCAGGGGCCATGGAACCGGCGGTTTCAGAGCCGCCAGATGGCCCTGCAGTCCGGCGAGATAGCGGAGGGCGTCGGTCTGACGAACACCCGCTTCATGAATTGCAAACGTTACCCGAACCGGCTCGGCTCCTAGCCTAGCATCGATCGCGTTCTGTACTGATTCGCGAACAAGCGATGCGACGTGCCCGTCATCCAGCTCGCTGTCGCTTGGCCCAATAAAAAACTCCTCTTCAAACGGATCGGTTTGCACCGCCGCCTCCGAGCGAATCGCAAAACTCCAGGGGAAGTGTTTCATACTGCTATCTGGTCTTTTTCACGTGCGTTCTCCGCAAGTTGAGCGGTGGAAGCGACCCCTTGCAAGAAGGAGGGCCGTTCCTCTGAAGAAGGGCCTCCTGTGCCGGCGAATGACGGCCTACAGAACGCTTTCCTCCCTTGGTACGCAACCACTCATTGCGCTCCCGTCAACTGCCTGCCGATGAACTCCCCGCACCGAGCTTTTGCAAATACACCTTCGCCCTATTGGCCAAGCTGATCGGAAACGTCGCCTTCGTGACGCAGATGTCGCCGTTGAAGTCGCCACTGATGCGGATGGGTTCCAGCCCGAGCTGATCTCCGTCCAGCCAAATGCCCAGCCCAAAGAAGCCGGTCTCGTCTGGGAAGCCTGTCTCGTCATCCATCTTGTCTTCGTTTTCAGCGATCTCGGCATCTGTAGCGACGTATGGCTTCCCGTCAATAAACGCTGCCTCGTATTGAATCATGCCCAGATGCAACTGTATTGCCAGCCGCTCGCCCTCTTGGAGTCGCTTCATCGGATCTGTTTCGTCGCTCTCCGGATTCTCGATAGGCATGCCACCGTACTCGCCGTCTTCGTAGTACCCGGTGAGCATCTCAAGGGGCGTGAATTCCTCACTTTCGCTGGCGGTTAGCTTTGAATGGTCGCCGATGAGTGTGGCGAGGGCTTTCAGGGGCAGCTGTGGGGGAAGCATCGGATGGTCCTTTCGGGAAAGAGGTAGGAGGAAAACGGATGAACTGAAATTCGAAGTCGATGAGTTGTGAGGCGGGCCTGCTAGGTAGCATTCACTCAGGGCGATTGTTCCGACGTCGGTCCCGCTGCGTACGCCGCCTTTCCCGCCGTTCATTCACGTCATCTATGGCCCGCTGCGCGACCCTGCACATCGCGTCGTGGGCCTGTTGCTTGGTCGCCACGCCCATCTCGACCAGCAGCGTCAGCCAACCAGCTTCGTAATCATGCAGACGGTTCTTGGCAGGGTTGGTCATGGGGTTCTCCTTCTCCAGGGGTTTCAGGTCGCCACTACTGTCTCACCACCATCGTCCTGCCCTCGCTCCACGGGTTGCCGCTCAGAGCACCGAGCACGCAGAAACAGTGCAGGATCAGCCCCGGCAGGATCAGGGCCGCATAGCCACACATCACCATGAAGAACCAGATGATTCCGTTGATGATCTGCCCCTTGTAGAGTTGGCCGAGACCGGGGAGGAAGAAACTCAGCACGGCGGCCAAGCCCGGGCTCCAGCGCTGCACGGGCGGCTGATTGATTACGACGACTTGGCCTGGGCTGCCATGGCCTTCCGGCGCGTATTCCGGCGGCTTGCTGGCCGGCATGACAGCGGTGCCAGAAGCCGCTTCTCGCGCCGCCTGTTCCTGAGCGAGCCTAGCGGCCTCGAGGTCCAATCGCTGCTTCTCGATGGCCAGTTCCTTGGCCCTGAGCCTTCTGTCCGCCGCCTCTTTGGATGCCTTGCCAATGTTTTCGATGGCTTGCCCAAGAAGACTCCCGATTTCGACGTAGAGCCCCGCAGCGACGATGAACAAGCCACTCAGCGTGAAGGCCAGAGCGAGCCGTGACTGGGCTATCACCGTGAAGGCAATCCCGAGTGCCGCCAGGAATCCACCGCAAGCGGCCAGCACGTGCCTGGGCCGCAAGTCGTTCCAGTCGATCTCGGCCTGCTTTGATTTGGGCTGGGATTTTTTCGCCTGAACGGGCTTGGGTATCTCAGCGGGGATACCGGGCGGCTGCGTTGTCGGCTGGGCTTCAGCCGGCTTCGCTTCAGCTGGGGCTCTGACTCCCGCGATCGTGTCCTGCAGAATCTGGCCAAGAGAACTGGCAAACAGCCCGGGCACTTTCTCCGCGGCGGTCCATTCAGTCATCCCGGCATGCCAAACCAGATCTTCGCGACGCAGCCAGCCATCACCAGCAATGGTTTTGAGCTTGGCGAAGGATACAGGCCCGCGGCGGTCTTGGTTCTGGGCGTAGTACCAGTCGTCGGCCATCGGAGAACCCTGAAGCGAAACACTGAAATCCCTGTAGCTCGGCACAACGTATTCAAACCAATGAGATTCCCAACCTTGGTCAAACCCTGTCGAAAGGCTGAAAACACTGGATCAAACCTGCTTCTCTGCTACTTGGCTTTTCGCAACATAAACCGTTTTTAGGTGCTTGCCTACCTAGCGGGAGGGGGTGTAGTCTGAGGTGGTGTTCGATCCAGACGCATGGCTGAGGAGGTGGCGGATGAACGGTCCAATGATGCGGCGGGGTTTTGTGGCGGGCATCGCGTGCGCGGTGGCTGGGATTCGCGGAGCCGGCACACTGCTCGCCGCTCCGAAGACCTACAAGTACAAGTGCATGAAGTGCAAACTCATTCAGGAGTATGGCCAGCCCGGGACGAAGAAGTGCCCCAACGATGGCCAGACCATGGTGCGGCAGAACTAGGGCCGGATATGAATCGCAGGCGTGGATGCTGGGCGTCGCTGGCCATGTGCCCCCCCAGCACTCACCACTAGAAACCACAGAGAGAGCCGTTGATGAAGAATGCCCCGCCGCTTGGAGCCCATTTGATCTCGCGCCGCACTTTCTACTTCCACCACGGAATCTACGTGGGCGAAGGGCGAGTTATTCACTACGCCGGCTGGGCTACCAATCGGAGGGCTGGCCCGGTCGAGGAGACGGATCTGCAGAACTTCACGCAGGGAAATGGATTTCGGGTTGCCAAGCACAGCAGATCTGACCCATCAGACATCGTTTTAGAACGGGCACGATCACGGCTCGGTGAGGCGTCATATAAGGTCTTTGCAAACAACTGCGAGCACTTCTGCAACTGGTGCGTCACCGACAATCATCTCAGCGGCCAAATTGATTTGGCTACCGGCACCGGAGCGGTCTCACTCGCATATGCAGCTGGCCTCGTTGGGCGGGCGGCAGTCGCAGCAAGCGGGCCTGTGTACGGGTTGTCCGGTGCGGGTATTACGGGCGGGCTCGCAAGCATCGGCGGCTTTGTTGGTGGCGGCGCCGTAGCGGGATTGGCACTCCTGGGCGCTGGACCCGCTCTCGCCACGGCCTCGTTGGTCAACTCAACCGTCTTGGCTGACCCGAGAGAAGGCGATCCACAGGAGAGGAGAGTTCGGAAGGTTGGTAGGGTCGCCAGCTATGCGGGCGCTGTGGCGGGAACCGCTGGAAGCGTCGCAGCGGTGAGCAGCATGGGGACTGTCGCAGGCCTCAGCGCATCCGGCATCACATCAGGCCTTGCAGCCATTGGCGGTCTGATTGGTGGCGGGATGGGAATGGGGGTCGCCATAGCGACGACGGCCCCGGTTATTGCTGCCGCCGCCGTTGGATACACGGCCTACAAGGCGGCAAAAACGGTAGCTGGCAAAGGGCGCGGGCGCGAATCTAAACAAGCCACGACCTGAACAACCCGAGCCGGGTTTGTGATTTGCGGGTTCACCCTGTTGGCCTATGACGCATTTTTTGGTCCCCAGCCATATAGACGTCCCTCGGTAAGTGGGATAGCTTGCCCCGCATGGTGGTTTTTTCGAGCCGGCGTACCCCGCTGAGTCAACAGCCGCATGACGAATGAATTCAGCACGCGAGTAGTCGAGCCGATCAAGGCACTACGTTCACATTTATGCGGATTGATTACCCGCGATACAGCCCACAAGCTGCACGCGCCTCACCTCTTGCCGCTTGCCAAAGACGGGGTGGGGCATTTCCTCGTTGAAATGGCGATCTACAGCGATTTGCTGAGACTTTTGACGGACATAGCGAGCCAGAAAGGTGGCATTCCCAAGGCTGACGAGGAGCGTTTCGGTCCGTTCGCCTGGGAGCTCTTCAAGCAGCTGGGCCGCTATCGGCGTGAGTACGCGCAATTTGTTGGCCAGGAACGCCGACAGCTTGACGCCGCCTTGGACTTGTTTCGCAAGGACCAAAAGGCTTTCGGTTACGCCTGCGAGCAGACGCGAATGGCCGGCTTGGACCTGTGCCGGCGGGCCGATGCCCTTCAGACTCTTCACGCATGCACGCGAGACTACCGCCAGATCATGGCGGCCTACGCCGAGAGCCTGATGCCGGATTCCGAGGCTACCGCACAGCGAGCCGGTATCCTCGCGCGGATCGAATCGCTCACGCCAACCAAGGATGGCCTGCCGCTGTCCGCCTCACGACTTCCGGAGCTTCAGCACGTGCGCATCTCGTGCGAAGCAGACCTCTATGACGAGCTCATGGCTCTGCCCGTCGTACAGGAGATGGTCGGCACCTTCGACTCGGTGCGCAAGCTTTCCGAGGCCCGCTGCGACATGCTTCGCGAAGGCGTGAGGGTTTCGCCTCGGATCCTGCCACGAGTCGCAGCTACCGTTGATCGCCTGCGACACGTCATCGGCGATGACACTCCTTGTGAAGCCTATGTTTTCAGCAGACCCGACATCCAGGCGTTTGTGACGTTACAGGATGATGTCGCACTGATCGGACTGTCGAGCGGCGCGGTCCAGCAACTGTCAGGCCCCGGTGAGCTGGAGTTTGTCCTCGGGCATGAGCTTGGGCATGTGCTCTTCAGGCACGGATTGTTACCGGATAACGCGTTGCTAAAAAGCGGTCGTCTGACCGTTCGGCAGGCGATGCGCGTGCGTGCGTGGGAGAGGGCGGCCGAGATCTCCGCTGACCGTGTCGGTCTGCTAGTTTGCGGCGCACTGGAGAGTGCTGCAGCATCCTTCTTCAAACTGATTGCCGGGGTTTCGTTGCAGGAGCACTCTTTTGACCTGAACGAGTTCAGTGGGCAATGGGATGAATTGTCCTCGGAGATCACGGCACTGGGACAGCGCGACCTATGGGACTGTTCTCATCCACTAGCCCCGCTTCGAATGCGTGCCATGGTAATGTACTGGGAGGTCTGGAACGACCGGGCGAGGCCGAACCGAGACGAGGCTCTCCGCAGCATCGATGAATCGGTTCGTCGCATGCTCACGATGATGGACCCTTCCGAGGTCCGTGATGGAACGACCGGTAGCGACACACTGCTCGCACCTTTCTTTTTCTGGGGCGGGCTATATATCGCGATGGCGGACGGTGATCTGTCGTCAGAGGAACGCCAACGGCTCCTCGAACTAGCCCCACCCGGCTTTCAGGTCGCTGACCCATTCACGATCGCTAAGACCAACCCAAACGCCAGCATCGATCAGTTCAAGGGAGATTTGGAAAGCCGGCGGCGAAAGTTTTCCGCAATTGAGCTCTACCGAATAATGGCTGGCGTGTTGAGCGTCGCGTGCGCTGACGGCAACATCAGTCCACAAGAACAGCAGCGGTTGCACGAAATTGGGGCCGCGATCGGCCTTCGCGATGTGGCGTGCGATCTCGTTATTCAGCGGTATCTCTCAGAAGGGAAGGTGGGGGCGTGACGCAGCAAGAAGAAAAAGAAGAGTACGCACGACTACTGAAGCAGATCGGGGACGTAGCTGCCGTGGCAGGAATCAAAGGGGAGGTGGATCCCGAGCTAGGGGCTTATTGCACAGGCTTCAAGACAGCAGAGAACCGCAGCCAAAGAGTCTTTGTGCGCCCCACCGCAACCGCGCCCGGCGGCAAGCCAGTCGTCACGATCTACGCCGTTGCGAAGTCGTTTCCAAAGAAGAAGGTGACCGCCACGATTTCGCAGAAGGAACTCATGGCTCTGCTGCTGAAGAACGAAAACCTGATGTTCGTAAGATTTGGGATTCGGGAACTCGCCGAGGAGTATCTCCTGATAGCCTCTGCAGATCACCTCCTCGACACGCTCGATGCCGATGAGTTTAATGCCACGGCCCGACACGTGGCGCAGGCCGCGGATGAATACGAAGCATCTCAGGGCGACGAAGACACGTTGTGACTACAGCGGCGAAATCGCAACGCGCCTGATTCCACTGCACATGCAGTTGATCCTCTTTTACGTTCCCGCGACGATAACTTCTCGTATTCGTTCCAGCGGATCAAGCAGGAGCCTAGATGAGCGTCTTGGGTTTGTTGACTTTCCGGCAGCCTAGCCAGGAAGATCGCTTTACCTTACTCCGATCGCTCGCCAAGGAATGCGACGTAGGGATTGAGGAAGTACAGCTCCATCGAATTGGACCTGGCCTGGCCGACGACATTCGGTCGCAGATCCAGCGCCTGCTTACTGAGGCTGCCGGATGGATCGTAGTCACCGAGTACGCCGCGATTGCGCAGCTGCACGCGCTATCTCTTCTTACGGAATTCCGTGACCGCATGGTTGCCGGCGGCCGACTCGTCCTCTCACTGCCGGAAGACCGACTGGATGAGGCGAATGCGCTGGCGGCTCCCTTCGACGTCACTGGCACTGATTGGCGAATTCGTCGCCAAGATATGCAGGATGCGTATTCGCTAGACTTCACGCGCAATGGGGATCATTTCAAGGATGCGTATCTGCTGAGCGGCGTCGATCGCGTAACCTTCAACGCAGTATCCGCGTTGTGGTATGCAGGCCACGCTCAGCCAGTAGTGTCGTTCGGGCGTGATCCGGAGGCCGACTCCATTTTGCTGGTCAGCGGCCGCACTGATCTTCCGGTATCTGAGTTCACATGGCAGGACGTGACTCCGCTCGTTGTCTCTTACACAGAACAGAATGGTGGCTTACTCGCGACTTCATCCATCGGCATCTTGAGCGACCCGGTGCTGACCGCTGGGGGCCTGCATTTTCCAGGCATTGAGGGCAACCCCCGCCTCACTCGAAACATCGTTCGGTTTCTGACCTCGACCGGAGCTACGCCTCGCCAGACCGTTCAAGTCAAGCTCCACAACCTCGAAGTAAATCTTGCCGAATTCATAAAGTCTGTCGGGGAGACCGGATTTGGAACTGCCTGGTGGGATCAGCTTGTTCCAGAGCAAGAACGAATCAAGTGTGTGCAACGACAGCGCGGTCAGTCTCCGCTGATCTCATGCCTCGATTTTGTCGACTTTCGCAAGATCATCGCGAGTAATTGGGAACTGTTCCTGCCCTATCTTTCTGGCGTACTTGGCGATGTTGAGTCGAAGACTCAGGCCCTCGGGTGGCTGGACGCAATACCGAATATCCGCAATGCCGTCGCGCATCCTGTGCGAGAGCATTTCGGAGAGGAAATCGATGAGGCTGACAGAGCGTTTGTGTATCGAGCGGCTAGTATCGCTGATGAACTGCGTAGACGCGCACAGCGGCGGTGAAGTTGGATCCGCGACGTCACAAGGTAAAGAGCTCCGACGACCGTCCCGATCGCCGATCTATTCGTGGGACATGATCAGAAATGTGACTCAATGGGAATAATCGCACGGGAGATCCTGTCTCGAAAGCTGGCATAGGTTGAATGGGCCGCGATACCAATTACTACCTCGGCCCGTGATCCCAACTCTGCGGAGCTTCGACAAATCTTCTGCCTTCCGCGCCCGGTGGCGGATTCCAGATTGGGTTCACGCCGGCTGGCAGCGGATCGCATCGGACGTAGAGCCGCTGTGGCGGTTTCTCGAAATACAGGAGCAGCGCCGGACAGAGCCAATTTTCCATGTACTCGCCAAGGACGTCGCCCTCGTACCAGTTACCGTCCTGGGCATCCCCACGAAGCCAAAGTCGCTCGACATCGTGACCGTCGAACGGTTGGTCCGAGAACGTCAACAGAAAACCCTTGGCAGCTCCGGGAATCTTCTTCCGCTCGACGACACGGGTGATCATCTCGCTCGTGCCCTCCACAAACGCTTCCTCCTTGAGCCCCGTTCTGGCGTCATCGAACACCCAGCACGCGGTGCCGGGGTAGAGGTAGGGATACAGCGTCAGGATTCGTTGGTTGCTCATGTCGGGCCTCCTTCTGTTGGTGTTTGCAAGAACTTCTCAGAATCGCTCATCATTCGCACCCGTAGTACACCGGGATGGAAATCGACTTCAGCCGGCATCGCTCGTGGTCGTCAGGCATCTTGAGAGCCTCGAAGCACTTCGCCGCACCTTTCCACGCCGCTATCGCCCGCAGGCCAAGGCCGCCACGTCTGTAATGCTCTGCGGCAATACCGTAGAGCTTCGCGGCGCGTCGCCAGTGCCGTTTGGCCTGGTCGCTCACGTCAATCGGCGTGGACGTCAGCCGCTCGCACTCCGCGAAGGTGTTGTCGGCGGTGATGATGAAGGTTCGGCGGTAATGCAGTTCTTCAAGCAATGGGTTTTTCTTCATCTGTGGACTCCTCGGGTGTGGGGTGATTCGTTCAGACGGGGGTCGCATAGCTCGGCACAGGCTGCATCTCGCTCTCCCTATCGCCGTCAGCCAGACCCGTTCGCCGGCGCTCTGGCACCTCCTCACCGTCCCGCTCGATTCGGGCGAACAGTTCGTCGCGTAACCGAATGGCGTCCGCCAGGCACTTCGTGCCGAGGGACCGCCGGATACGGCGTTTGCGGCCGCCAAAATGGAGCGTGTAGGCCACCCAGTAGTTGCCGTCAGTTCGTCCGCCAGTGTTGACGTACAGGTGGTGAGATGGGTTGGCCTCGTTGAACCGCAGCGAAAGGTATCCACGCGTCATGTTGATGCTCCGAGTGGTTTCGTTTTTCACCGGAAACCATTT
>CANFQO010000018.1 GCA_947449135.1 Planctomycetaceae bacterium | reverse complement strand
GCTTTGCGGCTGCGGGTGAAGGACGTGGATTTCTCTCGTCGGGAGCTGATGATCCGCGAGGCGAAGGGGAACAAGGATCGGGTGACGGTGATGCCCGCTGCGGTCGTGGAATCACTCACGCGGCATGTTGATTCCTGGCGGCGGGCGCAGCATTTCGCAACACACATGGTCTGGCCCGTGGTTCCCTGTAGTTTCGGAGGCGTGTGAGGAGAAACCATGCCGAATCAGGTGCCTCGATGCGCTAAAATAGTGGCTAGCTCGACGCCGAAACTGACACGAAAGTTCATGGTTTTCGTCGTCCGCGAACAGGTGAAACGCCAGAAAGTACGGATTCCTGCCGCGGCCCAAGAAGCCCGGCACACCCAACGCATCAAGGAGGATGCCATGTCATCTGCGAGTTCATTCAACGATCCAGCAGGCCGGGAGCTTTTGGCCATGCTCAGGAACGCCCGACGGAACAAGTTCGGCGACCCCAAATACCACTCGGGCCGCAAGAAGAAAGAATTCGCGTCGCCCTACTTGGAGTTCTTGGCCAAACTCACGACAAACGCCAGACGTATGCCGCAGATCTATGAGTTCGACCCCGGGCACGCCGACGGGATCAGACACGCGGACTTGGATGCGGGCGTGAGGGTGCTGAACGAGCTGATCTTCGAGTGCCAGCGGAGCCTTGAGGGCATTGATCACGCGCAGCTCGATCTGGACGCTCGCAGTTGGGCGAGGGGGCAGGGGTTGAGGGAGTGAGGGCGCGGGCGGTGGTGGGTTTTTGGTGCCGCCGCCGCTCGCTCTCGCTCGAGGCCCGCCCACCGACTGGGGAGAACTCGTCCAGGTCCATGACGATCGCGATGTCTTTCAAGCGACGGTAGACGATCTGCCCGCGATGGACATCCATAGCCTGTGAGCCGTTCCGGACGCGAGTCATCACCGAAGCCGCCATGGGGCCGGACGGGAGAGACTCCGCGCCGACGCCAGAAAACAGCCACTCCCGGGGGGGGGGGGGCCGTTTTGAGTGCCACCTGTTCCGGACCGGGAGACGGGGCACGCAGCTCCCGAGCCGCTCATCAGCCGAGAAACGGTTGCGGAGGTGACATTGCCAGGGCTATCCGTCCAGATCTTCTGAAACGTGAGTCGCACGGATCAATCGCGGCACCGCTGCGCCGCCGAGATGGACAAAGCCAGCGAAGTCTACCCCGACGCCCCATGCCTTGCCGCCGTTCATCTTAACCAATAACGTAAAGACTTCCCATTGACACGCCGACAATTCTCTTTACCATACACGTAAAGGAGTTGGAAGGGCGACCTATGGAAGTGACGTTTTCCACGGGGAAGCTCCAAAAGCTCTGCAACTCTGCAAGCAAACTACGCGGCGATTATGGGCCGCGGATGGCAAAACTCATTCAAACTCGCCTCAGCGACTTGGTGGCAGCCAACCACCTGGGGGAGTTTCGGAACCTTCCCGGCCGATGCCACCAATTGACAGCGGACCTGCGTTGGCATTGTGCGCTCGACCTTGTGCATCCGGACCGACTCGTGTTTCGATCGGCGAACGACCCGCTTCCCCTGAACGACTCTGGCACTTTGAATTGGGACAAAGTCACCAAAATCGAGATCGTCGCCATCGGCGACTACCACTAGAGGAAACAGCAGCCATGGCGGCCACAACTCACGCATTTCAACCGGATTACGCCGTCCCCCCCGGCGACACGCTTCGAGAGCTACTTGAAGAGCGAGGCATGGCGCAGGCCGACCTTGCGATTCGTACCGACATGGCCGAGAAGACGATCAGCCAGATCATTTCCGGCGACGCGCCCATTACCCTCGAAACCGCTCGTCGGCTTGAGTTGGTGCTTGGGGCATCGGCTTCCTTCTGGAATAACCGCGAGCTGGCATACCGTGAGTCGCTAGCACGCCGGCATGCATCGTCACGCCTTGCGGCCGACGTGGAGTGGCTGAAAGAGATCCCCTGGAAGGAGCTCGTCGCCCGCGGTTATGTGGAAGACAGCGCGGACAAGTCCGTGCGAGTTCGTCAGGCTCTACAGTTTTTCCGGGTGAGTAGTGTGGCCGCTTGGCGGGAAGCCCATGTGAAACCCACCGTTCATTTCCGAGGAGGCAGTGTTGCGAAGAAGCACCCCGTTGCGGTGGCAACCTGGCTACGAATGGGCGAGATCGAAGCGCAGCGCGTTGATTGCGAGCCCTACGACGAGAAGAAGTTCCGAGTGGCGATTGGCCAAATTCGTCGCGTCATCGATCAGCCGGTGAAAGTTTGGCACCAGGCCATGATTGAACAATGCCGCAGCGCGGGAGTGGCAGTTGTATTCGTTAAAGAGATCCCAGGCGCAAGCGTGAGCGGTGCGACCCGGTGGGCGTGCAAAGATGAAGCAATTTTGCAGCTAAGCCTGAAGTTCAAGAAGGTGGACCAAGTCCTCTTTTCCTTTTTTCATGAGGCAGCACACATCTTGAAGCACGGCAAAAAGCAGGTCTTCGTTGAGGATGGAGAATCCGCGGAAAACGCGAGAGCGGAACAAGAGGCGGATGAGTTCGCCCGATATATCCTGATTCCGCCTCGCTTCGACCCTGAACTGGCGGCACTTCTTCCACACTGCTCAAAAGCGGACGTAGTCGGCCTTGCTAAGAGAATCGGCGTACCGCCTGGAGTTGTTGTCGGCCGCTGTCATCGAATGGGAATGAGCCATCGACTGTTTCAGGGCCTACGGACTGTTCTTCAATGGGAGTGATCACACGCAGAGCTTCGAAAGATGACGGATTCCCCGCCTCTGACGTAGCCATTTTTTGGCTCAAGAATGTGGCGGGATTTGTAGCGATCGTGACATCGACATATGGAGGTTTTGCCGAGATGGCGACTGCCCCTGGATGGGATGCCTGCCATCAGCGGCATTACGTCGCCGCCGACGTGGCCATCTTTGGGATCGCTTTTGCCCCCGAAGGCCGCCGCGCTCGTCATTCCTAGCGGGACACCGCCGGGATGCGAACCGCTTTGGTGGTCACGTTCTGCACGCCGTCACGAGCAGCCCGACCTGTCGCCGGGCCATCCGGCGGCACGCCGTGGGCTCGTCGTGCCACTCGCCGTTACGGGCGGCGCCGCCCCGAGAAGACGCCGCTCCAAGCGATCGTGTCCGAGAACCTGGACAGCTGGCTCGCGTGGCGGGAAGCGGCCGAGCGGCCCGTGCCGGGCTCCGTCGAGGAGGAACTTCGCGACTATCCCAAAGGCGGCATTCTGTGCTTCGGATTCGCCCTTGCACTGTGCACCGGCTGCGGCACAGGGTTCGTCGTCGCGTTCTCCTGCAAGGGCCGCGGTGTCTGCCCGTCCTGTAATGGCAGGCGTATGACGCCAGCATGGAGTTTCAGCATGGTGGTATTTCCTTCTTGGGTTGGGGAATGGGTTTGGAAGGCGGAACTGGCCTCGAGGCCAGCCTTCTTGGGGCGCTTCTTCGTGTAGTCCTTCCTGCCCTTTCCTGGGGGCTCTGCGGATGGCCGACTTTATCGAGGCGGTCGCCTGGATTGTTGTGAAGTCAATGCCGAGCTTGTCGCCCCAGAGTAGGCCCTTCCGGGCCGCCAAACGAAGGATGAAGCGAAAGACCTCGTCGAACACGTCCTTCAGCAGGCGCTTGTGCGACTTGCCGATCGACGATTGGTCGGGGATATCTTCCGCCGTACCCAGTACGAGAAACTCCGCCAGTGACCGGCTGTCGGCAAATCGCCACGCGATGCTGCGGTGCGACGGCAGGCTCTCGAACTACCCCACGAACGTTATCCGAAAGGAGACACTCCGCGGAATCGAAGGACGCCCCGTACCCCCCCGGAAAACGGAGCGTACAGAGCGTCGGCAAAGGAGTGGAAGTCGTTTTCGGCGAGGAGCCGGTGCTAAGCTGTTTAGAACGGATGCCCGGGAGACTGCGGCAGGTCAGAGGCCGAGACGAAGGCCTCGAGTTGCCGCTCCCGACGTCGTTTCCCGAGTGCCATGCCCCCTTCTGGGTCGGTCTCCAATCAATCCGTAGCCGATGTCAGCAGTTTAGCGCCGTCTGGAAAGGCGCGAAGGGGACTTTGGCCACGGACTGCTAACCGTGAACCGAAGTCGTTGGCTCCTGGAGACTTTCGTGACACGAGTGCGTCGTCGGGTACACAGGCTCCGCGAGGTTAGAAGGGAGGCCAGCCAGGCGTCTCGGCTTGGCTGATCGGTCCCAAGCAACACTCCATCGATCCCCAAAAAGGCTGCATTTTAAGCCACTGTTGCGATGCTGCGGTTGTCACGGCCGCCAAGGCACGCTTCATAGGGATGGGGCCTTGGCCAGCGGGGCTCCTAGGCGGGAGCCCACGACCTCCGCGGCTTCGGTCTAAACGCCGAGGAATTCAAGGCCGAATCGCCGTGCGGCATGTTGGCGCACGGCGACCTCTCCCTTTAAGCTAGAACACAGAACAGCCGGGGCCATGCATCTGTACAGTTCGTTCGGATGTTGGGGTGGGAGCCAATGATCAAGCCGGCTGAGCATTTCACAACGAGACCGCGCAGGCAAGTCTCGCAACGTTTTCACTCGTGCGCTGCCCGTCAGATCGAGTCAAGTTGTCCTTTGGACGCTGTCGGTAGTGACTCCCCTTGTCGCTGTACACGAGGGTTATATGCCGTACATCTCGCCTACGGGGTATCGATGGTAATCACAACGGTACATGGTCAACTCAAGCGTAGCTCCCTGCCGACCCACAATGATCCAAAGTACGGTCGCGTTTTTCCGCAGGCAGGACTTCGTGCGATCGAAGATCGTCGACGGACTACACATTTTGGGATGCTTCAAAGGCCCGGACGTTACCGTAGATACTTTTGCCGCGTGCGCATCAATGATTGCGTTTGATTTATTGGGCAAGATATGGAAAGAGCAACACAATCGATCCGTGACGACAAAGCGATTCGCCTCCTGTCGCTAGTCTGTATTGCGACATCCTTGGCAGCATTTGTGCATTTGAGATTGTCGAGTAAGGGCGACCAATTCGATCCCTCCGCACCTGGCTATAGCTCCTCCGCTCATGAGGTGCTCCAATCGAGCGTGCAGTCCTATCCCGTGTCCGTCCGTCCACTCAAGTCGGTGTCGGTGTGCTTGGATGCCGAACAGACCTTGATGGCTGTCCAGCGGGTAATGCCTCGGCAAAGATCGCCGTTGGGGGGGCTGATGCACGCAGCCATGGTGCTCGGCTTGGATATGGAGATCCCTTGGCCTTCGAGGGCTGATCGCCTCCCCTCGCTCAAGGAAGTGATCTACAGCAACGAACTCGCAACGGCGTACTTTGGCAGCCCGATCTTCGTGGAAACGCAATATGGGCTCCATAACCGACTAGTTGACCCGCGCGACAGTCGCTTTCAGCTTGAGCGGCAATCTCATTGGGGGCAGCTTCTGAGTGAATTCGCAAAACACGGAATTCCCCTCACCCAAGAATTGACGACGGACACGGGCACGTTCGCCGTCCGTGACATACTTCAGGATACTGTGGCCAACTACAACACGAACGATCCGCAAATCGAATGGGTGTGTATCGCTTTGGCAATGTACTTACCGCCCCAGAGAACATGGGTAAATAAGTTTGGTCATCGATTTCACTTTGACCAAATGGCTGATGAACTAATGCGGCGGCAATTTAACTCTGATGGTTTGGCCTGCCACGGGATTCACCTACTTGAGGCGTTGGCTGTTTTGCTTCGCGCAGATTTCGAACGTCCTGTTTTATCGGAGTTACGGCGAGCCATGATTCGCCAGCACCTAGGTAAGCATGTAACTCGGCTTACAGATTCGCAACTCGCAGACGGCAGCTGGCCGGTTGGATGGCACGCGTACAGTTCTCCAGCGTATTCAGTTCGAAATAGTGATTCGCCGAACCAGCGGCATC
The DNA here is from genome assembly GCA_947449135.1 of Planctomycetaceae bacterium. Lineage (GTDB taxonomy): Bacteria > Planctomycetota > Planctomycetia > Pirellulales > UBA1268 > CAMCQY01. The sequence goes on along the minus strand of CANFQO010000018.1, from coordinate 42,416 downwards.
TTCGCGTTCACGTCACCGGGCATCACGTTGACTGGATGTACCTTGTCTTGCCGGACATGCTGCCTTCAGACGAAGTCTTTCAACGGGCAGCCGAGTTCTTGCAAGAGAGCTTGTTGTGCGCAAGTCAAGACGCCATACAAGAACACTACTGCCCCTATTGTCACGCGGCGCATGCCCTAGTAACATTGTCGAATAATGCCGTTGCCCCATCGGAGTAACTTAAGAGAATCAAGTGGGATGCACGAGCGGGCCCTCGCCGCAGCTTCTTGGAGTGCGATAAAGTCCTTGATGTCGATACTTTTCCCGTCCTTTTAACGTGGAGTCAGGTCATGAAAAACGGAATCGTTCTATTCTCCGGGTTAGCTCTGCTGTTCGTGGCCGTTCTCGGATTGTCATCAACCGAGGCGGGGGCACCGTGGGCAAGGAATATCGTCGGCAAGCAGGATGCCGCACTTCTGTTCGGCGCGGCTAACGATGCACGGTTTAAGATCGAATGGCAAGGTTGCACTGGATATAGCAAGACCGGCCCCGGAGGCATACAGCTCCGATGTCCGCGATCCGAGACAATTATCGATCCTGTCATTCCCGGAACCGGCACCCTTTGTGCGCCTGGACTGAAGCAGACTTGTTATGAGTGCTCAATCCCTTGCGGAAGCGTTCAGTTTCTTGGCTACCCGAATCAGGGGGGCTAGGCAATCGGCAGTAGGCTTCGCGCGGTGTTGCTCCCGTACTCGCGTCTGATTCCCCACTGCTGGAATGCCCGCCTGCCGAATGTGGCTGCCCCTGCACTGACATGCAGATGGTAAAACGCAGTGCACGTGTGTAATGACGCGACTTGGGATCCTATTGGCTACTGAAGAACAGCGTTCGGATGACTTCCGCCCTGAGGATGGAGTAAACTGTTTTGGAAACTTGGCAACACGCGATTACAGGGCGGCTGAAATCAGTTACTCCGCGCGGGAGTTGCTCTCGTCTCTTCGGACAAAGAGGAGCGAAGTGGTGTCGTTGCTTGTGGTGTGTCGTTGCACTAACCATCGCTTGCGGGTTTCCAAGACTGTGCCCCTTGGCATTCGCAAGTCCAGACGATGGCCTCTCGACGATGCCGGAGCAGGACGATCAGAGCGCCGACTCCGATGACAGCGATCGCGAAATTTGGCGAGTGGGAAATCGTTGCGGAATAAATTCCGTTTATGTGCTCCTTAGGCTTCTTGGGCGTCCGGTATCTTATGATGTGACTGCTGCGGCATTCCCAGTTCGCAGCGTTGGGCAAAGCATTGGAGAAATGCAAGACTTCATGCAGAGCCAGGGAGTTCCCTCTGAGGTGGTAATGGTCACTCCAGAAAGGCTCCGACAATGCCCACTACCCGCGATTGCTCTGCTTGAGGTTGATAAGGCGGAGGGCGGACATTTCGTTGTAATTCTATCAGTGCAGCACGACGGAGTATGGATTGTCGATGGCACCAGTGCGGCGCTTAATTTCATGCCATCCGAGGAATTCTTTCGAGAATGGCGTGGTTATCTGCTGATTCAAAATAGCCGTTTCGCTGGGCTCAGGTGGCTCTATGCTGTTGCTATAGCAATCGGCACCGCGAACGTGACTTATTCGGTTTGGTCCGAACTAGTTCGACGGCGTTCAAGATGCGCTCCCACAACCGCCGGTTAGGCACGTTCATCGCTTCCCGTTCCACTGCCAGCGGACCTGCATCTGCCTCAGGTCCCGTGGCCTAACGTTACTCGATCCGACATGAGCAAGCGCAGGGTCCGCTCAACACAAGTCCAGACGGGCGGGGGAGGGGGCCAAAAAGGCACCAGTACGCGGATTTACTTCATCCCCCAATCTCCAATACACCGAGAAAAGGGCTGGCTGCAAATCATGATTTTACACACTGTCACGTCAACCAGAGCGTCGTTAATGCGTTTGCCAAACGTCTTGTTGCGAGGCCTGCTCACTGCTGCATGCCTTTTTTTATGGGCAGTATCATTGCCTATCGCTGAGGCGGACGTTCCTGATTTGGATAGCGTGGCTGATTCTTATAGAGGCCAAGAGGATTCGCTGAAAAGCCTGTATGTCAAATATCGCCTCTCTTCCCGCCTGCTGGGAACGGCGTCTGATGTCCAACAATACCTTCAGCTACGGTTCCTTTCCGATGAAGTCCATGTCTTTGCGTTTAAGGGAAACAAACGCTACTACAGTTTTGAGAGAACATCGAGCCTTGCGGACAAGAACGCAACGAAACTGGATTTCAACGAAAATAAGGCAAATAGTCAGCCCAAGGGCCACGACGTCCCAGCCAACGCCATCTATGCCTTTGACGGCACAGTTCTGCGCAAGAGAGGAGTGGGCGGAGATACAGCCTCAATCCTTGGTATTTCCGATCTATCCCACACAGAAAGTGATGCGAGCTATTTCAACCCGTCTTATACAGGACTCGTGTTTCGAGCTTTGCCGGATGTCGTCAATAGCAACAATGATCGCGCTTTGAACCGTGTGTCTGGCGCTATCGCCAGTGGCCGCTGCCGAATGAGGTCAGGAACAGAGGCCGTCGACGGCGCCTTGTGCATTGTCATTGAGGTGGGGGAAGACACAGTACTTTGGTGTGATTCCTCTCTCGGGTATGCCGTCCGGAAGCAGGAGAGTTATTATTCGAACACAAAGCTGCTGCAAGGTCGATCCACCTGCAGTAAGTTCGCCGAGGTATGCAAGGGCGTGTGGCTTCCTCAAAAGGGTGTGTATGAAATGGCCGCACCACCTTCTGCTCCGGCAGAGATTCACAATAGCCCGATTGTGGCATACGACTATGATGTCAGTGAAATCAATGCCAACGATGTGCCTGATGAGCTATTCTCCCTGCAGATCCCAGCCGGAACGCTTGTATTCGACTTCCGCAATGGGCAGGTGGATACTAGGGGCGTCAAGGTCGCCGACGGTTATTACGTGCCGGCAGGCAAGGAGGACTTGGATCGCCTTGTTGAATCGCTCAACAGATCGCCGGGCATAACATCCCGCATAGCGTTTTGGATGAGCGTCGCGCTGTTCTTTACATTAATAGCGATAGTCACACGGCGTCGTTGGAAAAAGCAGTAAAGGCGTGTCGACCGCTTCTAATTGTCCGCAGGGTTCATTGTAGCTTCATGTAACGCCAGGCGATCGGAGCAGACAATGGTGGACATCTGCAATGCCGCGAAAACAGGGCTGGCATTTGTTTGGGGGTTGGCAGTCTTTGTGGGAATGCGCCAAGACTGTGTGCGCGGAGGCGAGGCCCTAAGTTCAGGCCAAGCAGGCGATGTTGCTGAAATACGAAGTTCGGTGCTGGCCCGTCACAATCTTGTTGAAAGTCTGGACGTACGATACTGCATTATCGCTGCGAGTGGCAACCCATTCGATCCCTACGTCTACGTCCGTCACCATCTAATTCTTAAGAACCGCCACCGCTACCGAGAGAACGTCCATTTCACGGATCGCCAGCCACCGAGCGTGGACGTAAATCACACAATGCAGTTTTTTGATGGCGAGACGCTCGATGTGTTTTTTGTTGCAAGTAGGATGTATGAGACCTCTCGGAATAATGCGTCGTCGATTTATATGTGGAAGGTGCGACTTGATCCGATTCTCGACTGCATGGGCTGGTGGCCGGAGAATGATGATTCGCCTGTGAATCCTGACGTTAGAGAGGCGGCGATGCCCCTGCGATTCGCTCTTGAACTGTCCGACTATGTCCTGAATCCAGAGCTTGAAGTCGTTGATGGGCACAGGTGTTGCGTGTTGGAGTCGCCGGCGTTGGATCGCCTGTGGCTTGATCCACAAATTGGCTATGCTATACGCAAGCGAGAGACGTTCGACCCTGCTTCGGGAGTAATGTTACGCCGCCAATTGTCGTCTGAATTCAGGAGGTACGAAGCTGATGTGGCCGGCAGGCAGGCATTCTGGATTCCGCTACGAACTAGACTGGAGTTGCGGAATGCCGGTGCCGATCTGTCGGAGTCGCGCGGTTACGATATTGTGATTGAGGAAGTCAGAGTAAACGAGGTAGATAACTGTGCGTTTGATTTTACTCCTCCTCCGGGGACGTTGATTCAGGATCGTGATAGCGGAAAAGTTTACCAGGTGCCAGGAGGGATTGATCTGCTTGACAACACCGTGGCGCTAGCCCGATATGTTCTGCAATCGTTTGGTGGACCTGTGCCGCAGGTCTCCAGTAAGACGTCTGGCGATACTGTCGTTCTGATCGCCCCGGCGGTTGCATTAATCGGCGCTAACGTCTATCTCGTGCTGCGGTTTTGTGTGCGATGGCTGCGAGTCGCGTGATGGGGCCTCACGGTTTTGAGGTGTAGGCTTTTTGCCGCTGCGTGCGACTTGCTATCAGTGTGATGTGGCGGACGCTAGTGTGATTATGTCGGTTCTATCAAACGCTGTGCAAGTCACTCGCCTAGATCGGCGGGGTTGTCAGCATCGCGTGGATGATGTAAGCCGCGCGTGGCGGCGATTCTGAGCTACTTCTGTGAGTACGGTTCCAGGAATCGCATGCCATGAGCAAGGGGCTGGTGCGAACTATTCTTCGAGGATTCTCGCCAAAGCGGTTGTTGAATTCGGTCCCCGCGATGCTATCGTCTCAATCCAAGCTGGATTGGGGTAAGTTCACAATCGCTTATGCGACGCTGTTGTCTTGCGTGATCGGATTTTTCGTCGCGGGGCAAGATTGGCGGCGTCGGTACGCAATTTTAAAAGTGCCGCACGTGACCGTGGGCGTCGTGGCGTTCGAGAACGGGGATGTCGCGAGCACCAATCGGCTGATAGAAGTCTTGAGGTCGGAGCGCAGTTTCGATGTGAGGTCAGTTCGTCCAGTTGTAATACGCAGCGGTGCGTTGCGTGAATACGATGTTCTCGTGTTTCCCGGCGGAGTGGCTCGGCAGCAGGGCGAGGCTCTTGGAGCCGAAGGGCGGGACGCAGTGCGCGAGTTTCTTCGACGTGGTGGTGGGTATGTCGGGATATGTGCCGGGGCATTTCTTGCTATTAGCGGTAATGTCGAGGCCTTGGGAGTCATCGACGCGAGATCTCTCTCGGGTGATAGAGAGATCCCCGGGTGGGGCGCAGTGTCATTCTCGGCACGCCGTTCCGGTGTAGTAGATCTCCAACTTTCTTCGGTTGGCAGGGAAGGGCTCGAAGGAGTGCCGGAAGTGATACCGGTTCACTATAGTGGCGGACCTATTCTTGTTCCGGCCGGAAGGCAGGACCTGCCCGATTACGTCACATGGGCAACCTTCCGTAACGAAGTATGGTCGTTCGAGTTTCAACGAGGCACGATGATCGATACTCCCGCCATCATTGCCGGCCGATTCGGCAAGGGGCGAGTGATTGCGATCAGCCCGCACCCGGAAGCAACGAGGGCGCTTGACTTTCTTGTTAAGAGAACCGTGGCGATAGCCGCATCTGATTGTGAAAAGGACCAAGTTTTTGGCAAAGTAGCGATGTGAAGAGGTGCGTCGGCTGTTTTTCAGGATACAATTGGCGTACTGCACTGAGCCGCGTGGTGGTGCTCGTGGCGAGTAAAATGTTGGCCGAGTGCGTTCCGGATTGGTGTTGCACGGCTTGGGAGCCTGTAGATGAGTGGCGTGGGAAGTGTTTGGAAGATGCCCTGAAGGCACCGGCTGTTCTTTACGAATGCACCATCGGAGCGAAAACAGATATCGACTCGCACTCGGTGGATGATTCGACGGCGCAGGCAATGGTAGTGTCTGCGCGATTCAGCTTTAGCTACTAGCGGCCCGTGGCCCAAGTCATTTTCTGTGTCTCTGACCGTCTGATGATCAGCCGCCGATGGCGCGCGACAACGGCGTTATCGGCGCGACGAGCGCCGCCACCACGCGATCTAAGGCCGACAGGAGCCGCTCGAAGTGAGTCCAGGCGGTTTGCAGAAGCGCGCGGAGCCCCTGCATGCTCCTCGGACCACCGATTCCGAAGATCATTGGGATCATCGCGACAGCGGACGCCTCCGATGCACGGTCGCCGATAGCTAAAGAAAAGCGGTGGGTTTCCCGAGCCGCTTTTCCTCCCGGCTGGACTGCCGGGATTTGCTCTACCCTCGCCACTCGGCGCACGGCTGGCGGTAGCCGCACGAAGCACAGCCGACCGCCGAAGGTGCCGGGTAGAAGTTCTCGCTCGCGATAGCCCGCCAGACACGCTCCACGCCCGCCAAGGTGCGTTTCACGTTCCCGGGCTCGACCTCGCGAACGTGCTCCTCGATGACCGGCTCCTTGGTCTTCGTCAGGACCAAGAACCGGGTCGCGATCTTTTTCCCCGGGCTGATCTCCGAGGCGAGGTGTGAATACAGCAACAACTGCTCCCCGGAGTCTTCGACCTGCTCCTGACTCCACTTCCCTCGACTGGTTTTGATATCTGTAACCACCAGCGAATCCGAGTCTTCCGTTAGCAGGTCGACCCTCCCGTACAAATCCGGCACGCCCTCGACCAGCATGCCCCGAATCTCCTCCTCGACGCCCAGCACCCGCCCCTGAACGCTCGCCGCTGGGCTATTCAGGAACGCCGTGAGCATCTTTCCAGCCAGAGCATCCAGCGAGACCCGAGTCTCCGAACTGCCGAAAGAGATCGCGTCTGGATCGTGTGGCAGCCATGCGGACCGGTAGGTGAACAGTAGGGCATCGAGGTCGGGCTTGGGCTCCCCGGACAGGATCGCTTGGAAGTGCTGCTCGACGGCGGAGTGAATCCCGGTGCCGAAGATCAACGCCGCCGATACAGACTCCTCGGGCAGGCCGTCGATGTACCTGAACTTGTATTTCAACGGGCAGGTTCGGAACGTGCTGATGGCCGACCATGAAACGTAGTCCCGGCCGGTGAGTTTCTTGGCGATCTCGTTGGCGGGATTGGTGCTGGCGGGCATGATGACGGGCAACTGGGGTGCGTTGGCAATCATCGGGCACCTCCAGTCGTCGCATAGGCCTCGGTGCCGTTCGCAGGAGTGGCAGCAGGCTCGTCTCCCTTCAACTCATCGATAAGGTTGGACGCCTGCCGAATGCCTAGTTCGTCTGCTGTCTGGAGGCCGAACCTGTCACGCAGCAGGCCCACGAGGTCGATCTTCCGGCGAGCGGCGATGGCCCGAAGAGCACGAACCTGTGAAGCCGTGGCGGGACGAGGACTGGGGAGGCTGTTACTCGTGGTCGTGATCCGGGCGCCACTGATAGCCGGGCTCGTACGGACCTCGATGACTTCTTGCGTGACCGGCTGGGATGCGCGAGAAGGGCTCTGGCTGCGCGTCTGCGGGCCGTTTGTGGTCTGGGGGTGCTCTGAGACGTCTGGAGCACAAACGGGGCTATTTGGTGTCGGATTTCCTTGGACAAGCAGCCGGGCGATCTGGTCTTCGACGGCCTTCTCGCAACTTTTGTACGCCCGCTGCACGACGATCTGAAAGCCCTCGCGGTCATGGAGCAGGGAGCCGTCGAGTTCAGCCTCGATGGTGCAGGAGGCCGAGGCGCTGGAGAAGCCGGGTAGACCGACTTTCTTCGAGACGCCGGCATGGAGTTTCAACATGGGGATGAAGTTCCTGTGGGGATAGATGGCGGGTGACAAATGCGCACGCCAAACGAGTTTCTTGTTGTCCGCGTGCGTGTGCGTCAGCACGCATGCACGCGGTTATGGGATCCCTTATGGGATGGGGCTCACGGGTGACACCAGCAAAATGCTCAAAATGAGCCCTAATAGGGTGCAGATTTGAGCCCTTACTCTGGGTGTTTGTTTGGCCGACACCGACGATGCGCGGAGTAGAAACAGCGAGGGCGTGGCCGACGGGTCTTGGGCTACCCATCCGCACCACGCCCTCGCTGTACGAGTCTGGCGGCCTGCTACGCGTCAGCAGGCGCACTTCATGTTCAGGCTGCCGCTTGGGCCGCCTGCTTCTTCATACTGGCCTTGGACTTCTTCCGGGCCTTCAGCGTGCTCGTAAAGAACGGCTCGCGGCACCCGAAACCGAGCGCATCCCAATCGACCGCCCCACTTTCCGGGAGGTCGACCAGCATCACGTCGAGCAGGCACTCCGGCTCTGGATTGGAACCAGAATCCTCGGGGCCGGTCAGCACGAAGCCGCGGCGCCGAATCTCGTGGGAATCCTCGCCGGTGACATGGGCCACAGCGTCAAACAGGTCAAAGTCGCTCATGGGTTCTCGATCTCCTGAAAGTGGGAAATGGGAAACGGGAAACACACAGGGACACCGGCCGCCAACGCAGCGAGCCGGAAGAAGGGAAACACGCCCGGCAGCCGGAGGAGCCGAACGGGAGACGAGAGGACTTTCGATGCGGGCGTTTCGAAACGCATGAGACGTCGTTGTGACGTCACATAAAAGCGATATGCTTTGCTTTCACTCAACCTCAGGAGGGCTGAATGGTTCCCAGCATCTTCATCAGTTCCACTATCGCGGACCTTAAGTACGTGCGAGATGCACTGCGCGACGCCATCGAAGACTTGCGATATCAGCCCGTTATGAGCGAGCGTGGCGGCGTCGGCTATCTTTACCCCGAATCAGCGGCTGACGCCTGCTGCAGAGCAATTCCCAACTGTCAAATGTGCGTCCTGATTGTTGGCAAGCGATACGGTGACCTCGGGGAAGATGGCCTCAGCGTCACGCATCGGGAGTATCGCACTGCCCGTGACGCCAACATTCCACTTTTCACGTTGGTCGAGGCACCTGTTCTGCATTACAAGGATGTATACGACGCTTCCTCGGCGGAGCCGGTGTGGCGTCAGTTTGCTCAAATGCAAAACCCACAGATGACGTTTAAACTCCTTAACGAAATAAATGCATCTGCGACCTACAACGCAATTATCCCATTCGCGTCTGTAGCAGAGGCAAAAGAGGCTCTCAAGACGCAGATTGCGGATTTTGTCGGTCAGTGCCTCGCGGGCATATTCTCACCCCTCCGCACGCAACTTCAGGAGATCCGTGCCGAGTTAGCCGCTGTAGCTCGGCCCACATTACAGGCTGGAGGCCGCGATTCCGAAACCAAGCAGTACCTTGCGGCAACGAGGTACTTGTTGCACGACTCCGTTGCGACCTATCGGACCCTGCTCGAACGTATTTTTGGGGACATGGATACAGCGGTGACAAAGGTAGTGTCCGCAGAACAGTTTGGGGATGTGTTGAAAGACGCAGGATTCTCAGTCGACGTTGTGTCGGATGAGTCGATGACGGGCATCGTGCGCGAGGACGTATTTCCTGCAGGAATGCCGAAGGATGTTGACCAGCAAGCCGAGTATGCGCAGTTTGGGATGGGTGGTGGCTACATTGTCTGCCGCAACAAGCATCTGCGAATATCGGAGAGTTATTACCGCCAATTCGAGCACCAGCAGAAGGCCTTGCACTCAAAGACTAAGGTGTCCTGAGTGTGCTCGGATGTGCTAGAAGCCACTCCCTCTCCGCTTCCAACGCTACCGAGCGGCCCCTAAACGGTCCAAGCACCGGCCCTCCTGACGGTCCGATATCGGCCCACCAGAAGCCGCCCCTATCTGGGTCGACGTGGCTGGCCGCGTGAACGACAACGCCGGTCTTTCCCAGTTTTGATCGATGCGGCGTCGCTCAGTTCAAGGCCATTCATGACAGAGCATGTCCATTGAAAAGTCGAAATGGGACAGGGAACACGCCTGGCAGGCAGAGGAGTGGTTCATATCCCGACTTTCTACCGTTAACAATTCGGGAGGTCTCCGTGACATAAATGTGGTCAGGGGAGCAGACATCATCTCGGCCGTCGCAGCCCATGTTGTAGTACGCTAAATCACAGTTTAAACTGACTGTCATGACGGAACCGCGTTTGGCGGTGCACAATACAGTTGGCAACCGGCGATGATATCGCTGACGTTACGGGGAGGCCAGCATGCAAACCATCTCGGTGACGACGACTGAGAATTTGTGGTGAGCGACTTGCGTTGTCGAAAGCCGAGTAGTGCGACAGTGGGAAGCTTTTGCGTTTTGTAAAGTCTGTTCACACATGTTCGCAGCTCCCGATCTCCTTAACACCATTTCCGGAGATGGTAGCCCCGCGATGGACGTCGGCGTTTTCGTCGGTGGCCAACGCCTATGCTGGCCGTGTAAGAAACTGACGGCCAGGCTTGAAGGTGCATTGCCTACCTCAGCAAAACCGTATACGCGTGGTCGTCCAACACTGTCATTGCCGGCTTTTTTGCTGCAGTGTTGACAGCCCTCGCATGGGGGGGCTAATCTGCTCCTAGGGTCTTCGCGGTTTTGAGGGACGGCGAATTCCACGACGACGCTTACCCGTCCTGTGTAGTGATCTCAGGAAAGACTAGCGGGCAATAAGAACGGCGTGTTAGCCAGGGGCCACATACAATGCGAAATCGTGCTGATGCGGTTAATCGCCTTTGGTTACCCTCTTCGAGCTCACCTTGGGTCTCAAGTGTGCTTTTAGCCGCTTTTCTTCTGGGAATAATCATCCTGCTCGGTCGCGCCTGGCTGGGCTCCGCCGAGAATGTAGTGCGTGCGATTCGCGGCGCCCCTGCCGTGGCGGAACAACGCGTCGTCGACTTGGGCATTGTCCGCGTGGGAACGAAAGCCACCGCGATGTTCACCCTCCGTAATCTGCGACTGTCAGACCTTCGGATTGCCGGTGCAAACGCCGACTGCGGTTGTGTCGCTGGTCCTGAGCTTCCTAAAGTGATTGATGCGCTTGGGGAGCTAACGCTGCCTGTCACGCTGCACGTGCAAAGGCTCGGCGCCTCTGAAGTTCGTGTCGTCTGGTTTTTAGAGGATGCGACAGAGTCGGCGCTACCGTGCGCAGTTCGGTATTGCGGGATCAGGTGATCTCGTGGTTATACACTTACACTTCTTAGGAGGACTGCTTGACATGACGAAACTGATGCTCGCAAATGCGTTCGTGATACTTTTCGGAACATTGGTAGTCGTTTCATTAAGTCCGTCGTTGTTCGCTGATGAGATATACCTAACGGCATGCTTGAATAAGATTTGCGAATGTGGCACCAAGATCTCGGGCCTATGCCCTAACCAGGACAAACTTGAATGCAAACAATGCCGCTGCCGATTTGCCCAGTGCGTCTTGTGAATGATTGTGTTTTGCAACATGTCGCGAGCAAGTACAAGTCACTCATTCGGCCCTTCAGTTGCCCCGCTGAGAGTGGGCTACGGAAGTGCGCGGTTAGTTGCATTATTAGTCTAGCGTGGCTGGTTCCGCCGCTCTGGCCAGAAAACTGCTTTGGCGAAGACATTCCTGTTCAGTTGCGGCAGTTATTTACGCAGCATGACAGTTCGTTTACGACGGGCCAAGCAGCATTCCGGGACCCTCGGGGGAAGTTGATTCGCCAATTTAGTGTGTGCAGAGATTCCGACAGCGTGCTTGTGGATGAAGTGTGGCCTGAGCGGTGGCAGAAGGTGAAAGTCTTGGCAAGCGATTACGAATTTCATGTTACCCGGACCGAGAAAGACGATCCATTTCAATTGTCGTTTATGCGTTCGTCAATCGCTCGAACCGTAATCGATCGACTAAGTGTAGAAGCCGATGTGCACCAGTTGCTCGATGCCGATCACAGCGTGCTCTTTCTCACACTTAAGGAGCTTGCTGACACAAAAGGTTTTCAAGTCGACGAAGTACGTAAGCTCTCTACAGAAGGAAATGCTGAGAAAATATACGTTCGATTCTCGGTCGTAGGTGAAACAGCATTCTTGCCCCGAGGATCCCTTACATTTGATCTTGGGGAGCCTCCCGTGCTGGAGGCGTTTGATATACTTCTGATTAGCAGTAATATCCCTGGCGCTCCAATGACTGCTGAAAAGCGATTGTGGGTGCGCGAGGAGCGTAAATTTAGCCCATCGGAGCGTGGCGGGCGGTCTCTTGTCCGGGCTATCACGTATCAGGGGCGTCACAACGAAGAGGACGAGGTTGAAGTCGAGTATACGACCGAGGTGGATTCTGTCACGACTGATCAGCCCGATGCATCGTTCTTTCGTCCGAGCCACTACGGGATTTCAGATGAGGTGCTTAGCTCATTTCCTAGGCGGGGAGGTCACGCTCGCAATCGTAGTCTGTTGACTAATCTTTTCTTGCTTTTAGGGCTCGTTGCGGCGCTTGCGGCCCGTTATGTTTATCGGCGTCGTTTGGGGGCGTTGAGCAGGTAGGACGTAGTAAAGTAGCGAGGTTGTAGCGTGTTTCTCGTAGGCACATTAGAGGAGGGGTTCGAAAGTAGCGGCGTTACCAGACTGTGGCTAAAGTGCTTATGCCGGGCGTGACTGCTTGATAGTTATCCGCCGATGTAATGCGATCGATTCGGCCCCTGTTCTACGAGCGGCATCAGTAGATCGTCTTGCCGACTGGACCAGGATTTCCAAGGCCGGCCAGGTCGATCTGCTGCTGCAGTAATAAAATCTGGATTTCCCTGACGAGCCACCCCCTCTCCGCCCCCAACGCCTCCGTCCGGTTTCTGAAGGGCCCCAAAACAGGTCCACCAACAGGCCCCATATCCGCCCACCAGAAACCGCCCCTATCTGGCTCGACATGACTGGCCCGGGTGATCTGCAACCTCCCGATCTCCCGCAGGTCCAGTGCCTCGTCGTAGATGCACCGGACGTCACCATCAGAGCCGACGACCAACTCTATTTCGCTGGTCATACTCCCGCTCCCATCTGCCCGCGCCTGAGAATGTTCCTGCGGGGCCGATCTACGAGCATTTCTCCGACACTGGCCTGAATCTGCTCGAAGTCCCGTGCGACCATCTGCCGGAGCCTGACTGAATCCCTGAGTTGCTGCGGCTCGATCCCCGTGATGACCTGCTGGGCTTCTTCCACCAGCATGTCGAGTTCCGGGCTGCTCCTGATGTTGAGCCGCCGGAACCGCTCGAAGAACTCTCGGAGGTTTTCCACGGCTGAATCACGAAACACTTTGGGCTGGCCGTCATGAAGCCCAGTGAGGCGTTCAGCCAGATGAGCCGTGAGCCGCTGGAGTTCCGTGGCGAAGGCTTGTTCAGCGAGTTCGACGGCGTTCTCGAAGCGTTCACGGACCCGGGCTTGCTCCTGCTGGTAGACCTCTGGGTGCAGGCTCACGAGGTACGCAGGCGGCTCGATGGATGGATAGGTGACTTCCAGATCGAATAGGCCGTCGAGCGTGGTGGGGTAGTCACTGGCGTTGAAGAGCGTGCCGAGTCGCTGCTGGGATTCGCTCTTGATCGTGTCGTACTGGGTGGCGAGTTCCCGGGCCGCCTCTTGGAGTCGCTCGCGGTACGTCCCCATGGTGCTGGCAAACGTGCCGAGCGAACTCTGCGGAAGGAGCCGAATGCCAGCCTCGGGGAACGGCAGCGTGACCGTCCGCCAGTAGCCAGATGCTTCCGAGCGAACGGCAGCGACGGCACGGTAGGCGGGGTTCTTCGTGTCGAGGATCAGTTTGCTGGCCGAGAGGAGTTCCCGGTCGGCATGGAACACTCTGGCTGCCGTCGTGCGCTGCTCTGGGGCGAGGGTCTTACGAACGCCCAGCCACGTGAAGGAGAGGCGAACGGCGGCCATCGTGGTGCGGAGTCTCTGGGCAGCGTTGCGTTCCTGCTGCGTGACCGGCTGCTGGGCTTCACGATGTAGGCCGCGCGTGGGTGTGTGTTGGCCGATGTCGTGGGATGTGGTGGTTGCTGTGGACATGAAATGGTTCCTGTTGTGGTTGGTGGATTGAGTCTTGAGGGGGCAGTTCTCGGCAGACACTCGACTCCGCCTCGTCTCCGCTCGGTGCCAATTCGTGCGCGCAAGCCGGCTATTTCGTGCGCGTTATGCCCGTTTGGTGCGCGCCATTCCCGTTTGGTGCGCGCGGGTATCGATTTAGCATTTTGTTGTGTCCGGTTGCTTGCAAACGGGGGGCGGGGGGTGAACACTGCGAGATCTCAGAACACTCCGTCACCCTTTCTCGCCCTGCCAATTCACCGTGCCCATCGAAAGGATCCCGCACATGCCTTGCACTTCATTGCAGGTCTCGCTCGTCCGTCTGTCCCGCGTCGTCTTTATGTTCGGCGTGGCGGTCCTGCTTGGTTCGCCGGCCGTTTTTGCCACTCCCTTGGCGGTTAATGTGACGTCGGGCACGACGGTGAACTCTATGTACATGCCGGGCAGGTTTCGTGATCCGGCCAGTTTGGGCCAGTCTATAGACTTGCTTGCCCCGGAGACCATCTCGCTGAACGGCGTGAACAATTTGATCTCGTTTACGCTGTCTGCACCGGTGGGCCACGCTATTCAAGTTGACCCGCTGGCGGAAGGTTTGGGTCTCTTTGTCACCGTGAACTACGTGGATGGCGACGCCACCAGTTTGGGCAATATCACGGCTACGAATGTCTCATTCGGCGGCCTCGTAGGATCCGCTCCGACTTCGAGCAGTCAACTCGGTATCTACAATTACGGCCTCCTGTTTCAGTTTCAATTCGACGGTGTTACGAATCCGTTTTCGTTTACGAGCATGACCGTTGATTCGACGATTGACGGGACGGGCAGCAACGTCACGCTGAACCGCCAGTCCACTGTTATGCAGGTCCAAGACAACGATTATTCCGGTCCGGGCACGGAGCCGTATGCGAGCCTTATTTCTGTGCCGACGGTCGCCCCCGAACCCTCATCCGTCCCCGAGATCGACCCGAATAGCCTTGGAAGCGTTCTGGCCCTCGTCTTGGGATCGCTGGGCCTGCTTGAGCGTCGTCGGCTGAAAGCGGCCTGACACGCGCAGAGATTCACACGCGCAGAGACGTACCGTCACGGTCACAACCGGGCTGGGCATCGCAAGGTGCCCGGCCCGTTGTCGTTTGGTGCCCGCACGACACGCTGCTCAATTCACCCCCGGCTCCCGCACGACTCTGCGTACCCGGCCACCACTGCCTCCCTCCGGCCGCGAATACACGCCTGCCCGATCCGCCGATAGGCACCGACCGGAAGCCCACTGGCGTAGCCCCTCGATCTTGTCGCCCGCAGTCACAGCCACGGGCACGACATTCTGCGCGGCTTGAATCAGCGGCACATCCAAGAGTGACGCCAGCCTGCAGCACGACTTGATCTCAGCCCCGGTCCAGTTGGCGTCATCCGGCCGGGCCTGCTTCGCGTCGAGTCCGTAGTGCCGCGTGTAGATGCCCCAGATGCCGTCTTTCTGGTCACGCCCCGGAAGGTCCACGAAGAACACGCCGTCGAACCTCTCAGCACGGGCGAACTCCGGCGGCAACTTTGAGGCGTCGTTGCAGGTGCCGACGAAGAAGACGTCGCTCTCGTGGTCATTCAGCCACGTGAGCAGCGAGCCGAACACACGGGCCGTCACACCTGAATCCGTCTGGCCCGATGATGTAGCCCCAGCGAGCGCTTTTTCCAGTTCATCGCAGAAGACAACGCACGGCGCCATCGCGTCGGCCAGTTTCAAGGCTGCGCGAACGTTGCTCTCTGACTGGCCGACGAGACTTCCCAGCAGTGCGCCGACATCGAGCACCACAGTCGGCCGGCCAGTTTCGTTGCCCAGTGCTTTTGCAAACTGGGACTTGCCACAACCGGGAGGAGAGAGCAAGAGGACGCCGCGGGGCCTGTTGTTGGGCTGGCCTTCACCTTGGCGTCGCATGGCCCGTAAACAAAACGCCTTCAGGTTATCGAGGCCGCCGAGTTGCTGGAACGATTCAGTGCCGCGGTGAATAGAAACCAGCCCACTCTTCTTCAACTGCTGGCCCTTCACGCCCCAGATGCACGCCGGATCGAGCTTGCCGTGCCGAACGATGGACAATGAGAACGCCCCTTCGGCCTCGTATCGCGTCAGGCCCGCAGCACTATCGAGGACCCGGGCCAGATCGTCGCCTGCGGGAAGTTCGTCGCCTTGGGCTATACCAGTCGCGATCTCCTGCAGCTGGTCTCGCCCCGGCAGTTCGTGCTCGACGACGATGAACTGCTTCTCGATCTCGGGCGGCAGGTTCACGACCGGGGCCAAGATCACAATGAAAGTGCGCGTGTGCTTGCCGGCTGACACCTGCTTCTGGACGGCCTGAAGAATCTCCGTGGCGCCGAGGAACCTGTGAAAGTTCTGTAGCACGAGCAAGGTGGTGCCAGAACCGGTAGAGAGCTGGCCAGCCGAACGAAGCACAGCCAAGGGTTCGTTCGTGTCAGTGGGGCTTGCGGGCGGGGCATTGTCGCAGGGGAACGAGAGGCCCGAGTCGCAGTCCCAGACACCCAGACGCCATGACTCCCTTCTGGCGAGCTGGGTAATGTCCCGGACGGCTTCCTCGGGCTCACGGGTCTCGATGTAGAGCCCCGTGAAACAGGCCGAGACGAGTTCGTGAAGGCGAGAGGTGAGGGTGGGGGAAGTAGCAGTCGGTGGTTGTTGGGTTGTCGTGGGTGCGTTGGATTTCATTGATATCTTTGAAATGAGGGGTAGGTGTTGGCGGTCGAAACTGGCGGCGCGGGAGCACGGGGCTGGGATCGCGACCGGGAAGCAGCAGCCGGCCAGAGTTAACGTTAAGGTGGCCCCGAGACCTTAACGGTCGTCCTAACTCGTCATAAAGCGCACGCCGGCAAGCACTTACGGCCGAAGAGTTAAGGAGTTAAGACGATTTCCTGTTTTGGGCGGCTGAAGAGAAATCATTCGTGCCACTTCGTTCCCTTGGTCTTCGCGATCCCAGCTGCGCGTGCATTTCGTTCAAGGGCTCCAAACCAGAAATCTCCTTAACTCCTTAACTCACAGCACGAATCGCCTTGTTTTTAAGGGTTTTTCGTGAGTTAAGGTCGAGAGTTAAGACCAAACAGGGACCTTAACCTTCACTCTCTGTTTTGCTGGCCCCTGCTGCTTCTGGCGAGCTCCTGCGGGATGCCTTCTGGTAGCGGTGGTCGTGGTGCTGGTGCCCTATTCGTTCAGCGCATGGCCACGTCCCAGCATCCAACTCTCGGGCTGAATCTTTCCCAGCCAGTCTTGGACCGTGGGAATCCTGCCGAGGTCTTCCAGTATGTGTTGCTCGCCGATGAATCTCACTGGGACTACACGGCCAGTCGAGATCGTGATCGTGGCGCCGAAGATATCTTCCAGCATGAAGATGCCCTCTGAATGATGCCTGAGAGCTCGGTGCCGGAAGTCAGCCATGTGGGCCTTGCTGCCGTCGAGCCATTCATGCAGCCGGAGGTATTCATGGGGCTCACCGCCGTACTTCTTGGCTGAGCTCACAGCATGGTGGTAGGGGTGGGCCATGGCGTCAGACCTCCCATTCACGGGTGCTGTCATTGGAAACCGTCTCGTTCTCTTGGTGCTGGAGCGTGAGGCGGCCGGTCTGAACGTCGAGCGTGAGTGTGCCTTGGCCGCCGTCGTTGATCTCGAATCCGGCCGGCAGGAACTCGTACAGGACGTTTTCCAGCTTTTCAGTCAGGGCAGCTGCGATCTTTTCTCTCTCTACGCGCATGCCGGCCTTATCCCGGTACTGCACGCCGTCGATAGCACCTGAGTCACCGTAGCCAGAGTAGGCCGCCTCGACGTTGGCTACACCAGATGTCAGAAGGGCCGGGAGAATGACCGTCTTGAGTGTGTTCTTGGCGGTCTGGAGCTGCGCCGCGACCGACTGCTGATAGTGGGCGAGTATCTGCTGGAATTCGGCGTTCAGGTCGCCGGGTGAATTCGCGGACATAAATAACATAATCCTGTTGGAGGTAGGGGTAGTGAGAGGGCGGGCTGGACGGCGGCGCAGATTTCATCGCCGCCGTCCAACCCCGTGGATTTCGTAGTCGTTGGGTGCCGGTGCCTACGTGCCCTGCCTGAGTTGCTCGCCTGTACTGCCCTGATGGAAATACTCCGGCTGCAGGCTCTCGCGGCCGGCCACGCCAAGAGCCCGCTCCAAGTCCCGTGTGGCGTCCCTGCATGAGCCGCCGGTGAAGCCGCTGGTCTTGATGCTGGTCGCGCCTTCCGGGCTGACGGTGATCTCGATTCTTCTCTCGCTCATGCCGCACCTCCCACGTGAACGGTGACGCGGATCGAGCCATCTTCGAGCCTGCACTCCGAGACCCGATGGCCCTTCTTCCGGGCTTCGATGCGCGCCTTCTCGACGGCGTACGCCTGCAGGAACGAGTTCAGGTGCTTCTGCTCGCCCCAGCTGCCCTGATAGTTGTCGTACTGCAGCTGGCCGGTCTGGAGGTGGCAGACGACGGGGTAATTCCAACCGGGGAGTTGGACACAGAGCCCGGTAGCTGTCGCGCTGAACAGCCGGACGGTCTTGTGCTCGGGCGTGGCGAGCTGGAGCCGGACACATGCGGCCCTGACTGCCTGCTCGTCTCTGATTTCAGTTGTGATTTCGACGATGTGGCTCAAAAGGGCAGCCCTCCTTCATCGTTGGTGGAGATGGTGGTGGAAGTCGAAAGCCTCTTGGAGTCGCCGGGAAGCTGCACACGCGGCCTCGGGGTATCGCCGCCCTTGAACAGGCCCAGAGCCAGCCGGGAGTCTTCGCTGGTGACGCTCTCGACCAGCACCTCGGCCAGTTCTGAATCTCCTGCGTGCTCTCGATACGCCAGCCAGAGGGCCAGCGCACCGACAGCCAGTACAGCCACAGCGACGAGCACCGGGCTGAACGCCGCAAGCGCCGCCGCCCACTGAGAGTCCTGAGCAGCCAGTTCGCCGACGTGCTGAAGATGGCCGGCGAGTTGGGCACGCTCTGAAGACAGTGCCGTTATGGCCTCAGATATCGCGACGTTCTGGTCCGCTTGTAGCCGTGCCGATTCGTTCACGACCTCAGCGGCAGCGTGGACGGCCCGATTGGCGGCTTCGAGCTTGGTAGTATCGGTGCCCAGCCGGTCGAACCAGCCGGCACTGGCCTGTCGGCAGCCAAGGCCACAGAGGGCTCCGAGGCCAGCCACGAGCATGCCGACTGGCCACATTAGCCACGTGGCCCATTTGGCGACGAACCAGCCGGCGAGAAACAGGAACTTGAGGAACCAGAAGCTGGACGTGAAGACCAGCCAGAGAAACGCGGTCATGATCGCCTCCGTGAATGGGGTGGGCGGTGGGATGGTCGGGGGTGGGAAATAAATCCAGCCCCAGAGCGTTCTTGGAGCTTGGCGAGCACCCGATTAGCCAGAGCTTGGAACGCCCGGCGAATGCGGTGCTCACGGGACAGCGCCAGTGCCAGCCCGGAGGCAAGCAATGCGCAGAGAATGAGCGTGGTGGTCATTGGAATGGCCTCCATGGGGAAAAGGGGATGTGTGAGTCAGTTTCGGCACGCGAGTTCGGTCATATCAACGGCCAGCCATGTGTCGTTGCCGAAATCGAAGAACTCAACTTCGCGAAACAGAGCAGTCGGGACGGGCGTGGGTGTAAATCGCCACGTGTCTGGATCGCTGCCGAGTTCGAGGCCGGCGATGAGGAGCCCGATGCAGACGCTGGGCTTGGTGCCGGCAATCAGAGGGAGCTGCTGGAAGACGTACGGTGCGCAAGTTCCCGGCACCGAGATCCTGACCAGCCCGCCTTGAGCTTGTGCCGTCGCGATCTGGCCCTGCATGCCGGCAATCGGGACCTTCGTCGCGGTCGGCTCCCACTGGTTTTGGGCGCTGAACCAAGCGACGGGTTTCTCGTGGGGCTCAATCTTAGCCGTCGTGGGCTTGATGGCGCCCGAGTTGATGATGTGTTTGAGTTTCAGGCCGGTCGTGTAGTGGTAGATGTTCTCGGGCGGATCGGGGCCGGGAGTGAGTTCGTTGGTGCCGGAGATGGGGATCAATTGGATGTGGATTTGCACAGGAGCCTCCAGATGAACGCAGACGGGGAGCGCAGGCGACAGACAAGAAAGAAGCCGCCGGAGAGATCAGTAACTGCGAGATGATGAGCACCGCCGGCTGATGGCGATTTTTGCGCTCAATTAATATGCCGGTGTTTACTGATTTATTTAGATATCAGCAGGCTGAATATGGGTGCCGTCGTGAACGCGGTCTATAGAAGGCGCGGTCGAGGGACGAGAGGGCTAAACCAAACCCTCTCTCACCGCCCACACAGCTACCTGAGTCCGGTCCTTCATGGTCATCTTGCGAAGGATGTTTTGGACGTGCTCTTTGATCGTCTCAACACTGATCCCCATGCTCCTGGCGATCTCGTCGTTGGACAGCCCGTAGCCGATGTGTCGCAGAACCTGAAGTTCCCGTGGCGTGAGCTCTAGGGCCGGGTTCGATGTTCTATCCCGCATCGAAGCCAACACCTTGCCATAGCTGCTGAAAGGCGATGGAGGCTTGCCAGCGGCTGCATTCCTCACCGTTTCCAGAATCGCCAGCCCTGTGGATCCCTCGAATAAATAGTCCTGAGCACCCGCAGAAGCTGCTCGTGCCATATAAGTGCTGTTTTCCTGCACCCCCACCATCACGATCTTCAGGTCAGGGCTGGACCCCTTGAGCTTCTTGGCGAGATCGAAGCTGTCGCAATCATCCAGCTGGTCGAATAGCAACAGAACATTCGGCTCGTGCTTCTTAGTAAGCTTCTGGGCCTCTTTTCCAGCGGACTCTTGGCCGACCACCCTGATGCCCGGCTCGCCCTTAAATACGGAAGTCAGCCCCAGTCGGAGGATTTCCCTAGGGTGAACGAGGGCGACTTTGATGGCGGGCATAAGCGGATCTCGGACGGGGCTGATCTCTCAAGGAATAGGGCAGGGGAGGGGAAATGCTGGGCCAGAGATTGAGCCCCGTAATTCGCTAGTCCGAGGAAGCCGTTCCCCTACTGGAGTGGAACTGGCAATCAATTTTCTTCGATGAATACTACGGCAAGCCAATCCACCCCTCTCGGAGCCAAGTATGACCGCCGACCACGCTGACAAAAAGCCCGCCAACTCTGCCCCCAAGAAGATGCCAGCTACCAAGGCGGTCAAGAAGCCTGCCGGCAAGAAGCCCGCAGAGACAATCACAAGCAAAGCTGACCTGATTCGAAAGGTCGCGGGAATCATCAAGGCGAAGGGTGAAAAGCCTCGGCCGACCGAGATAGTGAAGATCCTCGCGGCAGAAGGCGTCACGGTGGCTGCGGCACAGGTTTCGATGACCTTGAAGGCAGCCGGATATCGCCCACTGCGGAAGCGTCGGAAGGGCAAGAAGACTGACGAGGGAGTTGCCACAAAGAAGGCTGTTGTTGCTGGCCGAGTGAAGCAGATCTCCATCGATGACTTGCTTGCGGCTAAGAGTGTCTCCGGTGCGTTTGGCAGCACGGACAAAGCTATCGCGGCCCTGCAGGCCCTCAAACAGTTCGAGGGCTGAGCTGGGGGGGGCGCTAATATCTAACAATGCCCGCAGTTGGAGTGATCCATCTGCGGGCTTTGTTATTTTTGCGGTGGGCGTGCGAAACCCGTGCCAGCGGGGCTAAAAATATCAAAACCGCGTGGCACTCAGCCTCGCACCCATACCCTCGAATACCCGCTGGCCGGCTGAAACACCATCTGCTGCATGGTGTCCTCGGTCGTGACGGAGCTGGTACAGATCCGCTTGCGTGCCTCGGCGAGCGTCAGGGGGAAAGTCTCCAGCTTCTTCGCGAGGCTCTTGGCCCGGTACTGGGAATCGCAGACCCACTCCTGCCCGTCGTCGTCTTTCCATTTCGCCGGTCCGTTGTGCACCTCCAAGTCCCTCTGGCCTATGTAATGGTTGGTCTGGACGAGAAAGTCTTCCTTCAGGGGTCGGCGTCTGAATTCGTCTCCCAGCCCTGTGATGATCGTATGCTGGGTGGGCTTCGTGCCGACTACATGGGCGAAGAAACTCGTCATGGTCGCGTATTCCTGCAGGCCAGCCACGACCTGCTTGAAGCTCCCCAGCTGGTCGCACACGTTCCTGAGTCGCTGAAGCACGGGCCACTGGAAATAGCTCGATGTGGCGCCTTCCATCGGGGCTTGGTTGATCGTCACGGCCCACTTCCCGGGGCAGAACGCTGAGACGACGCCAACGCAGCCCAACACGCTGACGCTCGTGTAGCTCTCCCGGCCCCTATGAAATCTCACGAGCCGGGTATGCCTGCCTGTGCTGCGCGGCCAGACCCAATCCATGTTCCTGACGAGCGTTGGCCGGCCGTCGATATTGCATGAGTAGCTTGAGCAGCCGACCGCCCCGTAGATTCCGCCCATCTGGCAGGCGTCGTACAACACGTTGCCAAGAATCACGTGGCTCAGTGGCTGGTCGGCGTGCTTGGCAATACTCCTGATCTCCGTCACGTATTCTTCGCCAAACTGGGCTGCGATCATGTCCACGAGCCTGCCGCCAAGGCCCGCGAGCCCCTTACCAGCCGCGACCACGAGGGGGCGGATGTAGGCGGGGTAGCAGTCGGCTTGCTCCACACAAAGCTCCACGCAGTCATCGAGGAGCCGGCCGATGTTCTTGGCTTCTTTCTGGGTGAGGTGTTTCCAGCGGGTCTCAGGCGGGGCTTCGAGGTCGATGTCGTAGGTGGGCAGCCGGGTTGATTCGTAGGGGGTGAGTTTCATTGGGCGTGTTCCGTGGGTTGAATTTTGGATTTGCTTGGGGGTCAGTATTCATCTCGCCGCCAACCTGCATGCACCGCCAAGGCACGTGTAGCGGGAGCCTCATGGGCAGCTCCGGGGTGAGGGTAGGGGGCGGTTTAACAGCCCCTCTCTATTGGCGAGAACGGGCGCCGGAGTAGGCAGCGGGGCAGAACTCGCGTTGAAGAGGCGGGGCCAATGGCTCCGCCAGTGCGCCGATGGAAGAGCGGCGTGCGACGGCTGTGCGAAGCGACGTCAGTCCGCGGTTGTACTACAACCGCGTCGGAGGACGATTGTTGTCAGATAAGGACTTACGACGAGTTTTTGCTTCACGTTCAAAAAGAGAAAAATCGCGTCTAGCCCGAGTGAAACACGCCTTTTCACGGTTCTCAGATCGCTTTTAGAAATCCCATGCTCTATCCACCTGAGCTACGGGCGCGTGTGCTTGTTTTGTAGGGGTTTTTGAGTTCGTTACCAAGCGGTGGAATGTCATCGACAGCCTGGAACGACTTTTTCGCTGAAAAGCTGGGCAGTCTACCCGGGCCTTGCGGCGGTTGGTTTGAGCGGTCGCCGCTGATCGCGGTGAGTCTGCGGCTCGATCCGTCTCTACGCGATTTTCCGGTCGCTCCTGCGTCGATACCACCCGTTGGGGTGGGTGTGCCGCCTGTACGGATTCGGCCGGTGAACGGGGAGTGCCTTCGGAAAGCGAGTGTGTCATGCGGATTTCTATGGGCCTGTCGTGCGTCGTGGGCCTTCTCATCGTGTCATCGTCGGCATGCCAAAGGGGACTCTGCTCGGAAGAGATCTTCCAGCCGGTCGACCTGCGGACGGTCGAGGAGGGAGACCGCCGGTTCTACCTGTCGGGCATCGTGGGATCGTCCTGGGGTACGCTGTTGGTCGACGAGCCGCCGTCGGTCAACGAACCACTCTTCACAGCCGGCGGCGCGGCCGGTGTCGCCTTTGAGCGGGAAAGCGGCCGACTGCGGCTTGAGTTCGAGGGGCGTTATCGAGATCCGATCGGCCAGGTCGCCGGCGACGCCGATGCTTCCGCTAGCGTCCGGGCCGCCAATGGCTGGTCGACTATGGTGAATCTCTGGCGGGATCTCGACCTCACCGAGCGGCTTGGCGTTTACGCCGGCGGCGGCATCGGCGCCGGTGGCTACCGCTTCACCGTCAACTCGGAGTTTCCAGCAGCGAACGTGGTCGCCTCCGGTGCCGATAGCGTGAGCAGCTTCGCGTGGCAGGCCGGCGGCGGTGTGCTCTACGACCTCACGGACCGGGTCGCGCTGGATCTCGGCTACCGGTTCTTCTCGATCGGCTCGGGTTCGACGACGGTCACCAGCGTCCAGTCGGGCGTACCCCTGGAGACCATCGGGGTCACCTCCGCGTTCACGGCCAGCGAGCTGCTGCTCACGATCCGCATCTACGAGCCGTTTCGCCGCTGGCGTTGATTTCAGAAATCACTCCGTGCGACGTGTCTCCTCGCGATTTCTGTGGTCGGGCCGCCAACTACGCATTCCTGATCGCAGCATCATGCTCAGGGCACAGAATGGGGTTGAGTCGCCCCTCTCTGGAGCCCGCTCATGGCACCTGTTACGTTCCTCCCAAGGCGTGGTCGCGCCGCCCGCCGGCTTCGTCGCCAGTCGACTGCGATCGCTCTGGAGCAGCTCGAATCGCGGGCGCTGCTCACATTCACGATCCCGCTGGTCGACCATACAGGGCTCGCCGACTACACACTCTACGCGATCGGCTACACGACAAGCGACACGCCGACGCGGCTGATGCCTGCCGGAAGCAACATCGGCAGGTTTGATGCATACGACGTCCACGCGCCATCGACCGGCACCATCGAGGGCATCAAGATCAATCGGCCAGGCAGCGGCCCGATTCCCCCGGTGACCGGAGGCATCAGCGAGATCGCGTTGGAATCGACGGACGACCTGAACGGCGGCGCCATCCTCGTCGTCGCCGTCCCCGACGCCTGGGGCCAGCCACCCTACGTGACCTACACGGGCACAGGGACCGCCGTCACTCCCCCGGGTTTCCCGAACAACAACTGGCCCGGAGCACAGCCCTCATTCGTCTACACGGAACTCGAATTCACGAAGCTTGTAACAAGCAACACGTTGACCATCGACTCGACGCAGGTGAATTTCTGGTCGATGCCGGTAACGGGCACGTCCAGTACGCTCGAGCTGGGACAGCCGACCACGCTCCTGCGAAACAAGATCCTGGAGGCATACACTCCGTTCATCGACGCCGAACAAAACCTGCAGAGCCCTGCCAAGGCCGCCCTGAAGGAAGCCTACCAGAACCTGTACAGCGCCAGCCTCGGTTGGATTATCAGCCCGCTCAGCTACGGCAAAACCAACATACCGATTCCGTTCCAGAACGCCTGGAATGACGACCTCCACACGTTGTTCGGCGGGCCGGGACAGCCGGGACTGAAGAATATCCGGACGTATTTCCCTGGTGGGCCTAGTTACTGGACGGGCAACGCGCAGGCCAAGCCCGACGGCAAAGGGGGCTTCAACTACTCCCTCCGGTTCATCAAGGACGACACCAAAGGCACAGCCGCAACCGATTGGTTCGAGATCGATAGCCCGCTCAACGCGACGAGCGTGTCGCTCTACGGATCGGCTGGCTATCAGGTCTATGGCTGTATCGGCACATTCCTGCATCCCAGGGGCTACGCCGGGGCCGGCACGCCGATCGGTACACAGATCGTGGCGGCCCTCAACCGCGGTGTTGCCCTCCTGCCCGCTGACGGCACGCAAGGAGCGAACTCGCAGGTCTGGAGTACGCAGACGAACTGGTATCCTGCCAATCAGAACTACAACAACTACGCCCGTTTCATGCACGTGGCGAAGACGGCGGATGGCGATCAGATCTTCGTATACGGGCCGTCGGTGCCGTCGGTGACGCCGGTCCAAGACAATCAGGGGTCCCTGATGGGCCCGGCGTACGGATTTCCGCAGGACGAAAACGACAAGAATTTCGTGCCCGGCATGCCGCGGATCGGTGCCTATCCGGTTCCGTTCGAGTTTGGAAGTCTTACCGACCCGGCCACGGTCACGTTCTCGTTCGGTCCCTGGGGCACGGTCGTGCCTTCTGGGCCGATCGTCGCCGGAACATCATTTGCGGTCAATGAAAATGCGACAAATGCCCTGCTCACGTGGCCCGGCGGGCCGCTCGCCGGCTTTACGAACTCTCCCGTCACCGCGACGCTGGCGCTTGCCAACGGCCTGGCTGGTGGCACGCTCACCTGCACGACACAGGCAGTGACGGGAGGAACGATCACGCCAACGGGCTCCGCGGCGGCGGGCTGGCAGGTCGAAGGCACGCAGAGCCAGTTGAACGAGTATTTCACGAAGGCCGGTGCCGTCACCTTCACGCCGGTGATCAACAGCACGGCGTCGCAGCAGGTGACGATGTCCGCGGTCGCCGGCTTACAGCATGCCTCGGGAACGAGCTTCATCACGATCGTTCCAGTAATTTCCGGTCCCGTCGTGAACCTTGTGCCGGCCTCGTTTACGACCAGCGAGGCCACGCAGGTATCGCTCGCTTACACGCTCGCGCCGTTTAGCGACACCGACCCGACCATCAGCGACGCGACCACGTTCCAGGTGACGGTGGCGGCGCCGGCGGGAACGCTCGTGGCGACAAGCACGAGCACCGTTGCAGTCGGCGGCTCGCCGTCGGCCCTGACATTCACTCCGATCAGCCTCGGTGGAACGAACGCCCTCGCCGCACTCAACGAGTATTTCGTGGCTGGCAATGTGAAATACACGCCCCCGGCCGGCTCACTGGCCACGCAGACGCTCTCGACAACACTTGTCGACACGTTGAACAGCAAGTCATCGAACGTTGCCACGACCCAGATCTTCATCGGCCAGCGGGGCACGCCGCTCATCAACGTGCCGATTGCCTTCTGGGTGCAGGTCGACCGCCGCGGCAACCTTGTCTGGCCCCGCGGGATGACGCCATTCGTCGACGCCGATTTGCGTGCGCTCAACGTCACGATGGCCGTGACCGGGGGCAGCGGCAGCCTCGGCGCCACGAGCCGCAATGGCGTGACGGTGACCGGCACCGGCAGTCAGCGAACGTTCTCTGGGTCGGTGCGGAATCTGAACGCATTCTTCAAGACTGCGGGCCGGATCACCTACACGACTTCCGGTGGGAGTCTCCTGCCCCGCACGCTCGGCATCTTCGCCTCCGACGGCATCCGCTCCGCATCGGTCTCGAGCGCAATCCTGGTGCAGGGCCTGCGGCCGGCGGGTCGGCCAACGGTCAATGCCGCGACGAGCCTCGGGCCGACCGGCCGTAATCAGCCGCTCGTGATCACGTACGACCAGCTCGTGGCGGTTTCCGGCGCCGGGCAAACCGGCTCCCGCAGCATCGAGTTCGTCCTCGACCGTGTCTTGTCGGGAAAGCTCGAACTGTTTGACGAGAACCGTTGGCAGCAGGTGCCGCCGAACGGCTGGCCGACCGCCCTGCAGATACCGGTGCTGGCACCCGGTGGCAGCATCCGCTGGACCCCGCCAGCCAACGCGAGCGGTCGGTTGGCGGCCTTTCGAATGGTCACGTGGGATGGCCTGCAGAAGTCGGTGGCCTCGCGGGTCGTGGTCGACGTGTCCTGAAATCGCCACCGCCCCCGGCGGACTCCCGTCGCATCTGCCGGGAATTACGGGTTTTCGGCCCAGAAATGCCGCGAAACCTTTTACGGTTTCGGCCGTTGAAGCGGAAAATGCCCAGCCGCCGATCCCAGGAACGGCCTGCGGGGTTTGATTTACATGCGGTTGTGGGAGAGCTGATGGCGACAGGCTTGGCATCGGAAAAAAGACTCTTTCTCGCGAGGCTCGCCGAGGCTCGTGACACCGCCGAAGGCGGTCCCAAGAAACGCCTTCTCAAGCGAACGGTCGTCGCGCTGGTGATCGTGGCGATGCTGGCCGTTCTTGTCGTGTGGATCAGCGGCTTATTTTCAACGCCGAAAGAGCTGCTTGAAATTCGGACCATGGTGAATAAGGAGATTGTTCAGCTGCAGAAGGTTGCCCGTAACGAGGCTCCGTTGACCTACAACGACACGGGCTTCCGGCAGAACTGGGAGCGGATGCGTGACATGCCGCCAGAGGTGCGTGAGCAGGCCAGAAAAGAGATGGAGCGATTGTTCCAAGCCCGTGAACAAGCGGAGCAACGGTCATACTTCGCGATGCCGCCGAAACAACGCCAGCAGGAACTCGATCGTCGCATCAAAGCGGAGCAAGCGCGGCGACAGCAGCGTGGGAATCGCAACCGTGGTAGTGGCGGGAACGGTGGTCAGGGTGGTCAGGGCAACAACGCCTCCGGGGGGCAGGGGCGTGGCGGTGCAGCACAGGCCAATGCGGCGGCCACTGCCCGCAATGCTGGAGGGGGCCAGGGGGCCGGCGGTGCCGGTGGACGCCCTGCGGGGACACGCGGAGGCTCCGACGAGGCTCGCACTGCAAGGAGCAAACGACGCATCGACTCGACTGATCCCGACGAGCGGGCTCAAAATGCCGAATATCGGCGGCTGATGGACCTGCGGCGTCAGCAGTTGGGGATCACTCCCGGACGGGGCCGCTGATATCGATCGCAGAGGGCGGACATCGTGTTCTCCCGATTGTTGTGCAGACGTGAAAAGGGACAAACATGGCTCGCCTTCCGTTCATGGCATTGGCCTGTGCAATCGCACTGCAGTTTTCCTCCGTGGCACTGGCACAGCCACCAGCCGTTCGTGGCGGCCGCCTCGGTGGCGGCATTTCCTCCGCCATGCTGCTCCGGCAGGAGCCTGTGCAGAAAGAACTGGGGCTCTCTGCGGAGCAGATCGCAAAGGTTGACAGCGAGTTGAGCAGTGCCGGCGGCGATCAGCGAGGATTTCGCGACATGTCCGATGAGGAAAGACAAAAAGCGATGGATGAACGGGCGAAACTGATGGCCGAACAGGATCGGCTCATCGCCGCCATGCTCGACGCCAAACAGAGCGAGCGGCTGAAGCAGATACGGATTCAGGCAATGGGGCCACTGGTGATCATGGTTGAGCCCATCGCGAATGAGCTAGGAATCTCGGAAGAACAGTCGAACAAGGTTCGCGAAGCGATGCGGTCAGGCCGACAAGGCGGCGGAGACATGGCCGAACAACGGGAGAAGATGAACGCCACGTTGATGGAGAATCTCACCGCTGACCAAAAGGCGAAGCTGAAGGAATTGCAGGGGCCGGCATTCGACGTCTCGCAACTGCAACTGCGGTGGGGCGGCGGCGGACGGCGCGGCGGCGAGTGACACAAGCGATTGTCACAGGGGCATCGGTGGCCAGACCGGCGGCGCACGCCACGGGTGGGAGCTACCGTCTGATCTCGATGACGCCAACGGCGAGCCGGCCGTCGGTGAAGTAGGGATCGCCACCGCCATTGTGTCCCTGCCGCTCGGGGTGGAACTGGTCGATCCAGTAGAAGCCGGTGAGCACTCCCGACTGGTGTGCGTCGGTGACGACCTTGTTGCGTTCCTTATCGATGTCGGCACTGATCTTGTGGGTGACGCCGCCAGTGGTGCGGCTGATCTCGACCCGCTCGTCATAGGTCGCGGCCCCGAGCCAGAGCGGTTCGCCGTTCTGGTCAACTTCGGTGGAACACCAAAAACGGACATGGTGTCGTTGCTTGGGGCTGTCGCCCACAGGCTGCTCGAAGGCCGCGTCCTGGGGACGGTCCCAGAGATAGAGCGTGCTCACCGGGGCATGGTCGTATGGCTTCTTCAGCACGACGTCGGCGGCGATCCGAAACGAGGTTTTTAAAGTCACCGCATCCGCGGCATACCAGCCCGCCGCGGCCAGCGTCCGATGCAGTTCTTCTTCAGTGCCGATGAAGGCAACATTGACCGGATCTCCTTGTCGGCCATGCGGTGTCGTGGTGTGCCGCGGACAGCGGGCAAGAGCTGGATGCGCCGTGACTTCCTGCGCGGGCGGCTGCTGCCCATAGCTCATGGTCGGGCCGATCAATGCCATGGCTGTCGATGCCAGAGCGATGGCGACGAGTCTGTGGGCGAAGGGCAGCCGAGTGGGGCCGCATCGGGCTGGCGTCGAGAGGGCCATTCTGCAGTCTCCGGGGTGGGGCGGGGACGGTACCGATCGCCATGCGTGCGTTCAATACGGGCTGCGAGGAGGTGCGATTTTCCTGTGCCCGGGCTATTCTTTCGATCTGCACCGCGTAAATTCGTGATGTTTGCCCATCCGCCCCACCACTGAGGAGCACTCCAATGGTCCGCTTTCTTTTGGCCACACTCGTCATTGCCATGCTCGGGATGACGCCTGCCCACGCGGCCGAGAAGGATGGGCGGCTCTACGAAATGCGAATCTACTGGGCAGCTCCCGGCAAGCTCGAGGCACTCCACAGCCGCTTCCGCGACCACACCACGAAACTCTTCGCCAAGCACGGCATGACGAATGTCGGCTACTTCGTGCCGGTGGGAGACAACCCCGAACGCAAGATCGTCTACTTCCTCTCCTATCCCGACCGCAAGGCGCGGGATGCGTCGTGGGCGGCGTTCGGCAACGATCCCGACTGGAAGGCGGCCCATGCCGCCTCCGAGAAGGACGGCAAGCTCGTCGAGAAGGCGACAGAGACCTTCATGACGACCACCGACTATTCGCCGGCGCTCGACACGAAGCCGGGTAAGGAGGGGCGGGTGTTTGAAATGCGGACGTACACATCCACTCCCGGCAACCTCGCCGGCCTCAACGCCCGCTTCCGCGACCACACCGTCGCGCTCTTCGCGAAGCATGGTATGACGAACCTCATCTATTGGAATCTGGTCGAGGGGAGCCCCGAGGCCGACCGGAAGCTGATCTATCTCTTGGCTCACGACAGCGTTGCAACGGCGAAGGCATCGTTCGACGCGTTCCGTCAGGATCCCGCCTGGATGGCCGCTCGTGAGGCGTCGGAGAAGAAGGCTGGCGGTTCCCTCACTGAGGCCAAGGAGGGCGTGCTCTCCGAATACCTCGTGCCGACTGACTACTCGACCTGGCGGTAGCAGGTCAGCCCGCCCCGTTTGCTTTCAGGCAGCCGGACGGCCGAACGATCGCTCCGTCGCCTCCCACACCGAGCAACTCGGACTGTAGCCGAGCTCCCGCCGGGCCGCGTCGATGTTGTAGTAGTGGTCGGTCGCCATCTCCTCGGCGAGGAATCGCGTCAGTGGCGGATCCGACGTGAGACCAAAGGTTTTCCACACGCCCTCAGCGACGGTTGCCAGCAGCTGAGCTGTGGACGCTGAGATCCGTCGCCGCACCGGCGGCAAGTCGTTCAGGGTCAGCACCCTGCCGATCCATTCCCAGAGCGGCACGGGCGTGCCCTGGCTAAGAAAATACGCCCGGCCGCCGGCAGTTGGCCGAGTATCGAGGGCGGTGGCCGCCAGGAGGTGTGCCGCCACGCAGTCGTCGATGAAGGTCAGGTCGACGAGATTGCTGCCGTCGCCCACCTGCGTCAGTCTGCCCGCGCGGGCCCGCTTGAGGATCGTCGGCACGAGGTTCGTGTCGCCGGGACCGAAGATCAGGTGCGGTCGGAGGGAGACGGTCCGCAGATCAGGGCCGTGGGCTGCGAGCACGGCCCGCTCCGCGGCGGCCTTGGTCTCTGGATACAACGCCCTGTAGTGGTCCGGATAGGGCTGCGACTCGTCGACTCCCTGCCGGTCGTGGTTGCCGGCAACGACGCTCGGGGAACTGGTGAAGACGAGTTTAGCCACGCCTGCCGCGCGGCAGGCCGCAATGACGTTCTGCGTTGCGGTGATATTGCCGCGGACGAACGACTCACGCGGTCCCCACATCTTCACGTGGGCTGCGGTGTGAAAGACGCAGTCCACTCCGGCGAAGAGTCCAGTCAGGCCAGCCACTGCGTCTGGCTGCGCGAGATCCTGGGTCGCGGTGCGGAATCCTTCCGCCGTAAGGGCGGTGTTCGGACGACGGCCGAGGGCTGTCACGTCGTGGCCTAGCGCTCGCAACTGCCGGCAGAGCGCACTGCCGACGAACCCGCCCCCGCCGGTGACAAGCACCTTCATGCGTTCGCCACCGGTGCATCAACCTCGATGGCCGTCTGCGTGGCAGCCCAGACAGAAAGCCGGTCGCGGAAGATCTTGGCGTTGTGGCGGGCATCGACCGGGAACGAGGGGTGGAAGTAAAACCGCCGGATTGGCGCCGTGACCGGATCGCTCGAGCCAAGCGCACGCAGTTCGTCGGCCAGCCGCTGCCGGGCATCCATGCTAAGAAGCCGCGACCGTGGCTCGACGACCAAGGCCGGCAGGCCGTCGACGGCGACCAACGCCGTGCGGCTTACCTGCGGATGGGTGTTGAAGACATTCTCAACGGGCACGCTGTGAAACATGCGATCGGCAGTGGCCACCACGTGCACCCGCCGCCCGCAGAAATAGAGCTGCCCGGCGGCGTCGAGATATCCCATGTCGCCCATGCGGTGCCAGAGGTTCTCCCCGTCGTGGACCTTGCTGGCCGCGGTGGCCTCGGGTCGGCGGAGATACTCACGGCTCACCGTGCCGCCGCTGACGACGATTTCCCCGATCACCCGCTCTGGGCAGTCGACGAGCGGTGAGTCTGCTGATCCGGCGACCGGCTGCACCACGCGGAGCGACACGCCGTCGATGGCGCGGCCGACGGGAGTGCCCTGCTCGCCTGATAGTGCCAACACGGGCGGGTGCTGACGCAGCTCTGCTGCGGCTGCGATCGTTACCGGCAGGGCCTCCGTGGCACCGTACGGTGTAAAACTTTCGGCCTGCGGGCAGGCGGCCTTCACGAGATCGAGCGTTGCCTGCGACACCGGTGCGCCGGCCATGAACACCCGCCGCAGCTGTGGCAGCGAGGTGCCGGTCTGACGGCAGTATTCGGCGAGCTTCGACCAGAGTGTTGGCGAACCGAACGACGTCTGATTGCCGAGATCCCGCATCACTCGGATGATCTGCTTGGGCACGAACGAGAGCGGTCGGCTCGGGTCGAGCGGCGGGAAGATGCTGCCCACGCCGAGGGCCGCCGTGAACAGACTGAAGACAGGCAGCAGCGGCAGATCCTGCTCGCCGCCACGAAAGCCAAACTGCCCGCGAAACACCGCGAGCTGCTCCGTGAGCATGCGGTTGGTGAAGACCACGCCCTTCGGCCGGCCGGTGGCTCCCGACGTGAAGGCAACGAGCGCCGGATCGTCGGCCTGCCTGTGAATCGGGGTCGGTGGCCCGCCCGCAGTCCGCCGCAGGTCGCGGAGCCGCATCGCCCCAAACAGTGGAAACCGCCCGGCCACCACGCAGAACCGCAGCGAGCGGAAGAGCTCAGTGGCCTTCAGTCGCAGCAGATGGGCCCGGGGCACGCCAATGAATCCGCTGGGTTCGGCCTCCCGCATGCAGGCCACCACGGCATCGACGCCCATGCCCGGATCGATGAACACAGGCACGGCACCGCGGCCCATCACGGCATAGCTCAGCGCCAGGAAGTCGGCGCCCGGGGTCACGAGCATGATCACCCGCTCGGCCGCCCGCAGGCCGGCCGACGCCAGGCCGCGTTCGTAGGCATTGATGCGAGACGAGAGCGCCGCAAAATCGAGCGCGTCGTAATGCGGACTGCCACGCCAGCGAGGAAACGAGACCTTCGTCACCGCCGACACCCACGGCGCCGCCGCGGCCGCTGACTGAAGCGCCGCATAGAGTCCACTCACGAGTGGTCGGGATTCCGTGGCTGCTTCGTTCTTCGCGGCATCGGCCACGCGGGGCAGGGCGGCGGTCGTGACGCTGCGGCCCGACGCGACCGGCTGGAGAAACTCATCCACGGCGGTAATCGCTTGGCCAGCCGCATCCTCGAGCACCAGGTGCGAGGCGTTGGGAATCCGCACGACCTCAGCCGAGGGAAAGCGGGCGGCGACCCGGCGGAGAATTTCTGGGTGAAAGCACGGATCCTTCATCCCCCAGATGATTTTTACCGGGGTGTCTGCCAGCGTGGGCAGCCGGGCCATCATGTCGTCCATCAGGGCGGCGGTGGGATGGGAATCCGAGAACGGAATGTCACGAACGAAGCCCCAGATCGCCTGGCGGCTGCCACGGGTTTGATAGGGCTGGTGGTAGCCCCGCCTGACATCCTCTGGCAGCGTTTGGACGACGCCAAATGATGTCAGCAGCTTCACAAACCGCATCGTGTGCTGCGTGAGCAGACGGCCGACCATCGGCGAGGCCGCCCGCCGGATCATGCCAGGCAGTTGGGGCATCTCCGCGAGCGTGGTGTTGAAGTAGACCAGCCGCTCGATGTCGGCTGGGCGACGCACCGCGAGGCCCGTACCGAGCGGGCCGCCCCAGTCGTGCATCACCAGCGAAAACCGGCCAACCCCCAGTTGGTCGAGGAGGTCTTCGAGGTGGCCGATGCGGTCGGCCGCCCGGAAAAGCACGTTGGTGGGCTGGTCGGAGAGGCCGCAGCCAACATGATCAGGCACGATCACGCGGAAGTGTGGCCGCAGTCTTGCCACCAGATTGCGAAACTGAAAACCCCAGGTGGGATTGCCGTGCAGGCAGACGACGACGGGGCCGCTCCCCTCGTCGACGTAGTGCATCCGGTGGCCCTGCGGCGCGGCCGTGCCCCGTCCGACCGTGATGAAGCGGGAGGGAAACGGATAGAGCGGTCCGTATGGGAACGGCGACGACCCGCGGTCATGATGCGGCGGCTGGTGGTCGATGGGAGGAGCTCCGTTCATGGGGCTTTCATGCATCGGTTGCAGGCCCGGCTGGGCCGCTACCACTCGAACCCAAGGAACCGCGTGTTGAGACCGCTACCGAAGGCGGTGAGGAGCACCTTCTCGCCAGGCTTGATGGCCTTCTCCTCTGCGCCGATCGCCAGGGCTGCCGGCAGTGCGGCCGAGACCATGTTGCCATAGCGCTTGTAGATCGCGAAGTCTTTGTCGAAGTCGAGACCCATTTCGCGGTAGAAGGCGTCGTTGACCTGCCGGCCGACCTGATGGCAGAAGACGTGGTCGACGTGGTCCTTCGACCAGCCGAGGGAGGCGGTGACATCGGGAAAGGCACGGCCGCCAAGCTTGGCGGCTGCGATCATCAGCTGGGCCGCGTCAGAGGTCATGATCGGTGCGATCTCCTCACCTTGGCCGACGCTGAAGTCGCCGTTGCCGATGCAGAGCTGATGGTGCTGCGACGCTGACCGGGCCACGCCTCCGACGAAGCGATGGCTACTGCTGGCGACGCTGTCGTGGCAAAGCACGGCCGCTACAGCACCGCAGCCGAGGGTCAGTGTGGGCAGCATCTGCAGCAGCTTCTCGCGGGTGATGCTGGGGTCTTTGAGCAGCTGCTCACAGGTGGTGTGCACCACCTTCGAGATGTTTTCCCCGGAGCAGAGGATGCCTGCCTTCACGGTGCCCGCCTCGATGAGATGGGCAAGCATGATCATGCCGTCGCTGAATCCAATGCAGGCATTCGTGATGTCGAGCACCAGCGACTCCTCGGGGATGCCGAGGTTGTTGTGCACGAGGCAGGCGGTGGCCGGCTCGAAGAAGTCTCGCGACACGGAGCAGTTGATCAGCGCGCCGATCTGGTCGGGCCGGAATCCTGAGCGGTCGAGGGCTTCGCGGGCGGCGATGGTGGCCACGGAGCTGGGCGTCACATCGGTGGCCCACATGCCACGCGTGCTCACACCGCTGACGCGTTCCAGGGTGCCAGTGGGAATCTGCAGCCGCTGGTAGACCGCCCCGATCCGTTCCTCGATCTCTGCGGAAGAGAGGAGCGTGGACGGGAAATGCAGGCCAAACGATTCAACGCGGACATGCTCGAACCGAAACGAAATCATCAAGTGCTCCTTCACTGCCCCGGACGCCCATCTGCGAACGGCCATCGGCCGCTGCCTGACGCCGGCCGGGAACGCAGTCAGGTGCGTCCGACGGACCGTTTGTGGACCTGTTTAGGATAGCCGATTTCCCGATTGTTCAGCAGATCGTGACGGTTTCCCACGACAACGGCAGCTTCCCGCCCGGGGGCGGGCAACGGCGGTGATCCGTGAAGGGGGGCGGGCAGTCCGGCGTGCGGGCGATCCCGTGGTCAATTTGGTCGAACCGGTCTCGTCCTGTCGCCAGATCTCAGACGATGCGATCCCCCTGTCGACGCGACACACTTTCGGTCGATCTCGTTAGCATAGGGTCGATTCAGCGTCACTTTTCGGAGCCAGCCACCAGTGAGTGATTCGCCACGTGCCGCGTCCGCAGACGCCTCTCAGTCGCCGGCTGCAACGCCGCCTGTGCACCGCGAAGGCAAGATCCGCCCTTGGCCTTGGTGGGCTCCACGGTTTTGGCATGGCATGCCGATGGGCGTGTGGCTCCAGTTGGCCAACGAATATCGCTGGCGGGCAAGCCCGAGCCGCTGGGGGCTGGTGGCTTCGATCACTGCCGCCGCGGGCTTCAACTCGCTGGCCGCGCGGGTCTGCGAGGGAGCCTACAGCCGCAAGCTTCGCTCGCCCCCCGTGACGCCGCCGCCGCTCTTCATCATCGGCCACTGGCGGTCGGGCACGACGCTCCTCCACGAACTGTTCATGCACGATAAACGGTTCTGCTGCCCGAACTACTACCAGTGCTACTCGCCGAGCCACTTTCTCCTCACGGAGCGAGTCCTGACGCCTGCGCTCTCCTGGATCATTCCGGCGAAGCGTCCCATGGACGACATGGTGGTGAGCCTCGACAAGCCGCAGGAGGATGAATTTGCGCTGATGAATCTGGGCGCGCCCTCCCCCTACCGCCGCATGGCGTTTCCGGCCACGAGCAGCCCGCATCCCGAGGCACTCGATCTCACCACGCTGCCGCCGGCCGAACTGGACCGTTGGCGGCGGACGCTGCGGCAGTTTCTCGGCATGCTGGCGGTAGCCGATCCGCGGAGGCCGGTGCTCAAGAGCCCGCCGCACACGGCCCGCGTTGGCGTGCTCGCGGAGATGTTTCCCGACGCGAAGTTCTTGCACATCGTGCGAGATCCCTTCTCTGTGTTTGGGTCGACGATGCGGCTCTGGCGATCACTCGACGAGAGCCAGGGGCTGCAGGTGGACCGAGGCGAGCGGCTCGAGGGGTATGTCTTCGAATCCTTCGAGCAGATGTACTCCGCCTTCGAACGGGATCGGGCCACGCTCGCGCCGGGCCGGTTGCACGAGATCCGCTACGAGGATCTTGTCGCCAATCCGGTGAGCCAGATCGAGACGGCCTACGACCGGCTGGAGCTAGGCGGGTTTTCAGCGGTCCGCGGATCGCTCGAACAAGAAGCCGAGGCAATGAAGAAGTATCGTGCCAGCACCTATCGCAACGACCCCAGGATCGTCGCGGAGATCACGCGGCGATGGCGGCCCTTCCTCGACCGCTACGGCTACGCGGCACCCTGACCGGGCAGATTGGGAAGCAACCGCTGTCGACGCGATCCGCAAAGCCAGTGCGTTGCTTCAACCGGCGACGACCCCTCGCCGAAACGCTTCACCGCGGCACGAAATCAAAGCCCTGAGCGGCAGCGACGGGACACCGGGTGGTTAGGCTATCCCGGATCCGCATGGCACGCGGGATGGTATGCATACCCGGAGTCCCCCGGCTTCCGCCGGGGGCTTTTATTCGACCGCAGCGCTACCTCAACGGTCGTGTCACCCGTGAATCAAAGCCCTGAGCGGCAGCGACGGGACACCGGGTGGTTGGGCTATCCCGGATCCGCATGGCACGCGGGAGGGTATGCACACCTAGAGTCCCCCGGCTTCCGCCGGGGGCTTTTATTCGACCGCAGCGCTACCTCAACGGTCGTGCCACCCGTGAATCAAAGCCCTGAGCGGCAGCGACGGGACACCGGGTGGTTGGGCTTTGACGGATCCGCATGGCACGCGGGATGGTATGCACACCCGGAGTCCCCCGGCTTCCGCCGGGGGCTTCTTGTCACACCACGGCGGCGGTGTCGGCCAGCGGAAATGCTTCGAGCTGACGCATGCTTTTTTTCCCCACGCAGATGTCGAGCATCCTGCCGAACCGGCGAAACACGCTCTCCTGCCGGTAGGGGAGGTGGTGTTCGAGGCAGAGTGCCTTCACCTTCGGCTGGATCAGGCAATATTGCCGCATCGGAAGGTCAGGGAAGAGGTGGTGCTCGATCTGGTAGTTGAGCCAGATGCTCATGTAGTCGACGAATTCCGGGCCGCAGCGATAGTTGGCCGAGCCCAGCACCGAGGTGACGTAAAACTCCTCCTTGCCGCGATAGTGGAATCGGAAGCGGTAGAGATCGTCGGCAGTGTGGTTGGGGCCGATCACGAGGAAGGCGTGGGCGTTGGTGATCGCCTCGGCCAGGAGCTTGTTGATCAGCACGGCAATCGCCGCGGACGAGCCAAGCGGCAGGAAGAGGGCCGGCACGACCACGAAATGCCAGGTGGCGTAGGGGGCGTAGCAGCGCAGCCAGAGCTGCCGCACCGCCGGCCGCCGGAAGTCGAGGACGTTACCCACCGAGAGGACGGCGATGGAGAGCTGCCGCGACCGGCGGCCGCCGTCGTGGTGCATGACGGCGAGCGAATTGGGGGCGTAGTAGATGATCTTCCATGTGCAGGCCACGATCGCCACGATCGCATACTTAAAGAACACCGGAATCCGCAGCCGTCGGAGAAACTCCAGGTGGCGTTCCGCGACGTCGGGGTCACCGTCTTCGCCGGTGTGGTAGTGGTGGAGGATGTTGTGTTCGTGGTCCCAGGCTTCCGGCAGGAGCCAGTCGAACCAGTCGATATACCGCCGCCAGCCGCGGGCGAAGACCTGGCTGGTGTAGCGGCGGGGGATGCCCGGCACGCGGTCGTAGCCGCGGTGGAGGATGTGGTGGGCGAGCAGCCAGCGGGTGAACTGCCCGAGGCTGAGCAGGAAGGCGCTGAGCGGATTGGGGATGATCCAGGCGGTGGCGTAGCCCAGGAGCGTGGCTAGGCGGCCGTAGCGTTCGATTCGCTTGAGGTGCGCGACGTCGGCCGGGCCGATATTCGCATGGGCCTCAGCCTTCAGCCGGTCGACGGCGGCAGAGAAGCTGGCGAGATCGAGCTCGCCGAGTTCCTTGAGATTCGCCGTGTCGAGGGTTGCGTTCATGCAGCGTTCATGCGGCGGGACCGGGAATCCGCCCGGCCGAATGGATCCATGCTGTGCCGGGAGATGCCATCAGACTAGGCAATCCGCCGGCAGGCGACCACCGGACGCTATCTGGCTCGCATCAAAGCGAGTTGGCCTGTGAGCAGCTCAGTCAGGTGTTCGACCACAACTCGACTCCTGTCTCGCGGGCAAGCGTAGGAAACACGCTTTCCGTAGTGCCGTCATCCAGGACGAGATCGACGCGTTGCTCGCCGAGTTCGTCTTCAATCGCCAGCCGAAGTCGCTGATTCAATCGAAACGCGTCAGCCATTCCTCCGGGCTTCAGCTCAATGAGAAGATCGATGTCGCCTCCGCGGCGATCGGGATCGGTCCGCGACCCGAAGACCACGACCCGCCGCCAGACGGCCCCTGTCTCCCGGCAGGCCCGCTGCACTGCAGCCCGAATCCCGTCGCGCTCGCGTGGCGTGAGGCGGATGTTGGCTACGGCGGTCTTCATGGGCTGCGGCGGGGTTGCCGTTGTTTGGAGGCAGCCATCGCTACGGTGCGGCGGCGTGAACAACACATCAATTCAGCCAAAGTATATACGCCCGTACACAAATTATCGAATCGTCTTCCGTGACCAGCCGGTGAAAAAAACGACGCAGATCGTTTGGTTACGGGCCCGTGAGCAGGTCTACGTATTTCTGGTAGGCGTAGACCCGGTCACGCCGTTTTCCAGAAGTTTCCCGGAGAATGCCCAGTTCGACGAGGACGGCAATAGCTTTGATCGCAGTCGGTGTGCTCACGCGTAGGAGTTCGGTTGCCAGCGGGAGCGTCACGACCGGGCGTGAGGGCAACAGGTCGAGAAGCCGCACGGCGGGCACGGTGACGTTGTCGCGGGCGATCAAGCGGCTGCGATCCTTGGCGAGCAGCGAGAAGATCTGTTCGGCAACACGCACGCCGTCGTCGGCCGCTTCGCGGACGCAGTCGAGATAGAACGCCGTCCACCCCTCCCAGTCGCCCCCGTTTCGTACGCGAGTCAGGTTCTCGTAATACGCCTGCTGCCGCCGCTTGATGGCCAGGCTGAGATAGAGCATAGGGCTCTTGAGCAGCCCCCAGTGCTCCAGGAGTAGCGTGATCAGCAGGCGTCCGATTCGGCCGTTCCCATCCAAAAAAGGGTGGATCGTCTCAAATTGGACGTGCGCGAGTCCGGCTTTGATCAGTGGAGGAAGTGCGTCTGCGGAGTGGAGCCATGTGTCGAGCTGCGTCATGAGATCGGGCACAACTTCTGGCGGCGGTGGAACGAACAACGCATTGCCGGGCCGTGTGCCACCGATCCAATTCTGCGACCGGCGAATCTCGCCAGGCATCTTGTCGGCTCCGCGCACGCCGCGCATCAGCCGACGATGCACCTCACAGAGGAGGCGAGTGCCGAGGGGAAGCCCCTTGGGGCTGGCGATCTCCTTACGCGCGAAGGTCAATGCATCGACATAGTTGCAGACATCCCGAACATCGTCTGGGTGTTGTGCCTGTTTTGTGGCCTCGTAGGTGACGACGTCTTGAAGAGTGGCCTGCGTACCCTCGATTTCCGAGGAGACAACGGCCTCCTTGCGGACGAAGCCATAGAGAAACCACTGGGCGCTTGGCACCATGGCCGCCGCAACGTCGAGCTTGCCGACGGCCGCAACTGCCGCGGCGTTCAGCGCGGTCAACGGACCATCCAACACCAGCGGCGGATTCGCAGGCGGCAGAGCGGCAGGTACGAATGCTCGAACCGTCTCGCCTCCGAAGCTGGTAGCGCGGTAGGAGCCGGTGGTGCGAGTCATTGGGCGACTGATGAGGCGGAGGAGTGGTGGGTGCTAGCAAAGGATTCTTAACGAGCGACCAACACTAGTCAAGGAAAGCTTGCTAGGCTGATCTGCGGGGCTAGATCAGCATCACTCTGGCATATGGGGCTGCTGGGGGCCTTCCTATAATTGGAGGTCAGTGACTTCGCACCCTCTCCCGTTCCCAGAGGATTTCCGTATGGTTGCCACGATTTCCCCGACGCAGCTGGCCGATCTCCGCCGTCGCGGCGAGCACCTGATGCTCGTCGATGTCCGCACGCCCGCCGAATATGGCGAAGTGCATGTCGACTTTGCCCACAACGTGCCGCTCGATCGGCTCGATCCGAAGGAAATCTCCGCCCTGGGTGGAGCCGGCCCGATCTATTTTGTCTGCAAGTCGGGCGGCCGCAGCCAGAAGGCCTGCGAGAAGATGCTGGCGGCTGGCGTGAAGGATGTGATCAGTGTGGAGGGTGGCACGGCGGCGTGTGAGGCGGCGGGGATGCCGGTGGTGCGTGGCCGGAAAGTGATGTCGCTCGAGCGGCAGGTCCGGATCGCGGCGGGGTCGCTCGTGGCCAGCGGCGCGGCTCTGGCGGCCTTTGGGCCCAGTCCGCTCTGGCAGCAGATCGGCATCGGCCTAGCGGGGTTTATCGGCAGTGGCCTCGTGTTTGCGGGGGTCACCGACACCTGTGGCATGGGGATGCTGATCGCCAAGATGCCTTGGAATCAGGCCCCCAGGTCGCCGGCCGGGCAGGGCGACTCCTGCTGCCGGACGAATTGAGGCGGGGGGCGGATCGCCTTATCTCGGCTGGGCAAGCTCCCTCAAACGGCGTTTGGGCGACCGTCGGGGGCCGATCCGGGGCGGGGGCCCAGCAGGTCCGCCCAAGGGCTTCGCCCCAGAAACCCATGAAATAGCGCTGCAAATCAGTCGTTTTCCGGGTGGCAGGAGGCCGCCTGGCGGGTCTTGGGAATTTTTCCTCTTTTTTTCGCGCCAAATCTTTGACTCGCCCCGCGTTCCGGTATACACCTAGACCCTATATTCCGGGCCTGCGCAACAGGTCCAAGCCTCATAATCTGCCGATTCGAACCCGCCCGAAGCACGGACAGGATCTAGAAATCCTGCACCGAGCAAAGTTTTCAACTGTGCCGAATCACCGACATTCAAAAATGAATTTCGCACCAGCGCAAAGCACGCGCGTCACGCTTGTGGCTGCGCTGTTGGCCGCTGTTGTGCTGTTCTGCGCCGGGATGAATGAGGCTGCGGCACAGGCGGATCGGACGTGGACGGGGGGCGGTAACGGTCTGTGGTCGGACAACCTCGATTGGGCCGGTGGACTGCAGCTTCGTTCGCTAGGCGACTACAGCGTGCTGTTCAGCGGCACGTCCCGGACAACGAACACCAACGACATCGGCAGCGTCAGCATCAGCACGATGTCGTTCACGAATAACGGCTCCGCTGGTCAAAACGCCGTGTTCACGATTAGCGGTTCGTCGCTGAATCTAGCGAACTCTACGATCACGACGACGGCAACAAGCGGTGTAAGTGCGTTGGCTAGCGCTGGTGACAGCATTGGCAATGCGCTGACGCTCAGCGGATCGTCAAGGTTCGCGCTCGGTGTTGGGCACAATCTTTCCCTGGCGGGAAATATCAGTGGGGCAGGTTCTCTGTTTGTCGGTGGTGCAGATAGCGGCGGTTCGCTCTACCTTACTGGTGGCAACAGCTATACGGATGGCACGCTGGTGAGCAACGGCTTGCTGCAAAACGGGCTAAGTAGTGATCTGACTGGTTCAAGCAACACGGCCTTTGGTAGCGGTGGTGTCATTGTCAGCGGCAGTGGCACGGTTGCGGTTCGCAATAACTCAACTGTCGCAAATAACTTTGCGATTGGCGGCGCAGGATTTACTAGTGGCGCGTCGCCTCTGGGTGCTATTCGCGGTTCGTTCGGTGCGTCAAACGAAACGGCTACGCTCACTGGAGCGGTGACTCTTTCGGGGAACGCTACGATCAGGTCGGCGGCACTGTCCAATGTAACGGGCAGTAAGTTGGTCCTTACTGGGCCTGTCAACCTTGG
>CANFQO010000017.1 GCA_947449135.1 Planctomycetaceae bacterium | reverse complement strand
ACGGCGTATCATCGTGATCCCGCCGGGACGAGGTGCGTCAGCCCCAGGAAGCCCACCATGCAGCCTCTCGCCATGTCCGGCCCGATGCAGGCCGTCGATCCGACCGCCCAGCGGGCCTTCGCCATCAATCTCGACGACTCCATCTACGGCAACTTCGCCGAGATCGGGGCCGGCCAGGAGGTGGCCCGCTGGTTCTTCGCCGTGGGCGGCGCGGCCGGCACGGTGGCGAAGTCGATTTCCGCCTACGACATGACCGTCAGCGATGCCATCTATGGCAAGACGCCGCGGTATGTCTCGCGGGAGCGGATCGAGCAGATGCTCGACCACGAGTATGGGCTTCTGCACGAGCGGCTCGACAGCGTGCGGGGCGACCGGACGCGATTCTTCGTCTTTGCCGATACCGCCGCGGCCCGCTCCTTCAAGGGCGGCAACGAGTGCCACGTCTGGATGGGCTTGAGGTTCCAGCATGCCGTGCGGTCGCAGACCAGCGACATCCTCCTGCACGTCCGGATGCTCGACGCGACCAACGCCCTGCAGCAGGACGCGGTGGGCCGGCTCGGTGTCAACCTGATCCATGCAGCCTTCCACCGCTGGCAGGAGCCGCGGGCATTGATCGAAACCCTGCTCGACAACATCGGCCGTGAACGGCTGGAGATCGACTGGATCCACATGCGCGGGCCCGCCTTCGGCGGCATCGACAACCGGCTGCTGAGCCTGCACCTGGTGCGAATCGGCTTCACGCCGGCCCTGCTCTTCGACGTGGATGGCACGCCGCTGTTGGCGTCGGATTCGATCCGACGGACCCGGGTGCTCATCGAGCGCGGCAGGTTCGCCCCGGTGACCAAGCTGAACCTCGAGATGATGGACCGCGCCCGCGCGATCTTCGCGGCCGACACCGCACAGCCAACCGCTCTGCAGCGCAGCCCAGCGGCGGCCACGGCCGGCCCGCCGGGCGAGATCCGCGAGATCATGGAAATCACCATGAACAACCTGCGGGACCGCGGCACCGCGGAGGATGCCGATTTCCTGGCCCGCGTCGACCTCCTGTCCGCCGCCGGCAAGATGGTGCTCGTCACCGACATCGGCGCGTTCCACTCGCTCGGAAAATACCTCGCCGACCGACACGTGGAGCGAACCGGCCTCGTGCTCGGGGTGCCGCTGTTGCGGGAACTCTTCAACGAGAGCCACTACCAGCATCT
Source organism: Planctomycetaceae bacterium (assembly GCA_947449135.1). Taxonomy (GTDB): domain Bacteria; phylum Planctomycetota; class Planctomycetia; order Pirellulales; family UBA1268; genus CAMCQY01. Next base: position 49,943 of record CANFQO010000017.1, on the reverse strand, counting down.
CGACGGTGGCATTCTCGAGGCCTTCGGCCGGCTGTTCACGCACCGGGTCCGGCTCTACGTCCATCCGACGCGGGACATGCTCGACGGAAAGGTGATCACCGCCGACACCATGACGGTGGCCCCGCACCTCACGCACCTGCTCGAACATCTCCGCGTCAACGGACTGATCCGGTCCCTGCCGTGCGAGGAGTCGGCGCTCCGCACCTATTCGAGCGAGGAGGTCCGGTCGCGGATCTGCTCCGGCGACCCCTCGTGGCGAGAACTCGTAGCCCCCGCCGTGGCCGAGCACATCGAACGCAACGGCTATTTCGGGGCCCGCTGCCCCACGTAGGCCACACCATGAACCACTGGCTGATCAAGAGCGAGCCCGACGTCTTTTCGATCCGCGATCTCGCCAAGGCGAAGCGGCAGACGACCCACTGGGAGGGCGTCCGCAACTATCAGGCGCGAAACTTCCTGCGGGCGATGCAGGTTGGCGACCGGGCGCTCTACTACCACTCCAACGCCACGCCGTCGGCCGTGGCCGGCATCGTCGAGATCGTCCGCACCGCCTATCCCGATCCGACGGCCTGGGACCAGACCAGCGACTACCACGACCCAAAGGCCTCGCCCGAGCATCCTGTCTGGTCGATGGTCGACGTGAAACTCGTGGAAATGTTTCCGCGGGAGGTGCCGCTGGACGAGCTCCGCACGGTGAAGGCCCTGTCAGGCATGGAACTCCTGCGTCGCGGCAGCCGGCTCTCGGTTTCGCCCGTCACTGCCGCCCAGTTCCGCACCATCGAAGCACTCGGCCACAAAAAACCCGCACCGAAACAGCCGGGCACCCGGACGGCCTGACCTTTCGTCTACTATTGCGGCATGACCTGCCGCCTCGATGCTGCCGCGACCCCAACCCCACCGCCCTCAGGCGGTGTTCCGCTTCCGACAGCGCTTGCGTGGATCGACGACGACCTCGCAGCCCTCCGCGCCGCGGGCCTGGAGCGGCCACACCGCGTGCGGGCAGGCCGGCAGGGTCGCGAGGTGGAACTCAACGGCGAGACGCTCCTCAACTTCGGCGCCAACGACTATCTCGGCTATGCCGGCGACGTCCGACTCACGAAAGCCGCGTCGAAGGCCGCCTGTGCCGAGGGGTTTGGGGCGGGAGCCAGCCCACTGGTGAGCGGCCACTCCCAGGCCCACGAACTCCTGGAACGGGCACTGGCCAACCTGCTCGCAGTCGATGCGGCCCTCGCCTTTCCCAGCGGCTTCGCCGCCAACACCGCCACGATCGCGGCCCTGATGGGCCCCGACGACTTCGTCGCCAGCGACGCCCGCAACCACGCGAGCATCATCGACGGCTGCCGCCTCTCCCGCGGCCGCGTCGGCATCTATCCGCACCGCGACATGGCCGCCCTCGACAGCCTTCTGTCGCAGGCAGTCTCCACCCGCCGACGGCTGATCGTCACCGACACGGTCTTCTCCATGGACGGCACGGTCGCACCGCTGGCAGACCTCTGCGAACTCGCAAGAAAGCATCAGGCGATCCTGATGGTCGACGAGGCGCACGCCACGGGTGTCTTCGGACCGCGCGGCAGCGGCCTGGTCGAGGAGGCCGGCTGCGCCGACGGGGTGCACGTCCGCGTCGGCACACTCTCCAAGGCACTGGCGGCGGCAGGGGGTTTTGTCGCGGGCCATGCCGAGATGATCCATTGGCTCAGGCACACCGCGCGGGCCTGGATTTTTTCCACGGCGCATCCGCCGGCCGTGGCCGCCGCGGCCACCCGCAGCATCGCCTTGCTGGCCGAGGAGCCGCACCGTCGCCTGGAGTTGCGGACGCGAGCGGCCGACTTTCGACAGGCTCTCCTTCAGGCGGGCCTCACCATCACCGGCGACCAGACCCAGGATTCGACCCAGATCGTACCGATCGTGGTCGGCGCGGCGACGGCGGCAGTCGACGTCGCCACTCGGCTGGCGGAGTCTGGCTTCTTCGTGCCGGCGATCCGTCCGCCGAGCGTGCCAGCCGGGAGAAGTCTCGTGCGGGTGAGCCTGTCGTGGCACCACACGGCGACCGACCTGGAACGCCTCGCAACGACAATCGCTTCCATTCTCCGCGACCAGCCCGATCGCTGAGCATGCCCATGGTGTCACAAGCAACCACGTGGTGCGTCATCGGAGCCGGGCCGTCGGGCCTGACGGCGCTCAAAAACCTGCTGGCGCTCGGGATTCCTGCTGAGTGCCTGGAACGCGAGGATGATGTCGGCGGCAACTGGTATTTCGGCTCCGAGGCCTCGAGCGTGTTCGCGTCGACGCGGCTGATCAGTTCGAAGTCGCTCACCGCCTACACCGATTTCCCGATGCCGCGGGAGTGGCCGGCCTATCCCCACCACGCGCAGTGCCTCGACTACCTCCGCCGGTATGCGCGGCACTTCGATCTCCTCCCACAGATCCGCCCGCACTCGTCCGTCAAGCGGGTGGAGCCGGCCCCAGAGGGCGGCTGGATCGTTCACGTCGCCGACCGACAGCCCACGCGGTATGCCGGCGTCGTGATCGCCAGTGGCCACAACCGTGAGCCGCGGTGGCCGGAGCTACCCGGCACGTTCAGCGGCACGCTCCTGCATGCCTGCCACTACAAGTCGCACACGCAGCCCATCGATATCGCCGGCAAGCGGGTGCTCGTGATCGGCGGCGGCAACTCGGCCTGCGACATCGCGGTCGACTGTGCGGGCCATGCGGCCGAGACGGTGCTCTCGATGCGGCGCGGCTACTATCTCGTGCCGCGGTTCATTCTCGGCCGGCCGGCGGACCTCCGCGGCGAACGACTCCTGAAGCTGGGGCTGCCCCTCTGGCTCCGCAGGATGGTGAGCCTGCGAATGATCGACCGCGAGATCGGCCTCCCCTGGCGGCATGGACTGCCGCGGCCCGATCACCGGCTCTTTGAGACCCATCCGGTCGTCAATGCCGACCTCTGCCAGCGCATCGACTCAGGACAGGTCCGACCCGCGGGTGACGTGGCCCGTTTCGATGGCGACTCGGTCGTGTTCACCGATGGCAGTCGCGCACCGTTCGACGTGGTCATCGCCGCAACGGGCTACCGTGTGACGCTGCCGTTCATCGATCCGGAGCACCTCTGCGCCGATGCCGAGGGGGTGCCGCGGCTGTTCATGAACCTCCTCCATCCGACCCGCGACGACATCGCGGTGGTGGGGCTGATCCAGCCCGACAGCGGCCAGTGGGGGCTCACCGATCTGCAGTCACAGCTTGTGGCGCGGATGGCGGTGGCGGCGCGGCAGTCACCGCAGGCGGCTGCCTGGCTCTACCGGGCCCGGCTCCAGCCAGCGAAGCCCACGCCAGTCCGCTACCTCGATTCCCCGCGGCACCGTCTGGAGGTCGAACATTTTTCGTATGCCCGCAGGCTCACGCGGCTGCTGGCATCGATGGATCGAAGGCTCCGCTCGGCTACTGGCTAAAATGTCAGCCACCGACCGCCCGGCGGCGCAGCGCCGCGGCGACGTCGGGCGACTGCGGACGGGCCCGGGCCGAGAGGAAGGCCATGAGCGGCCTTGCGGACTCCGGCACGGAGCGATCATCGCAGCAGATCCGCTGCACCGCGGCATCGCGTTCGATCACAATCTCATACTGCCGTAGGTCGCGGCCGGTGTCCGAGAACCGCTCAAACGATTCGGTGAGTCCACTACCGGCAACAAGCGACTCAAGTTCATGACGTTCGCCTGGAGCCAGGTCGGTGGCGTCGATCTCGCAGCCCTTGATCATTCCGGCGAAACCGCCTGACTGAAGGAACGTGATTCGCATCGACTGCCTCGTTTCGAATGGTGCCGCCAGGAAGCGCGTGGCCTCTCACGATGGCCGCCGCTACTTCCCCGGCTGTGGAAATTCGAGTGGTGCCGGGCCAGGCGGCGCCGCCACCTCCGGCGGCTGTGGATTGCCAAAGAGCGTCTCCAGACCCCGGCTCAACTGCGGACCGATCACCGCCTCGGTGGTGTTTTCCACGATCCGTCCAATGATCAGGTCCATCTCCCGAGCATCGAACTGGGGTCGGCTCACCGTGCCCTTCAGTGGAATCACCAGCGGTGTCCGCAGCAGCTTCCCCACCACCGGCGTGGCCCCGATGATGTCGCCGCGAAACGCCACCTCGACCACCATCGCCAGCGTGCCATCGGCGGCCACACTGCCGCCCGAGCGGATCACAAGCTGGCCGGCATCCATCACGAGCCCCTCGTGCCAGAGCCGACGGTCTGCCAGCCGCACGCTGACCGGCTCCGGCCGGACCCGCAAAAGCACCGTCTTGTCACCAAACGCAAACCGTGGATCGATTGCCGACTGCAGCTTCACAAGCAGGTTCACCAGCGGCCGCACCTGCTCCCCGGGTGTCGATTCCAGATTCTCGAAGATCACCTGGCCCGATGCCTCGCCGCCGAACGGATCGGCCAGCGGCAGTCTGGCGCCAGCCAGATCGACGCTCACGAACCCTTGCGTCTGTGTCGATTGGCCAATCAGCGGCACCAGCCAGCTCACCCAGCGATCGCACAACTGTCGTGTCAGCACGACGCGGTCGAGGCAACGGCCGGGGGGCACGATCAGCTCGCCCGGCGCCGGCAGCAATCGCAGCCATGGTGCCCCACGAAGCCGGCCGCCCGCGACGGCCAGATCGAATGGCCCCAGTGCCAGCTGTCCCTCGAAGAACCGCACCGGCATCTCGCCGGGTGCGAATTGAAAGCCGGCGACCTCCGCGGCGGTCCACGCTGCCGAGGTGGTGACCGAGACCGCTCGCAGCCGATCGGAAAGACTCTCGCTGTCGCGGGTCGGTGCCGTCCGCGGCAGGGCGACGCGGGCAATTTTTTCTGACTGTCTTTCCGCAGACGTTCCCCGTGCCGCCGCCAGCCAGTCCTCAGGAAGCGGCACCTGCTGGGCATCAGTCGCTCCAGCCGCCGCCGCGCTGGTGGCAACGAGCTGACCCATCGGCCCGCGGAGTGTGAACGGCCGTGCCCCGCCGCCCGCCAGCCGCAGCCCGCCGCCGGTCCACGGCGTGAGGAGCCGCGACACCTGCTCCCAGTCGTAGGCGACGCTCCCACTCAGGTCGACCAGCCGTCGAGACGACAGTTCGCCGATGCTGCCGGCAGCCGCGACGGCCACGGTGGATGACTCGAGCTTGAGCTGATTCACCGTCATTCGCTCAGGCAGCTGACCCGGTGGGCATGTCACCTCGAGCAAGAGCCTGGCCTGTGGCTCGCTCCAGAGTGGGACCGACGACGGTGTCGCGCGGCCCCGCGGCACGTTGGCTCCATCGCCTGCCCTACCATCCAGTTGCGCACCAGACTGCGTATTGGCCGGCGTGCTGAAGCCAGAATTCGTGTTGGCCGGCGCGCTCAAGATGGCGAGTTGGCTGCCCGTAGCCTCCACCAGCACGTTCATGCCGATCGGTGTGTCGAGAACTTCCGCCGTGCCCCAGGCCCGGCCACTCGCCGGCCACCGCTCCACGGCGGCCGGCACTGCGAGCCAGCGTTCCAGCCGCGAGACGTCGGCCTGCCACTGGAGCTTGCCGCGAAGCCTTTCCACGATGCTGTTCATGCCACCGCCGGTGACGGTGGGTGACCGGCGGTCAGGGAGCAGGGCGAGGCCACCGGTCCGTAGCGAGAGCGTTGGTGTCAGCACTTCCGCCGACGAGATTTCGATCTGACCCGTGGCGGGATTCCACCGGCCCGCGGCGCTCACCACGGCGCGGGGCTCGCTGATCTGCCGGTCAGCGAACGTGGCTGTCAGCTTTTCGATCTCGCCTCCGGCCCGTGTGATCTGCCAGCTATCACCCTCGGCAGCCAAGGCCGCCGAAGCCTTGACGAAGCCCCCCAGCTCCACACCGCGGAGGCCGGTCGCTGGCAACAGTCCTTCCCACCGGGATTGCCACCGGCCCAGATCGCCGGAGAGCGAACAATCGGCAGCGATCGCCTGCGATCCCGGCGCCGCCCGGAGCCACGGGTCAGCCTTCGGCATCCCACCGCCGACGAGCGGCCAGAGGTTCACCAAGGCGCCTCCGGTAAGCGTCACTTCGAGCGCATCGTCGGCCGCAGTCACAGCGGCATGGCCCTGATCAATCAGCAGGGCACCTCCGGCCATGCCACCCGATCCCTCCGCCGTGATCGAGAGGTCTGCATCACGCCAGGCGGGCCTGCCCGGCCGGACCAGTTCGAAATTTGACAGGCTTGCCGACACGACCGCATGGGATGCCGCGGTGGCGGGCACGCGCTGGAGGTCGAGCCGCCCGCGGACGGTGCCGGCCAGCGTCATGCCCTCGATGTCGAGCACCTCACCAGCTTGCGCCACGAGTTTGTCGAGGTCGAGCGTCCACTGCACGGTCGATGACTCGCTGGTGCCGAAGGCAGAGACCTCCATCGCCGGAGACGCGATCCTCGCCTCCTCGATCCGCAGCCGGTCGCCCCGGGTCGCCCCTCGGCGGCCCCGCAGCCAGGCGGTGAAAGGCTCGTTCCAGCGGAGCAGCCGCTCCTGCGTTTTCCCCTGTTGGTGTCGTGCCTGCTGGTGTGCGATATCCGGACCGCTTCCATCGCCAGGCGTGCCGCCACCGGCCTGCTGTGGATCGTGTCGAGACTCCTGCCCGGGAGCTTCAACCGTCGCGACGACGCTCTGCACCGCGGCCAGATCCCGCGAACTGGCCCGCACCTCCAGCACCCGCTCATTCCCATCAGGCCGCGAGACTGCCGAGAGCTGCAGCTGTCCACCCGTCACCCGCACATCGGGCCGCACGGCAAGGCCGCCGGGCATGGCCCGCGACGCGGCAGCGAGATCAACGTCGGCGGCAACGGTGAAATTCTCCGCCGCGAGCGCCTCGAACCAGTCCCACGTTCCCCCGGCAGGCATGCGAATCCGGCCCGATGCCTCCGCCTTGAACAGCTGTGACACCACTTTCAGTGACCGCACGGTAATCCGATCGCCATCGACCGACAGATCAATCGGCATCTCGCCCCGATCGAGCGTGATGCGTGCTGCCAGGGTGTCGGCTCGGCAGAGCGCCAGCTGCGATCCGGACACCACGCCGGCCACGCGCACACCACCGGCCGCAGACTTCATGTTCGGCGACTGCGGCTGACGGGTGTCATTCGGCACTTCGCCGAGGGAGGGTGGCAGCGTGATGTCGAGCCGCACATCAGCTAATCCGTCGAGGACATGTTCCGCATCGAACCGCGTCGCAAAGACACTCGACACGCCGAGCGGCAGACGGGTGGCGGCCACGGCAAGTGTCCGAGTCACGGTGGCGGACTGATTCTCGGGCGACGACACCGACCAGCCGCCGTCCCGCGCGAGGATAGCGGTGGCACCCGCCGCGACCGTCGTGCGGTCGAGTCGTGCCGATGGCCCAGCGTGGTCACCTCCGCCGGCCTGATCCCGTGTCTGCGTCCCGCTGGGCACCGGCCCGGCGGAATCCTGCACCCGATCCGAAGCGATGCGATTGGCCGCGGCGGTCAGGTCGCGAAGCGGTGTGCCGCTATGCCGCGTGCGACCCGAAATCGTCCAACTGGCCAGGGTCGCATCGGGCCGCACCGTGCCTGCCGCGAGCAGATCGGTGATCCGCCAGGCGTCGTGCCGCTCGAGGTCGACCAGTTCGATGTTGGCATCGACCACCTCGAGTTCAAACGACACAGGCTTGGACTTGGTCTGCATGGCCGCCGCCAGCCAGGGGGCGAGCACGTCCTCGATCGTGCTACCGCCTCGGCGGACTTCCACGAGTGCCTCGCCACCGATCAGCCGTATCACGCCTCCATCGGTGGGATGGAGCAGGAGCCTGACGAGGCCACGATCGATGACGACGCGGGGAACAGCCACCAGGGGACGCCCCTCCCGGTCACGGAGCACCACGTCGCGGTATTCGATGGTGTCCCACCACCGCCAGATGGCTGCACGGCTCGTCACGCGGCCATCGATGCCGGCGAAGATCGCCTGCAGTGGCTGGTCGCGGAGGTCGGTGAGCACGATCACCGCCGGCGCGAACCAGATCAGCCCGCCGACGGCCGCGAGAACGACCAGCGTGAAGAGTCGCCAGCGACGACGCGGACGCGGACGCCTCTCATCGCCGAATCGGGTATGTCGCGTCGCCATAGCAAGGAAGTATAGAAGTCTCTCCCCCATCCCGCGAAGGCGAATATCACCGCGATTGCAGCCGCTGGAGGTCGTCCGGCGTGTCGATGTCGATGAATGACACAAGCGCAGGGTCGACAGCCTTGCATTCTGCCGCCGTCACCTCGCAGACACTCCGTGGATCATCCCGGGAGATCTCGTGCCAAAGCCCGCGGAGATCGCGGCGGCCGGTGGCCAGCCAGGCTTCGATCCTGGGTAGCAACTCGACACGCATCACCGACACGAGCACCTGCCGGTGGCCGTGCACGATCGGTACGGTCCAGACCGCGTTCGACTTGTCCGCCACGTCGAGCAGCAGCCGGACGACCTCCCGACGGAGGAGCGGCAGGTCGCACGAGGCCACGAAGGCCAGTCGCGGCGGCGGGCAACCACCCCGGTCGGCTGCCAGCGCGGCCCGCAGGCCGTCGCGAATGCCGGCGAGCGGCCCGGCGCCGGGTGTGCTATCGCCCACGACCTGCGTCGGCCCGAGGTCCGGCAGTGGCTGCTCCGGCGCCGCCACCACAATCGTCTGCCCCACTTCGGCCGCCACGGCCGCGGCGACATGCTCCAGGAATGTCTCGCCCTGGAACATGAGCAACGCCTTGCCGCCGCCTGTCGCCTCGGCGAAGGAGGCCAGCCGCGTCGACCCGCCGCCCGCCAGCAGAATGCCCACCGCCGCCTGACGGATGTCACCGGGGTGTTGCATGGAGGCTCCGAACGAGGGGGCGGCTGACGTTCTCCTTTATACTGCGTCGGCAGCACCGGCCGGATCAGCTTCCGATCGGCCACCGTCCCCCTCGGATTCGCGACACCATGCCTGCATCCACGCTCCGAACTGTTGGACTGCTCGTCGTTGCCAGCCTCGGCGTGGCTTTCGCCCACATGCCCACGTGGGCCGCAGATGTGCTGCCGACCGCCAGCCTGCCGTCGATCTTCAATGGCCGCGACCTGACGGGCTGGCAGGTGCCGGCCGAACCCTACTGGAAGGTCGTCGACGGCGTGCTCGTAGGTCAGAGCGACGAGGCGAAGCAGGGCTCGATGCTCTATACCGAACAGGCGTATGGCGATCTGGTCGTGGAGGGGGAGGTGCGTTTCGGCGGTGACATCGACAGCGGCATCATGGTCCGGAAGCCGGAACTGCAGTTGCAGATCGGCGTGTCGCGAAGCCTCAAGCGTGACATGACCTGCTCCTTCTATACCGGAAAGTATCCGGAGGAGGCCCGGGCGCCGCGGGCCGCCGAACTGCTCAAGGCCGGCGAATGGAACCGGATCCGGCTGGAGGCGAAAGGGGACACCTTCACTGTCTGGCTCAACGGCGAGCAGGTCTCGCAGTACAAGGATGCCACGTATGCGGAGCCCGGTCCGATCGGCTTGCAGATCCATCGTGGCGTGATGATGAAAGTCGAATTCCGCGACCTGCGGGCACTGGCGCTCTAGCGGGCACTTGCGCTCTAGCACACAGCCGCCGGATGTCGAGCAACCCGCTGCGCCGCGTTCACGCGCCCAGGAAGCGGGCGATCCGGTCGAGCCCTTCGCCCAGCTTTTCTTCCGACGCGGCAAACGACATCCGTACGTGCCCTTCGGCGCCAAACGCGCTGCCGGCCACGAGCGCGACATGTTCTTTTTCCAGGAGCGACTCGCACCACTGCATGCTGTTGGTGATGCCGTTCTTTCCCTTCGCCAGCGCCGGCTGGATGTCGAAGAAGGCATAGAACGCGCCGCCGATCCGCGGCAGCCGCACGCCCGGAATGGCCGAGAGCCGTGCCGCCACCAGATCGCGTCGCTTTTCGAAGGCCCGGCACATCTCAGCCACGCACTCCTGCGGGCCCGTCAGCGCGGCCACCGCCGCATGCTGGCTGACGCTGCAGGGATTGCTCGTCTCCTGGCTCTGCAGGTTGCCGATCGCCTTGGCCAGCGGCTCCGGGCAGATCGTCCAGCCAATCCGCCAGCCGGTCATGGAATAGGTCTTACTCACACCGGCCACGACCACCGTGCGGGACTCGAGCCCCGGCCGCAGTGTCGGAAACGACACCGCCTGCTGACCGTCAAACACCAGCTGGTCGTAGATCTCATCCGACACGACCGCGAGATCGGCCTCGATGGCGATGTCGGCCAAGGCCCGCAGTTCGTCGGCCGAGTAGACCACGCCGGTCGGGTTGCTCGGCGTGCAGAGCAGGAGCATCCGCGTGGCGGGCGTGATGGCCGCCCGCAGAGCCTCCGGCCGCAGCTTGAAGTCGTCTTCGATCCGCGTGGAGAGCAGCACCGGCTTCGCGCCGGCCAGCTTGATCAGCTCCGCATAGCTCACCCAATAGGGCGTCGGCACGATCACCTCATCCCCCTCGTTGAGCAAGCTCGTGAACGCGTTATGGAGCGAGTGCTTGGCACCGTTGGAGACAACCACCTGCGCGGGCGTCACGGCCAGACCCGTGCGGCGGGAGTAGTCGGCGGCAACCGCCTTGCGGAGATCGGGGATACCCGCCGCGGGGGTGTATTTGGTTTTCCCGGCACGGATCGCCGCCTCGGCGGCCTGACAGATATGGAGCGGCGTGGGGAAATCGGGCTCGCCGACCGAGAGATCGACGACATTGATGCCGGCGGCAGCCATACTCGAGGCGCGGGCGGCCATGGCGAGCGTGGCGGACGGCTCGAGCGCTCGCATGCGCTGGGCCAGATGCAGGCTGCGGGAAGACTCCATGATGGTGATGCGGCCTTTCGGATGCTCTTTGGTTGCTTGACGCGTTGGCACGTGACCAGAATGATACCACCCGTCGGTCGGTTTCCCAGCTGTTTGACTGCTCCTTCCCGCCAGAAACCTGTCGCCTTCCCTCCCTCGTTCACCCTCTCCCTCGTTCACTCAAGAAAGTTCTTCACATGGCAGGCAGCCGTATTGGTCTGTGGCTCATCGGGGCCAAAGGGGGCGTGGCCACCACCGCGATCACGGGTCTGGCCAACCTGGCCCACGGCCGAATGGAACCGGTGGGACTCGTCACGGCGCTTGATCCCTTCACGCGACTCGACCTGGTCGACTTTGCCGACATCGTCGTCGGCGGCCACGACATCCGTCCTGGCCGGCTGGCCGACGAGGCCCGCCGCATGTGGACCGACAGCCGCGCGATCCTGCCGGAACTCCTCGACGACGCTGCCGACTACTTCACCGAGACGGAGGCGCGGCTGCGGCCCGGCACGGTCGTGGCGGCGGGGGACAAGATTCGCGAATTGGCTGACGACTCGATTGCTGCCATCGTGGAAACGCCCCGACAGGCGATCGACCGCGTGCGGGCCGACATCGAAGCCTTCGCCGCGGCCGAACGGCTCCGCCACGTGGTGGTGGTGAACGTCGCCTCCACCGAGCCGCCAGCGGCGCTGCCGATCCCGCGGTCGTTCGCAGAACTGGAGCCTCTGCTCAACGACCCGCGGGCCTGTCCGCTTCCCGCCAGCAGTCTGTATGCCCTGGCCGCCTTTGAAGCCGGTGCCTCCTACATCAACTTCACGCCGTCGACTGGCGCCACGCCGGAGGCTCTCCAGGAGGTGGCCCGCCAGCGTCAGATCGCCCACACCGGCTGCGACGGCAAGACCGGAGAAACGCTACTCAAGAGCGTGCTGGCGCCGATGTTCGCGGCGCGACATCTGGAGGTGATGAGTTGGGTCGGCCACAACATCTTCGGCAACATGGATGGCAAAGTCCTCGATGACCCGCGGAACAAACAGGCCAAGGTGCGGAGCAAGGACCATCTCCTGGCCGACATCCTCGGCTACCCGCCTCAGACCCACGTCTCGATCGAATACATCAGGAGCCTCGGTGACTGGAAGACGGCGTGGGATCACATCCACTTCCGCGGCTTCCTCGGCACGCCGATGACGATGCAGTTCACCTGGCAGGGATGCGACTCGATCCTGGCGGCCCCGCTGGTGCTCGATCTCGTCCGGTTAGTGGAACGCGCCCATCGTGCCGGTGAATACGGCGCGCTGGGATGGCTTGCCTGCTTCTTCAAGAGCCCGCTGGGTGTCGACGAACAGGAATTCGCCGCGCAGTTCGGCATGCTCACGGCGTGGGCAAAGCGCCATGCGACCGCACCCGATCGCGCGACGGCCAAGCACCACGCGTAAGGGTCCGGACAGCATCCGCAGGTGGTGTGCATCGACCGTTCTGCGAAATTTTTTCGAAAAAAATTCCGAACATCTCTTGACAGTTTTCGCTGTCATCCTTCACAACACCGTCCGCAGCGCGATGAAGCGTTGCCACGCACCGTGTCAAAAGCGGTGTTTGGCTCGCCTCGACGCGACGCGAAACGTCGACTGTTCCCTCCAACAGAGCACCCGGGGGAATGGTCGTGTAACAGTGCGGGTGCTCGTGGCAAGGAGCCATCACAATGGCGAAGAAGAAGAAGAAGGCTGCCAAGAAGGTCGCCAAGAAGAAGAAGGGCCACGGCTGAACAGGTGGTTGATTGAGTTCTTTCGGGAGCTCTTTCGACCGGGCGAAACATCGTTTCGCCAGCCAGTTCCAGTCCCCTTTTCCGCGTTCAGACGAGAAAGGCCGGCCCGGGCCCTTGGGCGCCCGGGCCGGCCTGATTTTTTGAATGTACGATTGCGGCATGCAGCGCACGTCATCTGAAAGCCATAGCTCCGGTCGCGAAGGGCCCTCGCACCAGCATCCACAGGCGACCCCCGCCCCCGCCGTGCGGGGAACGTTTCTCTTGGCGACCTGCCAAGGTGGTGCCGAGGCCAGCCTCGTCCGTCGGCAGGAGATGATTCTGCCGGAGGTGGCAAAAGCGGCCTGGCGGCGGGGCGTGGTGACGTTCCGGCTGGGGAGCAGCGATCCTCCCGATGACTTTTTCCCCGATCTGGTCTTTGCGCGGGCGGTGATCCGCTCGCTCGGTCAGGTATCGGGAGCGTCTGATCCGGAACGCATCGCGGCGATGCGGTCGCTTGTGCCCCATACCGCGTGGGACAACATCCACGTCTGGCACCGCGATCGGCGACTGGAATCGGACGTCGATTCGCAGTCTGTCCGTGCCGCCCTGCTGTCGGCATACGACAAGCCGGCTGGGCTCTCGGCAACTGCCCGCCCGGGCGACCTCGTGCTCGACTGCCTGATCGACACGGCCGACCGCTGGTGGGTGGGCTGGCATCGGGCCGCCACACCCACGAGTTGCCTACCGGGCGGCATGCACCAGAAAGACCTCCCGGCAGACAAGGTATCGCGGGCGTGGCTCAAGCTCGATGAGGCGATCGCGACCTTTGGTGTGGATCTGCGACCTGGCCAGCGGGCCGTCGAACTCGGCGCCTCGCCCGGAGGCGCCTGCCAGCGACTGCTTGAAGCTGGGCTCACGGTCGTCGGCATCGATCCAGCACTCGTCGATGAGCGGGTGGCGGCGCACGCCAGCTTCGAACAGTGGCGGATGCGGGCCCGTGACGTGAAGGTGAAGAGCTTTCGTGGCTTTGATTGGATCGTCGCCGACATGAACATCGACCCTCGGAGCACGCTCGAAAGTCTCGGCAGGATCGTCACCGCCGCCGGCGTGAAGCCCGTTGGCATCATCGCCACGCTCAAGATGCCCGACTGGTCGCGGGCGGAGGAACTCCCGGGCTGGCTCGATCAATTCCGCGGCTGGGGCTTCGCCCCCAGGGCCCGCCAGGTCTCCACCGGCGGCCGCGAGGTCTGTGTGGTCGCACTCCGGTCTCGCCGCACGTGATGGTCTTCAGTCTCCCCGCCAGACGTCAGCGGGATGGGTGAGGCTGCCGGAGGTCACGTGCATACGGCCGCCTGGTGTGTCGAGTACGAGCGTGCCGTCGGCCGCGATCCCTCGGCAGATGCCGGTCAGCCGTTCGTCTCCGGAAAAGACCGTGACGGGCTGGCCGTCGAGGCCGCATCGCGCCCGGTAGCGCGGCACAAACGCCTCGGGATCGTCGGCGGTCGCCGCCAGCAGCAGGAACAGCCGGGGCAGAAACTCCGCGAGCAGTGATTCCCGTGGCAGGATGGAGCCGGTCAGGTCGGGCAGCGTGACGATCTTTTTGTCGAGCGGCGGCGGCACCTCGTGGCTGGAGCCGGTGGTGTTCACGCCGATGCCGAAGATGGCCCGACCGCCGGGTGTCGTCTCGACCAGGATGCCGGCAAGCTTCCGTCCGTTGACTTCGACATCGTTGGGCCACCGCAGCAGCGGTTCGATCATCGGGACGAGCACCGCCAGCGACTCGGCCAACGCCACGCCGCAGGCCAGCGACCAGACAGCCGGAGGCGAGGCCTGTGATGGTGCCGAGGCATCGACCACCACGCTCACCGCGAGACTGCCGGGAGCCTGCCACCAGCGGGCACCCCGCTGGCCACGGCCGAGCGTCTGCAGATCGGCAACCACCGCTGCTGGTAGCGGACAGCCCGGAAGCGATGCCAACTCCCGGGCACGCTCCATCGTCGAGCCGATGGTGGCATGGTGCTCGAACGTGGCCAGCCCGGTATGGGCCACCAGCGCAGCCGGATCGATCGGGTCGGGGAAGTCGAATGTCTCGTTCATCGTTTCCATATGACTGACGATAGACGTGCGACCAGCGAGCGTGGGAAAGACCGGTACCATAGCTGTTTTGGCGGGCATGGCAGCGCTATCCAGGGAGTTCGGGCAAGGGCGGCACTCTGGCGATGGTTTGAGGCCGGTCTGCAGGCCGCTCGGCCTTGACCCTTCCGCGGCACGCGCGGTACCCCCCACTCCGGTCGGCCGTACTGCAGTGCGGCACTGTGTTCTTTTCCGGCGGCTCATCCCCGCCCGAAGTGGCGTGGGCTGTGCGCTCCAAGCTCTTTTTCTTGTTGACGCTGCTGGTGACGGGCACGTTCGCAGCGTGCTGGTGTCGGCCTGCCGCTGCGCAGACCGCCGCCCTGCCACCACCTGCTGCCTCCTCACTCGATCGGATCGCGCAGGCAGCGCCCTCTGGCACGCCCCTGCCGCCACCGCCAGCCTGGGATCCCTACGCGCCGCAGGCGGGTCAGGTGTTTCCCACGCCCGCCGCGGGCTCGCCCACCCCGTCGACTTGGGCGCCCTCGGCGATCAACGGACAGCCCGGCTATCCCGGCTACTCGACCGCCGCGCCGTCGCTCACTCCAACGCAGGGACCACCGAACACGAGCGGCTCGCTCTTCCCACCCGGCTATCCCTCGCAAAACTCCACGTTTCAGGAAACGATGCGGCTCTATCAGGGTGCCCGCGGCAGCTGGGCCTACCTGTTCGGGGACGGACAGGGCACGAGTGTCGGTGTCAATGAGCTCGATACCACGGCCACGTTCGCCGTGCCGTTCTTCCACAACTCGCAGGCCAACCTGAACCACGCGCCGCTGCTAATCACGCCCGGCTTCGGTCTGCAGCTCTGGGACGGTCCGCAGACGACCCCCTCGATGACCGCCGACCTGCCAGCGAGCACCTACGACGTGTTTATCGACACGGCCTGGAACCCGCGGTTCACGCCCCTCTTCGGCGCCGAACTGGGCGTGCGAGTCGGCATCTACACCAACTGGGACGTCTTCGTCTGGCAGAGCTGGCGACTCATGGGACGCGCCGTCGGCACGCTGCAGCTCACACCGACGGTGCAGGGTAAGGCAGGCATCGTCTACCTCGACCGCAACCTCGTGAAGCTGCTGCCGGTGATCGGCGTGACCTGGACGCCCGACGCCGACACCCGCTACGACATTCTCTTCCCGACACCGCGGGTCACGCGGCGGCTGACGACGATGGGAAAGCGCAACGTCTGGGGCTATCTCGCCGGCGAGTACGGCGGCGGTGCGTGGACCTTCCGCCGCTCAACCTACAACCCCAACGGCGACAGCATCTCCCCCTTTGACTACAACGACGTCCGCGTGACGCTCGGCACGGAGTTTGTGCCGGTCGCCGGCCACGGAATCACCGGCAACATGGAAGTTGGATACGTCTTCGCGCGACAACTCTTCTACGTCGACGGCCCGCCACAGGGCCAGTACCAGGATCTTCCGTCCACGCTGATGCTCCGTGTCGGCCTTGCCTACTAGCTTCACGAAAAACACGACGTCAGGTCTCACCGACGGGCGAATGCCCGTCCTTATTCAGCCGCTTGGCCGCCCTCCGGCGGCAGACGCGGAGCATCGCATCCGTGCGACGCAGTCGGCTTGACACACAGAACGTCACCAACATGAACACAACCACCCCGCGGGCGCCGCCACTGGGCGCCTGTCTGCGTCACAATTACCTCGCGAGCCTCCGCGCGCTGGTGCTGATGACATTGGTGGCCTGCTCCGCCAACGCTGACGACAGCGTCATCACGCCGCTGCCACCGGTGGAGCCTGCGGTCGAGCAGCCGGCGGAGCAGAAAGAAACACAGCCCACACCCACGATCTTCGACCGCATCCGGCTGGCGGCGCTCGGCGACCCGCAGGATCTCACCGAGCCGCTTCTGCCCGACGACGTCGCGCCACCGGGTCAGCCCCGGCAGGAGTTCGAACCGCCGGCAGGCCGCAAACTGCCGCCCGGCGCCAAGCCCGGCATCCTGCAGCAGGCGATCTACCAAGTCACGGAACTGCCGAAGCTCGACGCTGGCGGCCTCGGCCTGACGTCGCTCGAGAAGACAATCACGCTGGGCATGCCCTGCCCGACGATCGAATCGCCGCTCTTGGTCACACCCGGATTCGTCGGCACGCTCACCGACGCTGCGCCAAGCGTCGACATGCCGGGTGAGCTCTTCGAGGGCTACATCCAGGCACGCTGGCTGAAGAAAGTGAGCGAACGGCTGGGGGTCGATCTGGCCGTCTCGCCCGGCTGGTACAGCGACTTCAAGAACGACTCGTCGCAGGCGCTCCGCGTCACCGGCCACGGCTTCGGCGCCTGGGAGGCCAACGAGGACCTGCGGGTGGTGGCGGGCGTGATCTACCTCGACCGCTACGACATCAACCTGCTGCCGGCCGGCGGTCTGCTCTGGACTCCCGCCGACGACAAGCGGTTCGAGCTGATCTTCCCGCGGCCGCGGCTGGCCTGGCGGATCGCGGAACGTCCACGGGCGAGCCACTGGCTCTATCTGGCCGCGGAGTTCGGCGGCAACCAGTGGGCCACGCAGTCGACGACGGGCCCGACGCAGGGCCAGGATCAGATCATGGTGATCCGCGACTACCGACTCCTGGCGGGCTGGGAGCGAAGGCCTGCCAATCTGGGTCTGTCCTGGAAGTTCGAGGCTGGCTGGGTGACGGGCCGTTCGGTGGAATACTACCAATCGAACCAGCCGTGGTTTTATCCCAGCGACACGTTCCTCGCCCGCGCTGCCATCTGGTATTAGCGGCCTGAGGATACACTGACTCGGACTGCGAACCGCGGCTTGGAGCGGTTCGTTTTCGGCCGATCCTTCGGGAAACATCTCATGTCGGACACGCCTCTTGAAATCGACGCCAGCGAGGCCAAGCGACTGCTGTGGGAGGCGCACCCCGGCGAGATGCTGCTACTCGACTGCCGCACACCCGAGGAACATGCGACGGCGCGGATCGCCGGATCGCTTCTCCTGCCGATGCAGGAATTGCCAGAACGCATTGGCGAACTGGAGTCGTGGCGGACGCGTCCGATCATCGTCCATTGCCATCACGGCGTCCGTAGCCTGCGGGTGACGCACTGGCTCCGCGAACGCGGCTTCGCCGCCGTCTCGAGCATGTGCGGCGGTATCGACGCCTGGAGCAAGGCTGTCGATCCGAGCGTGCCGCGATACTGACTCCTCACGACGGCTCCGGCCGCTCTCACCTCATGACCAGCCCCAGTCACTCCCGCAAGACCTTCGCCATCTGGTTTTGGGTCTACGGGATGATCCTCTTGATCGCGACACACGCGCCCGCCAAAGACGTGCAGTTTCTAGCCCGCGCCGTCGACTACGGCCTGCTCGACCCGGACAAGCTGCTGCACCTGGCGGCGTACGGTGTGCTGGGCTTGCTGGCGGGTCTGGCGTATGGCGATCGGTGGCGGAAGCCGTCCAGCGGCGCGGTATGGTTGTTTACCCTGTTGGCCGCGTGGGGCATTCTTGACGAGTTGACGCAGCCTCTCTTCGGTCGGCTGGCCGATGTCAGCGACCTGATCTGCGACATCCTTGGCAACGGGATCGGCCTCGCAGCCGGAATCTTCGCGTCCCGCTGGCTGAGCCGGCCGGGGCTACCGTGATGCATCGCCGGAGGCGATGCCTGTCGGCCTTGGGAATCCTCTGCATTCCCGCCAACCGTCCGAGTGGAAAAGGTCCTGGATGACTGTTTCCACAGACATCTAGAGCGCGTCTTCCGTTCGCAGAGTCACCTCGATCAGCCGTTCCAGGGCCTGGGCCGGGGATTCGTGCGGAAAATTACTGAGCACCACTTCCTTGGCGTAGAGCTTGCCGATGTACCGGCGGTGCTTGCCAACCGATGCTTTACTGGAGAGGAAGTCGCGGTGTGACGAGTTGATGATGATCTCGTTGGCTCGTGCATCGTACCGCGACCGCCACGGCTGGCCGTGCTCCGGCTCCAGACGATACGACGGCAGCCCCCGGCTGCCCGGATCGTTGCCATCGGCCGCCCCGTCCTCGAGGAATTTCACCGTCACCCGATCCGAGATCTCGCGACCCGCTCGCTCGCCCGTGTCCACAGCGCCGGCAACGGCACCCCAGGCGTCCGCGGCCGCTCCAGCGTGGCGCACGGTGGCTTCCGAGGCGACCACCTCAACCGTCACCATCCCGACTCCCTCTGCCGTCACCCGACAGGTCGCCGCATCAGGATCGCCGTCCAGCCGGCCGGCCCCCTCGACCACCCGCCACGCATACTGCACTCCATCTGCGATCACTAGGCCCAGGGCATCGCGGGCCACCGCCGTGAGCTGGCACTCGCCACCCGGCAGCCGCCGAGGCTGCCGGGGCGTGATCCGCACCGTATGCAGCGGACCCGGATCGAGCGGCAGGAGCGGCGCCGAAGCGTCCGAAGGGCTTGTGCCGGCCGCGCGGATGACGCTCTCCGGATCACCGGGCACGAGCTCACCGCGGAGACCGCCGCGGTGCTCCAGACCTGGCGCCGCCTTGGGGATGTCGAAAAAGATGTATTCGGCCGATGGCAGACCGGCCAACGCCGTCACGAACGCCTTGTGCACCTGCTTGAGAATCTGCTTGCTGGCCCGGTCGGTCTCCGCCTGCTCCCGCTGCTCGAGCGCCGCGAGAATCTCCGGTTCGAGCGCCGCGGCGGCCGCGATCAGATCATCGAAGGCCTCGTCGGCGACGATGCCCGAACGGGTGCCGGGGGCAAGTGTGAGCGGCTCGAAGTCGAGCAGGCCTTCGAGCCGTCCGTCATTCCAGGGCGCGTGCTGGAAGGGGAGCAGTTCCCCGATATCGCGAAGCACCCGTGTGCCATCCTTGCAGAGGCTGATCCCCGCATCGGGCTGGCTCGAATCGCAGCGGAGATAGAGTTCGATCTGGAGGTCGCCCCGCGGTGTCTGGCACCGCCGCGGAAGCTCGAGCCGCTCGCCGTCAAACTCCCGGGGCGTCACCACCTGCTCGCTCCTCGAGACACGGTCGACCACATGGATCTTCACGCCGGTCGTGCGGATCCGATCGCGGAGTTCGGCGGAGAGGTAGCGGGCCACCTTCTCACCGGTGACGAGCTTCTTGGTGGCCTCGAGCAGGGGGCCGACGACCACACGCGTGCCGCCGGTGGGCAACTGGCCGCGGACCGGACGGATCGTGTAGGTGCGGCCACCCCGCGTCAGTTCCAGTTCGTGGAGCGACCCTCCGGGCCCACCGGCGATCATCTTGAGCCCCGTGCCGAGGCTCCAGAAGCTCAGGAGTCCAATGCCGAATTCACCGTGCACACCCGCCCGTTCTCTGGCATCGAGATGACGCTTCATCGAGTCGCACAGATGGGTCGCGATCCGTAGGAAGTCTGGATTGCCCGCGTCGTCGGGCCGCACGCCCCGGCCATTGTCAGTGACCTCGAGATAGACATCGCCCTTGTGGCGGCGCCGCAGGATGTGGACCTGCGTGGCGCCCGCATCGATGGCATTTTCAGTGAGTTCGCAGATCGCCTTGAGCGGATGGGTCTGCGAATGCGCGATGATGTTGATCGCGTTCCACTGATCGCCGATCCGGAGTGTGCCGGTAGTCGTCTGCGAGGGGGAAATGGGAGAACGGGCCATAGGGGCATGCGGACGGTTAAAGCGTGAGGCGGCTACCGTGAGAACCGCATCCTCGCCCCACACCGACGGCATCGCAAGGGCCGACCACGGAGCGGCCCGCTACCCCGCCAGTCGGTCGGATCATCTCGTGGTCGCTCTCCTGGTCGCTCGTAATGATCGTTGGCAATGTATTCTCATGGGCAGTGGCCCCCCGCCACAGAGCCTGCACGACCAGCCACGTCAGGCCGCTGCCCCGCTTCCCTCCGGAACGAACCCATGAGTCCGCTCGACTGGACGCTGCTCTCCCTGCACCTGGCGGCGATGCTCTTCGTCGCGCTTGCGATGGGGCAGGCTGCCCGCTGGATCGGAATCCCGGCGGTGGTTGGTGAAATCGCTGGAGGACTCCTGCTCGGGCCGACGGTGCTGGGACGCATCGCCCCGGAAACCTTCGCCTGGCTCTTTCCGCCGTCGGGACCGATCACGGGCGGGCGGACCGCACTGGCTCGGGTCGGCATGCTCTTCTTCATTGTCACGATCGGCCTGGACATCAGTGTCGGTGAATTCCGTCGCATCGGCCGCAAGGCGCTCTCGGTGGGCGTCATCGGTACGCTGGTCCCGCTCGTGCTCGGATTCCTGATGTGTTACGTCTTCCCCCATGTGATCGGCGTGACACCGAAGGATCAGTTCTCGACGGCGCTCTTCATGGGATCGATCCTGTCGCTTTCAGCCAATCCGGTGATTGCCCGGATCCTCATGGACATGGGACTGTTTAAGAGCGAGATCGGCCGGACGATCATGTCGGCGACCCTCGTCGACGACCTCGTGGGCTGGGGCTTGTTCGCGGTGATTCTCGCCGAGTTCGGCCCGCACGCGACCGGGCAAGGGCAGGGGGCCGCTATCTTCGCGATGGTCTTTGTCTTCATCGGCGGGATTCTCCTGTTGGGCCGGTTCGTGCTGCCGCGGGTCATGGAATGGGTCCGTCGCAACTTGCCGCAGCCCGCCGGATCGATCTCATGCATCGTCCTGTTCGCCCTCCTGGGCGCGGCAGGCTCGGAGTATCTCGGCCTCCACTCCTTCCTTGGCGCCTTCGTGGTCGGCATCGCGCTGGCAGAGGTCTATCAGGTGCATCCCAAGCCCTTCGAAATCATCGGCGACTTCTCCTACGCGGTCTTCACGCCGATCTTCTTCGTCTCGATGGCCATTGCGGCCGACTTCGTCGAGGGTTTCGACCTTTGGCTCGTCGTCCTGATCACGGTCGTCGCCTTCATCGGCAAGATCTGCGGCGTCTTCATCGGCGGCAGACTGGCCGGCATGGACAACCGGCAGTCGCTGGCGGTGGGCTGCGGCCTCAATGCCCGAGGCATCCTCGGCATCGTGATGGCGGCCGCGGCCTACGAGGCGGAATTGATCGATCTCCGCCTCTTCGTGGCCTGCGTGCTGATGTGCGTGATCACGACGATGGCGGCCGGACCGGCGCTGCATGTCATCCTAGGACGACGTGACAGCCAGCCCGTCGCCACGTGACGGAGCGTCAGACGGTGCCATCTCGGCAGCCTCGTGAAACTCCGATGGGTGTTCGTCCCCCGCGTCGCCGTAGATGTCGTGCATGCCGGCGATCGCGGCCAGATACTCTTGGAAATGCGCGTCCATACTGAAACCCTCCTTGGTTGTAGGGTTATACGGAGTATCCCGTGGGATGGTTCGCCGCCCTGTTCGAGCCACGGTAGGCCGATGGCCAAAACCGGCGAGGAAAGACTCTGCGGTGCCGCGATTTCTGCCGCGGCAGGCCGTCCCGATGGTGCCGTGGGTGGCTCCGACCATACCCTCAGCAGGTGTCAGGCCGACCCGACCGTCGCACAAACCATCGCACCGGAGTGAGCATGCTCCTCGACAAGCACCGCACGATCGCCGGCCCGGGCTTCAACCGCTGGCTCGTGCCGCCGGCCGCTCTGTGCATTCACCTCTGCATCGGAATGGCCTACGGGTTTTCGGTGTTCTGGCTGCCGCTCACGCGAGCCGTCGGCATCACGGCCCCGGTAGCCTGCCCGGCGGGAATGAGTCTCCTCGAGAAACTCACCACCACAACCTGCGACTGGGACAAGCCGCTGCTGGGCTGGATGTACACCCTGTTCTTCGTGTTCCTCGGATCGAGCGCGGCGCTGTTCGGCACCTGGCTCGAGAAGGCAGGCCCGAGAAAAGCCGGCGTCGTGGCGGCCTGCTGCTGGTGCGGCGGACTCGTGATCTCGGCACTTGGTGTGTATCTCCACCAACTCTGGCTCCTCTGGCTCGGCTCGGGAGTGATCGGCGGCATCGGCCTGGGACTCGGGTACATCTCGCCTGTATCCACGCTCATCAAGTGGTTCCCGGACCGGCGCGGCATGGCCAGCGGGATGGCGATCATGGGCTTCGGTGGCGGCGCCATGATCGGTTCGCCGCTGGCCGACAGACTGATGAAGTATTTTGCCGGCCCGGAATCGGTTGGCGTCTGGCAGACGTTTCTGGTGCTCGCGGGCGTCTACTTTGTCTTCATGATGGTCGGTTCGTTCGCCTATCGAGTGCCGCCGGAAGGCTGGACACCCACAGGGCGGGCCCCTGCGACTCCGGCACCAACCGCGGCCGTTGGCCTCGATGCCCCACGTTCCCTGACGGTTGCGCAGGCCTGCCAGACCCGACAGTTCTGGCTGCTCTGGCTGGTGTTGTGCCTGAATGTGTCGGCGGGCATCGGCGTGATCGGCATGGCCTCGCCCATGCTCCAGGAGATCTTTGGGGGCCGATTGCTGGGCACGAACATCCCGTTTGAAGAACTCGATGCCGGGCAGCTGGGGAGAGTGGCGGCGATGGCCGCCGGCTTCACGGGGCTCTTGAGCCTGTTCAATATTCTGGGCCGGTTCTTCTGGTCATCGCTCTCCGATACGCTTGGCCGAAAAACAACCTATTGCCTGTTCTTCCTCCTGGGGGCAGCGCTCTATGCCGCGGTACCGGGCGTCGGCCAGAGTGGCAACATCCCACTGTTCTGCGGCATCTTCTGTTTGATTCTTTCGATGTATGGCGGTGGCTTTGCGGCGATCCCGGCCTATCTGGCGGATCTCTTCGGCACGGGCTCCGTGGGTGCGATCCACGGCCGCCTGCTCACCGCCTGGAGCGTCGCCGGCATCCTCGGACCGGTGCTCGTCAATTACTGGAACGAGTATCAGGTCCAAGCAGGCGTGCCCCGGGCACGGGCATACGACCAGACCATGCTGCTTCTGGCCGGACTGCTCGTGGTGGGCTTCTTCTGCAATCTGCTGGTGCGGCCCGTGCCAACGCGGCTGGTTCCAGCCGGTCTGGCGAGAGGGCCCGCTCCAGCAGGCGACCAGCCTGCGGCCGCGAATGCCGGCAGCCTGCGAAGCCACGCCGAGGGCACCACCAGCGATATCCCACCCATGAGCGATGGACTCATCTGGCTCGTGCTGTTCTGGCTGCTGGTTGCCGTACCACTGGCCTGGGGTGTCTGGATGACCATGCGGCAGGCATGGGCGCTGCTCGGATGACTTTCAGGGACATTCGACTCCGGGAGTGCGCCGCACTTTTACCACCGCCACAACGGACGCTATCGTGGGGAACGTGTTGGTCCATCACGGAATCACTCTCTCACCTCGGCGGTCTCCGATGCCCTTCTGCGACGACTCGTTCCTGCTCTCCTGCGATGCCGCCGCCGTCCTTTATCACGACGTTGCCGCCCAGCAGCCGATCATCGACTACCACTGCCACCTGAGCCCACGCGACATCGCGGAGGACCGGCGGTTCGAAAACCTTCACGCCATCTGGCTCGATGGCGACCACTACAAGTGGCGGGCCATGCGGGCCAATGGGATCGCCGAGGAGCGGATCACCGGCACCGCCTCCCCGCGAGAGAAATTCCAGGCTTGGGCCGAGACGGTGCCGCACACGCTCCGCAATCCGCTCTTCCACTGGACGCACCTCGAGCTCCGCCGCCACTTTCAGATCAACGGTCTCTTGGACGAGACAACTGCGCAGGGCATCTGGGACGAGGCTAACCGGCAGTTGGCCTCGGGCGACCTCACCGCGCGGGGCATTCTCACGCGGATGCAGGTCGAGGTGGTGGGCACGACCGACGATCCCGCCGACAGTCTCCAGTGGCACGAGAAAATCGCCCGCGACACCTTCACGACGAAGGTCGTGCCCACGTTCCGGCCCGACGCGGCTGTCAGGGTGCACGAACCGAAGCGAGTACAGTCCTGGGCCCGCCGGCTCTCCGACACAGCAGGCGTGGCCGCCGACACATTCACCGGTCTCCTCGCGGCGATCGACCAGCGGCATGCCGACTTCGCCGCGGTTGGCTGCCGCGCCACCGACCACGGCCTCGCCCGCCTGCCCGACACCGACTGCACAGAGTCTGAGGCCGCGACGATCTGGCACCGCGCCATGGCGGGCACAGCCGCCACGCCGCACGAAGCGGAACAGTTCGCCCTCTTCCTGCTGCTTCATGTCGCCCGGCTCAACCACTCCAGGGGGTTTTGCCTGCAATTGCACCTCGGTCCATTTCGTGATCCGAACCCCCAACTGGCGGCGACGCTTGGTGGCGATGCCGGCTGTGACACGATCGGCGACGCCAGACAGGGGCCGGGCCTGGTCCGCTTCCTCGGCACGCTCGCGGCCGAGAACACGCTGCCGCGGACGATCCTCTACAACATCAACCCGGCTGACAATGCCCTCTTCGCCGCTCTGCCGGGCTCCTTCCAAGATGGCACGCTCCCAGGCAAGGTGCAGTGGGGCAGTGCCTGGTGGTTCATGGATCAGGAACGCGGCATGCGCGACCAGCTCAACATGCTCTCCGACCTCGGGCTGCTCTCCCGCTTTGTCGGCATGGTGACCGATTCACGGTCGTTCCTCTCCTATCCAAGGCACGAATACTTCAGGCGGATCCTCTGCGACCTGCTCGGTGCCGACATCGCCAGCGGCAGGCTGCCCGACGATCCAGCCTGGCGACGTGACCGAATCGTGCCGCTGGTAGAAGGTGTCTGCGCCGCCAATGCCCGTCGGTATTTCGGATTCAATCACAACTGACTGAAGGCCATGCCCACACCATCCCGACACCTGTCCTTGACGCGGCAACTGGTGATGCCGGTCGTGGGCCTCGTGCTGGCGGCCGTGTTGGCCAACGTAGGCTTCTCGGCATGGCTGGCCGCGCGGCGGTCGGCCGAGGCGACGCGGGCATCGCAGCAGCAGGTGGCCGATGCCCTCCGGGCGTCGCGGATGTCGCTCTCAGCCGCCGTCCTCGACGCTCTGCACCGGCTCACCGGCAATCACTTCGTCGTCTGGAACGAATCGTCCCGGAGCACCGGCCTGGCGACGCTGCCGGCGGAAACACTCACATCGCTCGACGGCGACACGGTGGACGCAGCCCTGCGATCGGGCAGCGGCACGTTCGGGGGGCGTCGCTACCGGCTGGGCGCGGTACGCAGCGAGGGCGTGCGGCCGGAGACGGTGCTCGTGCTCACGCCGGCGCGGTCGTTTCTCGCCACAACCCTGGAGGCGGTCTGGCCGGTGTTGGCGGTGGCCGCCGGGACGCTCGCGGTGCTCGTTCCCCTGGGCCTGCGGACCACGCGCCATCTTGCCGCGCGGATCACCGCCGTCGAGCGGCATGTCGGGCGGATCGCGGACGGGGAGTTTGGTCAGACGCTTGCTGCCGATCACGAGCCGCGAGCCAACGACGAGATCGGTCGGCTCGTGGACGGCGTCAACCACATGAGCGTGCAGCTCGGCGCGCTGCGGAGTTCGCTCGTCGCCGGCGAACGACAGCGACTGCTCGGCCAGCTGGCGGCGGGATTTGCGCACGAGCTCCGGAACGCGATCACCGGCGCCCGGCTGGCGATCGATCTGCACCGCCGCCGCTGCCCGGCAGGAGCAGGAGGTGGTTCGCCGCCGGACGAGAGTCTCACCGTGGCGGCCCGGCAGCTCGACATCCTCGAGGAGGAGGTCCGCGGACTGCTCGCCCTGGGGAAGCCACCGGCACGGAACCAGCCGGTGACGCAGTCGATCTCCGTCGATCGGCTGTTCGAAGAGGTCCGTGACCTGACCGCACCGCGGTGCGATCATGCCGGCGTGCGGATGATCTGCACGCTGCCCACAGGGCTCTCGACCATCGGCCGCCACGACAGCCTGCGGGCGGCCTTGGTGAATCTCACCCTCAACGGCATCGACGCCGCCGGTCGGGATGGCACGGTCTGGCTCTCCGCCGTTCAGGCCGGGCCGCAGATCGTGCTGGCCATCGACGACTCAGGCGCCGGTCCTCAGGAGAGCGTGCGGGAATCCTTGCACGAGCCCTTCGTCACGTCGAAGCCGGAGGGGATCGGCCTGGGGCTCGCCGTCGCCCAAGCCGTGGCCGAGGAGCACGGGGGCACACTTGTCTGGGAGCATACCGACGGCCGCACGCGATTTGCGATTTCGCTGCCAGCACCGACACTGACACGAGCCGAAACACAGGATGCCGCAGCCCCCACTGGCAGCGACACGCCCGCCCCACCCGTACCGGCCTGAGGCCCCACGAGCCGACGCATGAGCCGCATCCTCATTATCGACGACGAGCCCGCCATCGGCTGGAGCCTGCGCGAGATCCTCTCCGACGAGGGTCACACCGTAGAAGTGGCGGCGAGCGTCGAGGCCGGACTTGAGTCCTGTGCCCGCTTCGTGCCCGAGGCCATGCTGCTCGACGTCCGACTGCCGGGACACGACGGCATCTCCGCGATCCCTGAGTTGCGGAGCATCGTGCCAGAAGCGCCGGTCGTGGTGATGACGGCCTTCGGCGACCTCGACACGGCCGTCCGCGCCGTGAACAGCGGTGCCTTCGACTATCTCGTGAAACCATTCGATCTGGAGAGCGTGTCGCGGATCATCGCACGGGCACTGGCCAAGCGGTCGCAGCGGGAGACGACCGGGACAGAACGGACGGCGAATGTCGCGGAGGGCGTGCTCTTGGTCGGTGCATCGCCGCCAATGCAGGAGGTCTTCAAACAGATCTCGCTGGTCGCCCCGACCGATCTCCCCGTGCTGATCACTGGCGAGACCGGCACCGGCAAGGATTTGGCGGCCCGCGCGATCCACATGCATAGCCCACGGCACAGCGGGCCGTTCGTGGCCACCAGCCTCGGGGCGCTGGCTCCGAGCGTGATCGAGAGTGAACTCTTCGGCCATGTCCGCGGCGCGTTCACTGGCGCCGCGTCGGATCGACCCGGGCTGTTTGCCATGGCTGCCGGCGGCACGCTCTTTCTCGACGAGATCGGCGAGACACCCCTCGACATGCAGGTGAAACTGCTGCGGGCACTGGAGAATCAGGAGGTAACGCCCGTGGGCGCGGCGACCCCGCGGCCGCTGGATGTCCGCGTGATCGCGGCCACCAACCGCGACCTCGAGGAGGCGATCAGAACTGGGACGTTTCGCGACGATCTCTACCATCGGCTCCGCGTCTTCCCCATTGCCATGCCTCCCCTGGTCGCCCGTGGTGACGACATCGAGACCCTGGCGACGCACTTTCTCGCACGGCAGGCTGCCGGCCGGCCGGTCCCGGCCCTCTCGACGGAGTTTCTCGCCGCCATTCGCGGTCGCGGCTGGCCGGGCAATGTCCGCGAACTCAAGCATGCGGTCGAATATGCCGCCGTTGTGGCCCGCGGGGGCATGCTGGAACCCGAACATCTGCCTCCGCTACCGGTTGCCTCCGGGCCGCCGGCCCGCGGCGTGGCCAGCGACGAGCGGGTGATGGTGGCCGTGCGGGACTGGGTCGACGCCGCCCTCGCGGCTGGCGGCGCAGGGGCCGGCGACCTGCATGCCACGCTCCTTTCGCTTGTCGAAACCACGCTCGCGAAGAAGGTCGTCGAGGCCGCGGACGGCAACCGCACCGCTGCCGCCAAGCTGCTCGGCCTCGACCGGGCCACACTCCGCTCCAAACTCAACCGGTGATTTTTCCTTCGCGCGGTGAAAGAATCACCTGCCAGGCCCCAGCGGCTGGGAAAAACAGCGGTATTTGCCCTGGCAGGGCGTGGCACGGCGTTTGCACCTTCTTCCCGGTAAGAAAACGTTTCACCGGAGCCAACCGATGCCTCGCCACACGCTGCCACCCCGAGTGGGGTTCACGCTGGTCGAACTCCTCGTCGTCATCGCCATCATCGGCACGCTCGTCGGCCTGCTCTTGCCGGCCGTGCAGAGTGCCCGCGAGGCGGCGCGGCGGATGTCCTGCAGCAACAACCTGCGGCAACTCGCACTCGCGTTTCAGAATTATGAAACCGCCCGAAAGTATCTGCCGCCCCTCAAACGAACGAGCAACTGCACCGCCTCGCCCAACAACGAGGCGACGATGGCGCAGCGGAGTTGGGCGTGCGACGTGCTGCCCTACGTCGAGGAAGCAAACCTGCTCCAGGGCTACAACCTGTCGCAGGACTGGTGGGTGAACGCAGACGGCACCGCCCCGGGTGGCGGTACGGCCGGAACCCTCGACACGCCCGTGACGGGCAACCGCGGCCTCGTCAGGACCCAGCTCAAACTGCTGCAATGTCCGTCGGCCCCGATACCCGATCGGATCCAGGACAAGATCGCAACTCCTCGCAAGAATGGCGCGTGCACCGATTACTTCGCAGTCGGCGGTGTGGGGGCGAACTTCAACACGGCAGCCGGGCTACCAGCGGGCACCGTGACCGCTGGTCCGGGACCGACGGAAGCGTGGTCCAACTGCGGTGCCACCGCCGTTCGGCCAAAAAGCGCGATGGCCAAGATCGCCGACGGCAGCACCAAAACGATCCTGCTCGCGGAATGCGCCGGCCGCGAGGATGTCTGGCGCGAGCGTGTGCGCTACGCTGCCGACGCCAACGACGTTTCTGCAAACACCAACTGTGCCCGTGCCCGGGGCGGCGCCTGGGCGACCAACGACAACCCTTACGCCTTCGGCGAGAGTCTCGTCAGCGGTTGCACGACCGCGAGCAGTCCGACCGCAGGCACCATTCCGAAGTCACTGATGAGAGTGAACGGATCCAACGAGTGGGGCTGGCTCATCTATGGCTTCCACCCCGTCGGCGCGAACATCGCCATGGCCGATGGCTCGGTTCAATTCGTGGCCGACAACACATCGGTGCAGGTCCTCGGTCAACTCGCGACTCGTGACGGTGGTGAGGTGGTCATCACCGAGTGATCACTTGGAAAATAGGGACGGGAGTGAATTTTCTGGAGGAACTTGGCGTGAGACGCCGGCGAAGGCCCTGTCGACTTCGGCAACCGGAAATTCGCTCCCGTCCCCATTTTCCGGTAGGGTGAAGGGCCCTGCGGTTCCCGGCTCGGCGGCATGCCAGCGGCTCTCTCGGCCGCGTGCCCGATGGCGGACACTGGCCGCAGGTAGTTCTTCCCTTTTGGAGGCGTGTCGATGGATATTCTCGGCGAGATTCTGAAGCAGGTACTCGAGGGTGCCGCGCAACAGCAGCAGGCTCCGGCTCCGCAGCAGCGGGCGCCCCAGCCGCAGCAACGTGCCCCGCAGCCCCAGGGTGGCGGACAGGGTGGCGCGCAGGGCATGCCCTCTGCCAACGATCTGCAGGACATCTTCACGCAGATCTTCGGCGGCGGCCAGGCCCAGAAACTCCCCGAGGTCGTCAAGCAGTTTGAGGAAAAGGGACTGCGCGACGAGGTCGATTCCTGGGTCCGCACCGGCCCCAACAAGCCGGTCGATCGGAAGCAGATCGAGGACGTCTTCGGCCGTCGTGAACTCGACGAGATCGCCGGCCGGAACAAAATCGACCGCGACCAACTGGCTGAGGTGCTCAGCCGGTACATCCCCAAGATCATCGACGAACTGACTCCGAGCGGCCAGATGCAGGCCCGCCGCTAGTCAGCATCTTCCACACCCGGGCCCGCTGCGCATTCGTTGCGGCGGGCCCGTGGTCTGGCGGGCCTGGGGTCGCATCGAAGGGTATACTCTGTTCATGGCGATCCTCTCTGCCTTCATCCCCAACGCGGCAGCCCCGTGGCGGCAGCTGCCGCGATCCGTGCTGGCCTTGCCGTTGCTGATCTGCTCGGTCGCCAGCGCAGACACGAGTGCGCTCGAGATGATCCTGCCTCCGCACGTGGTCGTGGTCTGGCGAGAGGATCCCCGGCCGGCAGCCGACACGCCCGCGGGCGTGGAGGTGCCACAGGGTCGTCGCATCTCCCGCCGGGCCCAACGCCGCACCACCCGGCGGCGACCGCCGCTCGACGAGATGCCCAACGAGTCGGTGCCAGCACGCCCGCCACTGCGAAGTGCTTCGCCGGCTACGGAGTTTTTCCCATCGCCGGCTTCGAGCCAGAGCACGGCACCACCGATGCAGGCCGACTCCGCACTGGCGTCCCCGGCGCGTTCCGCTGGTGCCGATGCCACCGGAGTCACGACGCATCGCGACCAGCCGTATGGCCATCTCGCGACAGGCCGACCCCAACACGGCCGGCAGCGGTTCGATCTTTATCTTCCCTCCGGCTGCAACGCCGGTGGCATGCCGCTCGTTGTTTGGATCCACGGCGACTCCTGGCGGGACGGCTCCAAAGCAGATTGCCCGATCGCCTGGCTGGCGAGCGAAGGCTACGCGGTAGCGAGCATCGGCTACCGTCTCAGCGATACGGCGGTGTTTCCGGCGCAACTCGATGACTGCCGCGCAGCCATTGCCGAGATCGAGCGGAATTTCGAAGTCTGGGGGATCGATCCCAAGCGGGTCGCCGTGGTCGGCAGCGGTGCCGGCGGCCACCTCGCAGCCCTGGTCGGCCTCACCAGTCAGACAGCGATTGCCCGCTCGAGCACGACCGACGCAGACGACGATACCGTGCGGCCCCGTGTGGCGGCGGTTTGTGCCGTGGCGGCGCCGTCCAGCCTCACGACGCTCGGCCCAGCACAGGACCGCGCCGGTTCCGCTGCGAGCCGACTGGTCGGCGGGCCACTGCCCGAGTTTCGTGAAGCGGCCCAACAGGCGAGCCCGGTCACCCATATCTCAGCCGATGATCCGCCGGTGCTGCTGCTGCACGGCGGTGATGACATCGTCGTGCCGGTACAACAGTCCGTAGAGTTCGCGGCGGCACTCAAAACCGCTGGCGTCGACAGCACACTCGTGGTCCTCCCCACCATCGGCCACAAGCCGAGCCTCGATCGAGGAGCAGCTGGCGGCCAGGCCCTCCTCTCCTTCCTCGACCGCGTGCTCGGGCCAGGCATTCGCCCCGACAGCGGTCAGAATCCATGAGAACGGCGCGGGGCATCGCCGGGCCACCACCGGCCGTGGATACGCGGCGGACGCTGACCGGAGACCCTCCGCAGCGCATGCACCGCCGCCGACTCCTCGGAGCGGCTGGACTGGCAGCAGCCGTGGTGCCTTTCGGGGCCGCAATTGACGGCGTCTGCATCACACCTCGTCGGCTCGTGACGAGCGACCATGCCTTCGGCCCGGCAGGCGCTGGCAAGCGGCTGCGAATCCTCCAGGTCAGCGATCTCCACGTGCACGGCATCGGCCCCCTTGAGCAACAGCTCATCGAGCAGGTGCATGGATTGCATGCTGATCTCATCGTGCTCACCGGCGATGCGATTGACCGGGCCGCAGGCCTGCCCGCGCTCGACACGCTCCTGGCGGAATTCCCAACGTCGCCGCGTCGGATCGCCATTCTGGGCAACTGGGAATACCGCTGCGGTGTCGGTCTCAGCGATCTGGAGAGAACCTACGAACGCCACGGAGTCGAACTGCTTGTCAATCGCTCGGTCGAGTTTGACCACCAGGGCCGGGTCATCCGGATCACAGGCCTCGACGACATCGTGGAGGGCAGGCCCGACACCGCTGCGGCACTGGCCGACGTCCGGCCACTCGACGACCATCTTGTGCTCGCCCACTGTCCGATCACACGAGACTCACTCCGCATGCC
The DNA here is from genome assembly GCA_947449135.1 of Planctomycetaceae bacterium. GTDB lineage: Bacteria > Planctomycetota > Planctomycetia > Pirellulales > UBA1268 > CAMCQY01. Next base: position 17,805 of record CANFQO010000017.1, on the reverse strand, counting down.
GCCTGGCCACCTCGCATCGCTGGTGTTGAGCGGCCACACGCACGGCGGCCAGGTGGCGCCGTTTGGGATGGCCACGATTCTGCCCCGTGGCTGCGGCCGGTATGTCGCTGGCTGGTATCGCGACGGTGGGCCACCGATGTACGTCTCGCGCGGCATCGGCACCTCGCTGTTGCCGATCCGCATCGGCGCGACCCCGGAACTGGTGGTCATCGATTGGCGTGTGTAGGCCACGCTCGTCGGTCGGCCAGGTCCGGCAATGCAGGGTAGCGCGGCGCACGCGCACGACCGGCACGACCGGCGGCACCGCTGCGACCGCTGTGCGGCACCCTTCCTGCCTTCCTTGTGCAGACCGCGGTGACGAGCGTCGATAGCTTCTGTACAGCGATGTCGATCCGGCTTGTGCGCGGTCCATGGGGACTGCGAACGGACTCGGCCGCCCCTCCTTTTTACCTTCGAGATCCCCGCATTACGGGGAAGGCCACCACCGCCCATGCCATCGCCATCTCGTCGCAGCAAGCCCGCTCCGTCTGCCGTTCAGAATCCCCTCGAGACCTACCTCCGCGATATCAATGCCACCTCGCTCCTCACGGCTGAGGACGAGCGACGGCTGGCCACCGCCATCGGTCGTGGCGACGCTGAGGCGCGGGACCACATGGTCCGTGCCAATCTGCGGCTGGTGGTCAACATCGCCCGGGGCTACGGCAACCGGGGTCTGGCCCTGCCCGACCTCATCGAGGAGGGAAACCTCGGGCTGCTGCGGGCAGTCGAAGGGTTCGATCCGACGATGGGCACGCGGTTCAGTACCTACGCCAGCTACTGGATCAAGCAATCGATCAAGCGGGCCCTGATCAACTCCGGAAAGACGATCCGGATTCCGGCCTACATGGTGGAACTGCTCTCGAAGTGGCGCCGCGCGACGGCCCGCCTGAACGACAGCCTCGGCCGCACGCCCACCCCCGAGGAAGTGGCTCGGATGCTCGGGCTGGCACGGAAGAAGCTGCCGATCATCAAGAAGGCGATCCACGTTCACCAGAACGCACCGCAGACGGAACAGGCGGAGGGCGGCTGGTCGCTCGGCGAACTCGTCCGCGATGAAAACGCGAAGTGTCCTGCGGAGGTGCTGCTCGATCACGACACGCTGCGTCACGTGCTGAAGCGAATCGACCATCTCGATGAACGGGCCGCCAAGATCATCCGGCTCCGTTTCGGGTTGGGTGGTGTCGAGCCGATGACCCTCAAGGAAATCGGCTCGGTGCTCGGTCTGACACGGGAAAGGGTGCGGCAGATCGAGTCGGAAACGCTCGCCAACCTGGCCATGGCGATCGACGGCACCCCACGGGCCACGATCCGGCTACGGCACGGGGCCTGACGGCGGCGTCCGCATGGGGTAGGCTGTCGGGCATGGACCTCACCGCCTTCATCCGCCCCGTGCCCGACTTTCCCAAGCCAGGCATCCTGTTTCGGGACATTACGCCGCTGTTGGCCAACGCAGCCGCTCTGGCGGAAGCCATCGAGCAGCTCGCCGCACCCTGGCGGACCGCGAAGCTCGATGCCATCGCGGCGGTGGAAGCGCGGGGCTTCCTGTTCGCCACGCCGCTGGCCTTGGCCCTGGGCCTGGGTGTGATTCCCGTGCGCAAGCCCGGCAAACTGCCGGCCGACACGCTCGAGCACGAATACGACCTCGAGTATGGCCGCGACCGGCTCCAGATGCACCGCGGCGTGCTCGCCCCTGGGGCCCGCGTCCTCGTTGTCGATGACGTGCTGGCCACCGGTGGCACCGCAGCAGCCTGCATGCGTCTCATCGAGGCGGGCGGTGGCGAGGTGGCAGGCGCCGCATTCCTGATCGAGATCGAGCCGCTCGGAGGCCGCGAACGGCTGGCTCCGCACCGCGTCGAGGCGACGCTGATCTACTAGCACTTCTCCTGAATATCTGAAGCGACGTCTGGCATACCAAGAGACGTAGGCGAGGGGGTCGGCGGAAGCTCGAGGAGCGTTGGGCCGCCGCGGCCCCCGCGACGAGACTTTTGCCGCCCCCGAAGCCGGCAATCACTACACCGACGTCAGATGCAATCGACAGGGAGCGACAGGTCAACCCCATGCCACGCGTCGTAGTCGCCATGTCGGGCGGAGTCGATTCGAGCGTGGCCGCGAGCCTGCTCGTCGAGGCTGGGTATGACTGCGTGGGTGTCTTCATGCGGCATGGTCGACCGGCACTGCCACCCACACCTCAGCCGTCTGGCGGTTCGTCTGATCCGCTGGCGATCCTGCCATCTGCGCAGGACGGCAGCGCCGGCCATCAGGGCTGCTGCAGCGTCGCCGACGCCCTCGACGCGCGGCGGGTTGCCGACCGGCTGGGGATGCCGCTTTTCGCACTCGACATGACCGACGACTTCACTCAGATCATCGACTACTTCGCCACAGAGTATGGCCGCGGCCGAACTCCCAATCCCTGCGTGCGGTGCAACTCCTGGATCAAGTTCGGCCGGCTCTTCGACCATGCCGATGCCATCGGGGCCACGCATGTCGCCACCGGCCACTATGCCCGGCTGTCGCAGGCCGCCGACGGACGGCCACACCTCTCCCGCGGACTCGATGCCGCCCGCGACCAATCCTACGTGCTCTTCGACGTGCCGCCTGAGCGGCTCCGACGCATGCTCCTGCCGGTTGGCGGCATGGCCAAGGATGACGTCCGCAGCCGGGCGGCGACGCTCGGACTCGTCACCGCCGACAAGCCCGACAGCCAGGAGATCTGCTTCGTCGCCTCCGGAGAACATGCTCGGCTGGTCGGCCACCGGCTGGGAGGCACCCGCGCCGGCGAGATCGTCACCCGCGACGGACGCGTGCTCGGGCAGCACCCGGGGATCGAACATTTCACGGTCGGCCAGCGGCACGGCCTGCGGTTGGCCGTCGGCCGGCCGCTCTACGTCGTGCGGATCGAACCCGACTCCTGCCGGGTCATCGTGGGTGGCCGCGAGGAGGTGCCCGAGACGGAACTGGTGGCAGGCGAGGCGACCTGGCTCGAGCCGGTGTCCGACGGGCCGTTTGAATGTCTGGTCCAGTGCCGGGCCCAGCGGGGGCCGGCACCGGCCGTGGTCACGCCGCTTGGGCAGGGCCGGTTCGCCGCCCGATTCACCGGCGGACCCGAACGCTCCCCAGGTCCGATTTCTCCGGGACAGCCGGCCGTCTGCTATGCCGGTGACCGACTGCTCGGTGGCGGCTGGATCGAGGGCTAGCACCATTTTTTCCCGCCTGGTGGCGAGGGGCGTGGTCCCGAACTAGTCTGGCACGATCGGCTGCGGAACCCTTCGGCGGCCGTCCATCCCGCCATCGTGAGACTCCTGTGAACGAACTGCCTGCCGCTCTACCGCTGCCGATCCTGTTGGGGGCGGGCCTTGTGCTGGGCCTGTTGGCCCTGACGATGCTGCTGCTGATCTTCAACTATGGGCAACTCTGGTTTCAGGCGTATTGGTCGAAGGCCCCCGTCCGGTTTCTGGAACTGCTCGGCATGAGCCTGCGGAAGGTCAACGCGCGGACGATCGTCCAGGCGCGGATCATGGCCACGCAGGCAGGCCTCGGCCCCGACTTCACGGCGCGGCGGCTGGAGGCGCATTATCTCGCCGGCGGTGACGTGCCCCGCGTGATCCGGGCGCTGATCGTGGCCCACCGCGCCGACCTCGACCTCGACTTCGACCGCGCCTGCGCGATCGATCTTGCCGGCCGCGATGTGCTCGACGCCGTGCAGACGAGCGTCAACCCCAAGGTGATCGACTGCCCCGATACGGCCAGCGGCAAGTCCACGCTGTCGGCCGTTGCCAAGAACGGTGTCGAACTCAAGATCCGGGCCCGCGTGACGGTGCGGACGAATCTCCAGCAACTCATCGGTGGTGCCACCGAGGAAACGATCATCGCGCGGGTGGGCGAGGGCATCATCACCTCCATCGGTTCGGCCACCAGCCACTTCGAGGTCATGGAGCATCCCGACACGATCTCGAAGGCCGTGCTGCAGCGCGGGCTCGATGCACAGACGGCGTTTCAGATCGTGTCGATCGACATCGCCGATATCGAGGTCGGAGAAAACATCGGCGCCCGTCTGCAGGCGGATCAGGCCGAGGCCGACACCCGGGTGGCTCGGGCGAAGGCTGAGGAACGCCGGAGCGTCGCCATCGCACGTGAACAGGAGATGAAGGCATCGACGGCGGAGAATCGCGCCCGTCTGTTTCAGGCGGAAGCGCTCGTTCCCCAATCGATCGGCGACGCCTTCCGCGCCGGTCGCGTGCAGACCCAAAACCCCACGGTCGGTCCACGACCAGCCTGACGCCATCCCCCCAGACCACCTGAACGAACGCTTTTACCGGTCGATTCCTCATAGTCCGGGGAATTCGGCCAAACTTTGCCGGCCTGTCGGGCCGATACCTTCTCTTGGTGGCGAGTGCGTCAGGATGACGCGGGGCCTTGATGGCCCGGTCACCACCGCCAAGAGCCGCCTGTCGGCACCTGCGTTCCAGCCAGTAAGGGAGTATGCGATATGGCCATGCGTCGTCTCCGCGTCTATTCGGGCCCCGATCTGAACCAGCCAAATGTCGCGCCGCGGGAGCCGTCCAGCGAAACGGCCGTCCGCATCACGTTGGGAGAGGTTCTGCCGCTGCTGGCCGACGCCGTGGTGAGCAACCGGACCTGGCTCACCGATTTCAAGGACGACGAAATTTCGATCTCGTCCGACCTGCACGACGTGCTGATGGCCTACCGCCACTTCCGTCGGCCTGTGGCCTGAACGAACGGCCACACCAGACGGTGCGCACACGAGCCGATGCAGGGGGCCCACAGCCATCACCCCCCCTTGCGAGCGTAGAACCCATGGAGCATACTTGCTCGGGTTTTACAACTCTCCTGACTCGCACCTCATGATGAACTCTGTCAATATCGCCGATCTGGGAAGGCGTGCCCGCGCCGCCCGGCTCGCCCGTCGCCTCACGCTTGAAGAGGTTGTCTCGCGGGCACAGTTCACGGTCAGTTGGCTCTCCAAATTGGAGAATGGCCAACTCACGCCGTCGCTGGAGGGCCTCGTCAAACTGGCCCAGGTCCTCGAATGCGGCGTTGACGCCCTCGTCCAGGGCTTGTCGATCCCGCCGCAGTATGTCGTCGTCAAGCAGGGTGAGGGGCGGATTGAGCCGTCCCGCGACGGGCGGAACGGATACGTGACCGAGAGTCTTGCCGACCAGTGGCGAGACCGCGCCATGAACCCCGTGATCGTGCACCTCTCGGGTGTGGGCAACCGCCACCATCCCGATAACCACAACGGCGAACGATTTCTGCTGGTGCTCGACGGTGAGTTGACACTCGAATACGGCGATGAACTGATCTCCCTCGGGAAGGGCGACAGCGTCTACATCTACGCTGCTATTCCCCATGTGCTTGCACCGGTTGGCCGCGGGACGGCCAAGGTGCTGAGCGTGTCGTATGATCCCAAGCCCACGGCCGCACAGAGCAGCCACGGCAGACCCAGCACGGGACGTCCCCGGAAGGCCAGCGAGACACCCAAGAAGCGTTCGCCGCCGGCCAGCCGGCGGAAGCGTTCCTGACGATCTCGCCTAGCCCGTCTGACATGTGGTCATGGCCCGCGGTTGGGACCGGGTAGCCGGTGCGGTACACTCCAGAGCGAGCGATGCCGTGCGGCCTTTTCCGTGCGGCTTGGAGCCACGCCCGGTGTCTCGCTCTACTCTTCAGCTTTTGGGGGTCCAATCGATGCCGCTGTCTCGCCGTCATTTCGTGGAAACCGCACTCACTCTCACGGCCACTGCGCTGGCTGGCATGCCCTCCTCCCGAACCAACGGGGCCGAGCCAGAGTCCTCCGGACAGGCCAGGCCAAACAGCACGCTTGAAAAACTGCGGGTTGCCGTGATCGGAGTCAACGGTCAGGGCTCGGCCCATGTCGCCCAGTGGCTGGCCACTCCTGAGTGCGATCTGGTGGCGATCTGCGACTGCGATCCTGCCGCCTACGTGCGGCTGTGTGAGAAGCATTTCAAGGACGCGTTGCACCCGCCGGCCTACGTGCAGGACGTCCGTCGCCTCCTCGACCGAAAGGATATCGACGCCGTCTCGATCGCCACCCCCAACCACTGGCATGCCGTGATGGCCGTCTGGGCGATGCAGTCGGGCAAGGATGTCTACGTCGAAAAGCCCTGCAGCCACAACGTCGACGAGGGCCGCGTGCTGACGCAGTGGGCGAGGAAGCTCGGAAGAATGTGCCAGATGGGCGTGCAAAGCCGCAGCATGACGGGCATGAGGGAAACTCTCGACTTCGTGAAGAGCGGCCGGATTGGCGACGTCAAAGTGGCCCGCGCCATCTGTTACCGCAACCGTCCGAGCATCGGGCTGGTCGACACGCCCGCGCCACTACCGCCCGGCCTCGACTTCGACCTCTGGGCAGGCCCAGCCCCGGCAGTAGTGCCAACCCGACAGCGGCTGCACTACGACTGGCACTGGAACCAGATCACCGGCAACGGCGATCTCGGCAATCAGAATCCGCATGAACTCGACAAGGCCCGCTGGGGCCTCGGTAAGCAGGAGCTGCCCAAGCGGGTGGTCAGTGTCGGCGGCCGGCTTGGCTACATCGACAATGGCGATGTCGCCAACAGCCAGGTGACGATCTACCAGTGGGACGACGCCCTCCTCATCTCCGATGTCCGCGGGCTGCCGATCAAGTCTCCTGTCACGTTCGGCCTGAAGAACGGCGGGCCGTTCATCAAGGCATGCAACATCTGGTACGGCACGAAGGGCTTCGCCGTCGGGCCAAGCTACGCTTCCGGCGCCGCCTTCGACTACGACGGCAATGAACTGGGCGCGTGGTCGGGGGGTAAATACCAGCATCACTTCGCCAATTTCGTCAAGGCGATCAGGAGCCGTAACCACAAAGATCTCCATCTCGACATCGAAGACGGCCATCTTTCGAGCGCGCTGGCGCACCTGGGCTACGTGTCATGGGCGCTCGGCAAGACGGTGCCTCCCGGCACGCGACCTTCGCTCGCAGCGAACGACCAGCATGTGGTCGACACGTGGGATAGCTTCGAAGCCTATTACCGTGAGAATGACGTCGACTTCGCCACCACGAAGCTCACGCTTGGTCGTGAACTCACAATCGATCCTAAGACAGAGCGGTCGACCGACACCGAGGCCAACCGTCTCTTCACCCGAGACTACCGTAAGGGTTTTGAGCTGCCGCGGGTGTAGGAAGCTGACTTCACGCGAACCATGGCATCGTGCCGTGCAGCGTCGCTTCACCATTCGAGGAGCCGGGGGTCGGGGGAAGCCGAAGCGAGTCGGGCTATCCTGCCCTCGAGTCGGAGGCTTGCACCGCCCCCGGCGGATTGGGCTGCTCGACCTTGATATCGGTGGCCGTCCGCAGGAGCAGCTGCCAGAACTCCACGTCGAGCCAGCGGCCAAACTTGAAGCCCGCCTCGCGGACGGTGCCGCAGTGGGTGAAGCCGCGTTGCCTGTGGAGCCCGATGCTCGCGGCGTTCGTGGCGTCGATCACCCCCACCATCATGTGCAGGTTTCGCGCCGTAGCCTCCTCGACCAAGGCTGCCAACAGCGTGCGGCCCATGCCGTGGCCGCGAAACCGTGAGTCGACGTAGACCGAATGTTCGACGGAATGCTGGTAGGCGGGAAACGCCCGAAACGGCCCCCAGGTGGCAAACCCGGCGAGCCCGCCCGAGCCTGCCTCGATCCCGAGCACCGGCAGGCCCAAAGCCTGCTTGGCGGCCCACCATGCGGCCATCGTCTCGGCACTGCGCGGCTCATATTCGTAGAGCGCGGTCGTGTGCTGGATCTCGTGATTGTAGATGCCGCGAATGGCCTCCAGGTGCTCTGGACCGCACCGGATCACGGCGTGCCGTCGCCCCCCAGCATCCGGTTCAGCCATGGCGGCGCACCGCTGTGGGTGGTGGTGTGAGCAGCGACACGACGATCAAAACCAGAAATCCCAGCGGAATCGTCACGAGCCCCGGCTGGCTGAAGGGCACGATCGACGTCTCGCGACTCCAGCCGTAGACCTTCTCGAACGTGTCGGCCGAGAGCAGGATCCATGCCAGCGATGAGACCATGCCCACCGTCACGGCAGCGACGATCCCCTGCTTGGTCGTCCGCGGCCAGAAGAGCAGCATGACGAGCGCGGGGAGGTTGGCGCTGGCGGCGATGTTGAAGGCCCAGCCCACCAGGAAGCTGACGTTGAAACTGTGGAACAGCACCCCCAGCACCATCGCGATGATCCCCAGGCCCACCGCCGCGATCTTGCCACATCGCACCTTCTCGTGATCGGTCAGCGGAATCCCGCAGACGTTTTCCACGAGATCATGCGCCACCGCACCACTGCCGGCCATGATCAGCCCACTCACCGTGCCGAGCACCGTCGTGAAGGCGATCGCCGAGATGATGGCAAATAACGTCGTGCTGAACGACTTCGCCAAGAGTGGCGCGGCCATGTTGGTGCTCGTGGGATCGAGGGCCCCGCTCGTCATCGCGCCCAGCCCCAGGTAGAGCGTGAGCACGTAGAAGGCGCCGATCGCGGCGATCCCCACGACCGTACTCTTGCGGGCCGCGGCGGCGTCCTTCACGGTGTAGTATCGGATGAGGATGTGCGGCAATGACGCCGTGCCGCAGAAGAGGGCGAGCATCAGGCTGGCAAAATCGAGTCGGTCGGCGAGCTTTCCGGTGGTGAGCCCACGAAAATAGCCGCCCGGCTTGAGCAGGTCGGAACCCTTCCGCTCGACCGGCGTGAACGTGGTGTGCGTGCCGGCATCGTCAGTGTGCTTCGCGCTCGACCAGGTGACGATCGTCGAGTCTTCGAGCACGCTCAAGTATTCGAGGGGGCGGAGCGGACCCGTGGCATTTTTTCCGGCGTAGCGTTCGGGCAGCGCCATGAGCGTGCCGACCGGCCGGAGATCATGATCTTTCGACTGACGGACGCCATCGATGAGGACGGTGCCGTCGCGGGTGACGGTGCGGACCTGCGGCGTGAGATTCGCGGCGGGGCCGCTGCCGACCACGAGTCCGCGGTTGAGGATCATCGCCGCGAGAATGCCGCAGAACAGCACCAGCAACGAGCCCTTGATGAACTGCACCCATGTCGTGGAGACCATTCCCGCCGTGACTACGATCATCGTCACGGCCACTCCCACCAGGATCACGCCCGCGGTGTGTGGCAATCCCAACAGCGGCACGATCAGGTCGCCGGCTCCGACCATCTGCGGAATGAGATAGAAAATGCTCACGACCAGCGTCGAGATTGCGACCGCCAGCTTGATGCCCCGGCTGTTGAACCGGCTGTCGAGGGCGTCGGCAAAGGTGAACTTCCCGAGCGCCTTGATCGGTTCTGCGATCACAAAGAGCGCCACGATCCAGCCGGCCAGGAAGCCGATCGAGTAGAGAAAACCGTCATAGCCGTTGAAGGCGATCATCCCGCAGATGCCGAGGAACGATGCCGCCGAGAGATAATCGCCGGCAAAGGCGATGCCGTTGACGAACCAGTGGATCTCGCCGTGGGCGGCATAATAGCCCTGGGCGGACTGGCCCTTACGGCCCAGGTAGAACGACAGGCCGATGACGCTGAGGACGAAGGCGGCGAAGATCGCGATCGCAACGGGGGACGATTCGTAGAGCATCGGTCGAGATTCCTTTCCGCACGCACAGGTGCCGGTGTCTATCAGGTGCGGGGCGGACCGGGGCGTTCGACAACCCGGCAGGCGGCCATGTAGATGATGGCCAGCACGAATGCCCCCGCGATCAGTCCCATCCCATAGGCGATGGCCAGGTTGACGCCGCCGAAGGGCCGCCGCGAGAGCAGGTCGGGACGGAACAGGACCAGCCCGATGAAACCGCCATAGAGCAGCACGTAGATCCAGAAGAGCGTCAGGCCGATCCGGCTGCTGGCCGTGCCGGCGGGGCCCTGTGATTTAGATCGTGCCATACCGCGCCCTCCCCGCTGGTGATTCCGCACGTTTCCCGTGCGGCGAAGAGTCTAGCATCCTCGCGGCCGGCGTGGTGACCGGCCCGACAAGAGCCGCACCGAGTCAGCGCCCGCAGCCCAGCGTCGAGATCAGGGAGTCTTCCACCGTCGCATGCTCGACGTTGGCCGCGCCGGGATAGACCAGTTCGCAGGGCACGCCCACTTCATCGAGCCGCTCCTTGAGCTTCACGCCGAAGTTGGCCGAGTGGGTCGGATCCTTCTGATTCTGCCCGAGGGCCGGGGGGGCTTTGTAGAAGAGGTAGATCGGCGGATCATCCGCTGACACGAGCGCATACGGGGAATACTGGTTGATCACCGGCAGCAGCCGGTCGCGGGCCGCGAGAAATTCGGCAAACTGCGTGTCTCGCTCCTTGGGGCTCTTCATGAAACCGAAGGCATGCCCACCGTAGCGGCTGTTGGGGGTCCACTCATGCATCTGCGCTGGATCGAGCGTGGTCTGGGCGCCGGTCACCGCGGCGGCCATGAGCCGGGTTGACTCCCGCGCGACAGGATCGTTGCTCGTGGGATCGGCCATGTCGTCGTGGAATGCCAGCCAGAGGCTCGAACAGGCGCCGGCCGAACCGCCGCTGGCGGCGATGCGAGTCTTGTCGAGCTGCCACTCGGCGGCCTTACTGCGGACGGTCTGCAGCGCCCGCGCGGCATCCGCAAGCGGTGCCTTCACCGGCGGGTCGATCTGCTCCGCCATCGCCTCGCTGATGAACCGGTATTCTATCGATACCACGGAAACTCCGGCCACGAGCAGTTTCGGCAGCATGCCAGTCAGACCACCGAGCCGGTCGCCGCCCTGCCAGCCGCCGCCGTGGATGAAGAAGAGCAGCGGCGCCGGCGCAGTGGCCGTCGCCCGCGGCGTCTTCCAAAAGTGCATCACCTGCTTGGGATGGGGGCCATAGGAGACGTCGGAGAAGGTCGGCGGCGGGCCGAACTGTCGCTCGTAGGCCACCCTAAACGGATTCTCGGCAGGTCCGTCGACATTTTCATTGACCAGATCGGGCTGCACGCTCTGCCACCATCGGTCGTATTCGGCCGCGAGGCGAGCCACGACGTCCGGGTGCCGTTTCGCGAGATCGTTCGCCTCGCCAGGATCGGCGGAGATGTCGTAGAGCTCCCAGCCGTCGGCTGTGTTCTTTTCGTTCACCAGACTCCACGTCCCCATCCGGAGCCGGCAGCTGCGATACGCGTTTTCCGCTGCCTTCCCTCGATCCCAGCGGCCAACATGCGTGATTAGCGGCCGGTCGGGCCACGCGGCTGTTCCATTCCGCAGCAGTGGCACGAGGCTTCTGCCTTCGACCTTGGCGGCGACATCGGCAGGGATCGTGACGCCCGCCACTTCACAGAGCGTCGGCAGCACATCGATGTGGGCCGTGACGGCCGGCACGTCGATGCCCGCCGGCAGCGTGCCCGGCCAACGCCAGAAACTCGGCGTCCGGGTGCCCCCGCGATAGGGCGTGCCCTTCATTCCCCGCATGCCGGCAGTGAAAACCGGCGCACCGGTGGCCGTGCCGTTGTCGGTCGTGAAGACCACGAGCGTGTCTTTGGCTAGGCCCCACTCGTCGAGCTTCCCAAGGAGCCGGCCGATGTTCGTGTCGATGTTCTCGATCATGCCGTAGAACTTTGCGATCTTCGCCCGCTGCTTGGGATCGGTGATTCCAGCGGCCTCGAGCTTCTCGAGATACGGCGTGTCGGAGCCGGCTGGACAATCGAGGGGCCCGTGGGGAGCGTTCGGTGTCAGGTAGCAGAAGAACGGCGTGCCCGACGTGCGACGGGCGTCGATCCAGTCAATCGCCGCCTCGAAGAAGACATCGGTGCAATAGCCTGTCGTTCGCACGAACTTTCCGTCGCTGCGGATCATGGGATTGAAGTAGCGGTTGCCCGGCGCGTCGCCGCAGGAGCCCGGGAAAGTCTGGCCGATGCCGCCGCCGCCGTGTATGAAGACCCGGTCGAAGCCCCGACGATCCGGCTGATAGGCATCCTCGTCGCCCAGGTGCCACTTGCCGAAGATGCCGGTTGCATAGCCCGCGGGCCTGAGGAGCTCTGGCAGCGTGGTGGCCGTGATGGCCAGCCGTTCGCGTTCGTGAATCGTGTGCGTGACACCGGAGCGAAACTCGTGCCTGCCGGTCATGAGAGCGGCCCGAGTGGGGGAGCAGGTGGGGCTCGCATGAAACTCGGTCAGCCGCACGCTCTGCGCATGCAGTCGATCGAGATTCGGCGTGCTGATGATGGCGTTGCCGTGGGCCGCAATGTCGCCATACCCCTGGTCGTCGGTCATCACGTAAATGATGTTCGGCGGCCTCGTGGCAGGCACGGCCGCCGCCGCAGGCCGATCCTGTGCGGCGGGAACGTCGCTGGTGGCAAGCGTCCGGCACTCCGCGGCGATCCGGTTCCACTCCGCGGCAAGCGTCTCCACCCGCACCGGCTCCGCAGCGGCGAGGTTCGTCGTCTCGCAGCGGTCGGCTGCCAGATCGTAGAGCTCCCAGGGCGTGTCCTTGGCCGCGACGAGCTTCCAGTCGCCGACACGGACCGCACGATTCCCCTCATGGCACCACCAGAGGGCGTCGTGGGCCGGCACCGCCGAGGAATCGACGAGCGTCTTGGAAAAACTCCGGCCCTGCATCAGCGGCACGGGCGTTCCGGCATGCTCGGTCGGTAGGGCAATGCCCGCCAGCTCGAGCACCGTCGGCGGGAGGTCGATCACATGCACCGGCTGCGTCCGGAGTTCGCCGCGGGCCGAACACCCGCGCGGCCAATGCACAATCCACGGCGTCGCGATGCCCCCCTCGTGCACCCAGGTCTTGTGGCGGCGAAAGGGGGTGTTGGCGCAGCTCGACCAGCCCGGGCCGAGACATAAAAACGTCTTTCTCGATCCCGGCGGAGCCAGCGGATCGTGGCCCTCGCCGCGGACCATGATCTCGGCCGACGCGCCATTGTCGCTGGCAAAGAGTACGAGCGTGTCGTCAAACGCGGCCATCGCTTTGAGCTGCGCCAGAATCCTGCCAACCTGCTGATCCATGCTCTCGATCATCGCCGCATGGATCGCCATTTTTTCAGACTGAAACTCCCGCTGCACGGCTGTGAGTTCCGTCCACGGCACCGGCCGGTCGATCTCTCCCACCCCGAGCAGCTTCAGCGCATCGGGAAAGGCATATGGTGGTCCTATTTCTCGTTCCATCGCCGCCGGTGGGGTCGTCACGATGCCGAGCGATTTCAGCCGCTCGACCCTCGCCTGCCGCACGGCATCCCAGCCGGCCCGGTAGCGGTCGCGGTATTTCGCGATCAATTCCGGCGGCGCATGAAGCGGGAAGTGCGGCGCCGTGAAGGAGACATCATGAAAGAACGGTTTTCCAGCGTGGGCCCGCGCATGGTCGGCCAGACACTCGACCGCATGGTCGCCGATGGCGGTCGTCGCATAGAAATCGGCCGTGGCCGGCACTTGGCGGCCGTCCTCGACGATGCCCGTGGCGGAGAAAAAGTTGTTGTCGCCTCCGGTCGCGTCGAGCGATCGATCAAAACCCTGCGACCGCGGGTCGCCGTCGACATGCCACTTGCCGGAGTGATAGCTCCGGTAGCCCGCCGGCTTGAGCAGCTCCGGCAGGAGCCGCGCCCAGTCGGGACGCTTCTGCTGGCCGCCGCCAGTCCCTCCCGGCAACGCATCGCGGCGGATCGCCTGCGGGTAGTAGCCGGTCAGGATCGCGCTGCGGGTCGGCCAGCAGCGGGCGGTGCTATAGCCTTGTGTGAACCGCAGGCCGCCGGATGCGAGGCTGTCGAGGTGGGGCGTGTCGATCTCGCTCCCGTAACAGCCAAGATCAGAATAGCCAAGATCATCGGCCAGGATTACGACCACGTTGGGCGGCGCCGAAACGTTGGGAGCCGCAGCCACGGCGGCCGCACCGACGGCCACGGTCAGGGCCGTCGCGAGAGCTAATGAGGCGACACGACACAATCGCGCGAGCAGCATCATGGCACGGACCTCGACAGGGGCGTGAACCACCGCATCTCGGCATCGAGGGCCTGCACCGTGGCGGCATGATTGGGTAGATCCGCGAGGTTCTTGAGTTCGTGGGGGTCGGTGTTGTGGTCATACAGCTGCCGGCCGGCTTCGCCGCCATTCCAGACGGTGTACCGCCAGCGGCCGCTCCGCATGCTCACGCCGCGGACGGCGCCATGCTGCACCTCCGTGAAGGCCGGCCGCGCGGTCCATGCAGCTGAATCATCGCCGCCAGCCCGCACGAGCGGCGCCAGGCTGCGGCCATCGACCCGGCCAGGCAGTGGCAGGCCTGCCAGATCACAGAGGGTCGGCATGACATCAACGAGTTCCACTGTCTGAGAAGCCACCTCACCAGCCCGGCCACCCGGCACCGCGACGACCAGCGGCACGCGGCTGCTCTCCTCGAAGAGGCTGCGCTTCTGCCAGAGACCGTGCTCGCCGCGGTGGTAGCCGTGGTCGCTCGTGAATACCACGATCGTGTCGTCTCGCAGCCCCAGTCGGTCGAGAGCGTCGAGCACGATCCCCACCTGCGCATCGACAAACGACACACTGGCCCGGTAGGCCTGCAACGCCTCACGGCCAAGGTCGCCGGTCAGCCTGCGCTCCTCCGGCTTGCGACTGGCGAGTGCCGGCGGCGGCACGCCGGCATCGTGATCCGGCGGCACCTCTGGCACCTGCACGCCGGCGAGTGGGTGCTTCTCATACCAGGGCTTCGGCGCCACGTAGGGCGTGTGCGGCCGATAGAAGCCAACGGCGAGGAAGAAGGGGGTCTGCTGCCGCGCATACCCCTCGAGCAGTGCAACAGCCCGGGCCGCGGCAATGCCGTCGGTCTGCTCTGTATCGACGCCATCCGCCGCCAGCCAGCTCACCGTGCCGCCAAAGTTGCCCGGCTCGAGCGAAAAGATTTTCGGCTCATCGGCAACGTCGCGGCCCTTGGGATTGAAGACGGCATCCCAACTCGGCGGATCATCGAGGCCGCTGGTGCCGATCTGCGCCGGGACGCCGTAGTGGTAGAGCTTGCCGATCCGCTCGCTTCGCCAGCCCGCCTGTTTGAACGCCTGCGGCAGGGTGACGATCGTGGGATCGATCTCGCGAAAGTGCGTCTTGTTGTCGCGGATGGTCGTGCGGGCTGGCCGGCGGCCCGTGAGCAGGCTCGAACGGCTGGGATTGCAGAGGGGAAACTGGCAGTAGGCCCGCTCGAACCGCACGCCCCGTGCGGCGAGCCGGTCGATGTTGGGCGACACCGCCCCGGGATCACCGTAACAGGAGAGCGCACAGCAGAGGTCGTCGCAGATCACAAACAGGACGTTGGGCCGCGGCGGCGGTTCGCCACCCATGGCCGCCGATGCCCCCACCGCGATCGCAGCGCACACAGCCATCACCAGGATCGCCCGCCGCATCATGGCACAACTCGCTTATTGGTCGATAGCCGCCAGCACCTTGGCATACGCCTCGGCACGCTCGTCAGCCTTGAGCTCACGGAGCTCCAAGAGCAGCGGACGCAGGCCTTTCGCCCACGATGGATCGCGGCTGATTTTGGTCTCGATCTTCGCCAGCAGATCATCGGCGTTTTTGCCGGTGGCTGCGGCTGCGGCGGCAATCACGCTGCGGAGATATTCCGCCGCCTGCACGTCGGGATTCGGCGTCGCATCGGCGTCGAACCGCTTGAGCGACCAGGCGATGCCCTCGGCGATGTGCTGCTGGAACATCGGCTCCTTCCAGGTGAAGTCGTTGTGGCCGAAGTTCGTGTAGAAGACGCGGCCGGCCCCGTAGTCGCGGACCCACGACACCGGCACATGCCACGGCTCCTTGGGCGAACTGGCCTGCATCTCCAGACTGACGAGCACCCGAAGGTTTTCGGGCTTATACCGCGAGTCGTATTGATAGATCTCGTCCTGCCAGCGAAACCGCGCGGGAAACATCGCTGCGATCCGGTGGCTCGGTTCATGGACGACGAAGGCGTGCTGGCCGCTGCCATTCCACGGATGTCCAGCGAAGTGGCCGCCGATCATGTCGCAGTAGGCATCGGAACTCTTGAGCGTGTCGGTGGCGGCATGAAACCCGATGAAGGCCTTGCCCGACTTGATCCAGTCGAGGAATGCCCCAAGGTCCGGAATCGGCAGTTCACCCGTCGTACTCGCGAAGATGACACCGTCGAACTGGGCCAGCGACGCTGGCGCAAACGCCTTCGCGAACTGCTCTTTGAGACCCTGCTGCCAGACCGCGTCGGCGGCGCGGAACTGTTCCTCTGCAGCCTTGTAGGCCGCCTCCTGCTGCTGCCAATCGGCGTCGCTGACACCGTCGGCCCGCTTGGGTGCCTTCGGCTGCGACGGCCGGCCTTCCGGCATCCGCAGGTAGTCGAGATGGTAGAGACCACGCTCACGACCGAGTTGCTCAAGCACCGGTTCGGCCGTGTTGATCGAAGCATGCCGAAAGCCGGAGGTCACCGTCACCACCAGGAGCCGCGCCGGCTTTCCTGCGTCGGCGGCCTGCGCCACGACTGGGCCGGCAACTGCCGCCAGGCCCAGGAGCACCACCGCGAGGCCTGTTAGCCGGATCATCCGATTCATTGCCGTGATCATTGCCGTCGTCATTCTTTGTCTCCAAGGCACCAGAGTGAATCATGCGTTCGCACCAAAATCCGACCGTCGACACAGACCGGCGTGGCCACGGTCATCTCGTCGACGACACCCTGCCCGAGCAGCGTGAAGGTCTCCGCGGCCGCGGCCGGCCAGGCAAGCACGCTCGACTCGCCGTCCTCGCGGGTCACGATGATCCGGCCGTCGACGATCACCGGCGAGGCGCTGTAGGCGTTCCGATTCTTGGGCAGTTCGGTCGTGGTCAGGGTCGTGCCGGTGGCGGCATCGAGACAGACCACCTTCCCCTTGTCGGTGCAGACGACGAGCCGGCCGTCCTTGACAGCCGGCGTCGGCACGTCGGCGCCCAGATCGGTGCGGGCCCAGGCCACATGCGAACCGGTCACGTTTCCAGTGCCACCGCGGCGGATGGCGGTGAGTGATTCGCCACGCGCGTAGGGCGCGATGACCAGGTCGCCGGCCAGCACGGGCGAGGCGATCGAACGAAAATAAGTGTTGCCAGTGGGATTCAGTCCACCCACCCGCCAGAGTTCCCGGCCGGTGGCCGCATCGTGCGCCGTCACGTGGTCAGCGCCCAGCACGAAGAGCACCTCGTCCGGCTCGCCCTTGGCGGCGTCGCCAGCGATCACCAGCGGCGTCGAATAACTCTGCGCCGCCTCCTCTGGAGCATCGAGCATCCGGTCCTGCTTCCAGAGCAGTTCGCCGCTCGTGCGATCGAAGGCCGCCAGATAGCTCGGGCCGGTCTGCATGACGGCGACGATCACGGCCCGCTTCGAAAGCACGGGCGATGTGCCCAGATCCCACCAGAGCGTGTCGTCGCCAAACTTCTCCTGCAGGTTGGTCTGCCACACCACCGTGCCGTCGGCCAGATTCAGAGCCGCGAGATCGCCGCTTTTATAGTAGACCCAGACATGCGTGCCATCGGTGACAGGCGATGGGTTGCAGCCGGTCGCCTTCTTGTGCTTCCCGGGCTTCTCCGTGCCGAGTTCCCGTTGCCAGACCTCCTTGCCGTTGCGATCGTGGCAGAGCACGGCGTCTTTGCCGTCCACCGCACAGGTCACAACCACACGATCTCCCCAGACCGCAGGCGTGCTCGCGCCGAGTCCGGGGAGTTTCACCCGCCAGAGCACATGCTCGGTCGGGCTCCAGGAGGAGACATAGCCGCTGCCCGCGGCCACGCCATCGACCGCCGGTCCCCGCCAGTT
>CANFQO010000016.1 GCA_947449135.1 Planctomycetaceae bacterium | reverse complement strand
GAGCTGGCACGGTTCGGGGCTGCCCATGCCCCGTCGCCGGACGTTCGCTGCGGGTAAAACAGAGACGGGGCAACATTTACCCGCTTTGGTTCGGGGCCGCCCACGCCCCGTCACCGGACGTTCGCTGCGGGTAAAACAGAGACGGGGCAACATTTACCCGCTTTGGTTCGCCGGCTGCGGCATGCTCGTCGCCGGCGGACTTTGCCGTTGCATGCTCTTGGATGATGGTGAGTTGTGGGTTGCAGGCAAAGTGCACCGGCTCCTGCGCGTGCCTCCGACCGGCTCCTCAGCATCTGTCTACACGTGAAACACGGCATCCTGCCGTTTTCACTTGGCAAACGCAGTGTGCCGGTGCTGCGCTTCGCATCCTGCGCAGCAGTCGTGGAGGGAGCCGGGATCGGCGGAAGCTCGACGAGCGTTGGAATTTCGCCCTTTTGAGGTTTGCACTGCCAACACGCCCAACGGCGAAAGTCCCCGCGAAGGAGACTTCTGCCGTCTCGGCGGCGCAATGCCAGTGGCGGGTCGCGTGACCTACCCCACAAACCAGGTCGCCAGCCAGTAGAGGCTGCCTGAGAGGGCCATCGCCACGGGCAGCGTGAGGATCCAGGCCAGCGCGATCTCGCGGACCGTCTCCGGCTGGATGCCCGACTTGTTGGCCCACATCGTGCCCGCCACGCCGCTGGAGAGCACGTGCGTCGTGCTCACCGGCATGCCCAGATGGTCGGCCATCGCGATCGTCGTGGCGGCGACCAGCTCAGCCGCGCCCCCCTGGGCATAGGTGAGATGGGTCTTGCCGATCTTCTCGCCCACCGTCTTCACGATCCGCTCCCAGCCGAACATCGTGCCGATCCCGAGGCAGAGAGCCACGCCCATCACGACCCACTCTGGCACGTATTCCACCGGCTTGGCCAGCTGGCCCGCCAGGCCTTTGAGCACCTTGCGGCGGTCCTCAGCCAGCCGGTCGCCAAACTGACGCAAGAGCGTGCGAACCGAGGCTCCCAGCTCAACCAGATTGGTCCGCAGCTGCCAACGCTCGTCAGCCTGCAGCTCGTCGAAACTCTGGCGGCCCTCGAGGCTCTTCAGCACGCCCTTCACTAGCGGCAGCGGATCGAGCGTCGCGAGCACGACATCGTTGGCCGGATAGGGATCGAGAACGTCGTCCACCAGCGTCGACTCGATCACTTCCGCGGCCGACACAGTTTCGCTCCGCGAGAGCCGCTCGACCCGAGATTCGGCGAGATGCTGGTCCTTAAGAGCCGTCATCATGCCTGCCAACTCCGGATCGGAAAGTTCCGCTTCCAGCTTTTGGGCGGCGGCAACCGTAGCCGTGAGATCGGCCGTCGACGAATTCATGTTGAGGGCGTAGGCGGCCGGCACGATGCCGATCAACACCAGCATGATCAGCCCCATTCCCTTCTGGCCATCGTTGGAGCCGTGGGCAAAGCTGACGCCGGTGCAGGTGCCGATGAGCAGACCGCGAATCCACCACGGCGGCGGCCGATCGCCGTGCGGCGGCTCGTAGAGTTCTTTGGCGGGGATCAGCTTCTTGCTGATCAAGAGCAGTGCCGCCGCCAGACCAAAGCCGATCGCCGGCGAGAGAAGCAGGGCGATCCCAACCTCGGTGGCCTTGTGCCAATTGATCCCGCGGGCCATCGAGCCGTGCTCCATCAGGGCGTTCATCATCCCCACGCCCATGATCGAGCCGATGAGCGAATGGGAACTGGAGGCCGGCAGGCCGCGGTACCAGGTGGCGAAATTCCAGATGATCGCGGCGCCCAACAGCGACAGCACCATCGCCAGCCCTCGGCCGGTCTTGATGTTGACCAGCAGGTCGACCGGCAGCAGGTGCACGATGCTGAAGGCGACGCCGATGCCGCCGGCATGCACGCCGATGAAGTTCCAGAGCCCCGACCAGATGACGGCGGGAGTCGGCTTCATCGACTTGGTGTAGATCACCGTCGCCACGGCGTTGGCCGTGTCGTGAAAGCCGTTGATGACCTCGAAGCCAAAGGCGATCACCAGGGCGACGAGCAGCAAGAAGAGCTGCCCAGTGCCGAGCGTGTTGAAGACTTCCAGGATTTCCATAGCGGCCGCTTTCTGCGTCTGGTTCCCTGAGAAGAAAGGAAAATGAAACTACGGCGACCTTGGGCCCGATACAAGTGACAATCAGGTCCTTATGAAATTCTCATACTTGGGCGTTGTGTGTGGGAGAATGCCCACTGACAACGCCCAGGTGAACCGGGGCGAACGTGGGTGCGTAGAATGATTCAGCCGGTGCGGGCCATTGATCGGCCACAAGGAGAATCAACGGATGGCGGCTGGTGATCGCTTGCGGGTGGAACGACGGCTGGCCGGCTCAAACGTGGCGTACATGCACCACGGCATCGATGCTGGCGACGGCACGGTCGTTCACGCGCGGCCAGACGACTTCCGGCGGCCGCTGGCAGGGGGCCGGGTCGAACGGACAAGCTTGGCGGAGTTTGCCGGTGGAATCGCAGTGCTCGTCACGACGGAGCCAGTCGCCACGCATCCGCCCGCCGAGATCGTAGCGCGGGCACTCGCCCACGTCGGCCGGGAGGGCTACTGTCCGGTGATCGACAACTGCGAGCACTTCGCCACATGGTGCGCGACGGGTGAGCGGTCGAGCCGCCAGGTGGAGATCGTGCTCGAGCGGATCAGCGGTGCGGCGGCACGGGTGGCGGCAGCCGTGTCGGCCCGTGGGCTGCTGTCGACCGCTGCGGTCGGTGCTGCCGAGCGGATCGCCGTTCGGACGGCGCTGGGTACGACGGTACGACTCGGCTTGAGGACGCTCGTGCCCGCGGCCATCGCCGGTGAGGCTGCGGCACTGGCCGCCGAGTGGACGGCCAACCATGCTGGACGCTCCGCCGCCGATAGTCGCCGGGCCGGAGAGGCCGCAGGGCTTGCCACCTCCGCCGCGGCATGTGCCCTGGCCGGTCTGCCGGCCGGGCCGGGCGGCGTGATCACCGGAGCGCTGGCGGGAGCCGCAGTCTGGGCGGGCGGCGGACTAGCGACGAAAGTGGCGACGGCTGTTGTCCAGCGTCAGCCACGGTCGTGATAGTCCGAGAGCGTTCCCGGATCCCATGACACGCGGAGGGCGTTGAGCACCGCTACCACGTCGATCGCCTCTTGGAACAGAGCGCCCATCGCCGGGGATAGAAACCCGGCTGAGGCCAGGCCCATGCCGATCAGGCTGGCTGCCATTCCGCCCACGGCGCTTTGCAGCGCGATCGACCGCAGTCGTCGGCCGATGTGGAGCAGTTCGTCGATCCGTTCCAGCGCCGTGTCCATCACCACAGCACCGGCCGCCTCGCTGGTGACGTCGCTCGCTGCGCCCATCGCGATGCCGACCGTCGCCGCCGCCAGTGCCGGCGCGTCGTTGATGCCGTCGCCGACAAAGAGCGTCGGCGCCTCGGCCGTCGCCTGCTCCACGATTCTGAGCTTTCCCTCGGGCTGGATGCCGGCGTGCACCTCGGTGATGCCGACCAGATCGGCGAGCCAGCGGACCTCGCTCTCGCGGTCACCGGAGACGAGCATCACCCTGGAAAGCCCATGGGCTGGTTTCAAGTGGCTGACAAACGGCCGGCCGTCGGCCCGCGGCGAGTCGCGAAAGCGGAGCAAGGCTTCGGTCTTCCCATCCACCACCACCACGCATTCGAGGCCTCCACTGACCGCCGGCAGCTTGGCGACACCGTCGGCATCGACGTTCGGGAGCTTCTGGCGGCTGGTGATCGCCACCTCGTGCACCAACGCGGCGCCATTGAGTTTTTTTACCTGTCCAACCAGCCCCATCCCAGGCTTCTCGGCGAGCGCCTCGACATCCAGCAACCGGACCGACTGTTCTGCGGCGGCCTGCACCACGGCCGCGGAGAGTGGATGCTTGGAGTAGGTTTCGAGGCTTGCAGCCAGTGCCAGCACCTCGGTCTGGGACAAACCTCCCAAGAGCACGACGTCGGTGAGGCTGGGCTCGCCATAGGTGAGCGTTCCTGTCTTATCGAAGATCGCCGTGCGGCAGGTGTCGAGACGTTCGAGAATGGCCGGGTCACGGATCACGATGCCGCGTTTGGCCGCCAACGACACGGCGCCGATGATCGCCACCGGGATCGCGATCAGGAGCGGGCAGGGGGTGGCGACGACGAGCACGGCGAGAAACCGCGTGGCGCTGCCGCTGAACCACCAGGCCGCAGCGGCAATCGCCACCGCCAGCGGCGTGTAGAAAGCGCCGAGCATGTCGGCCATCCGCCGCAGCTGCGGCCGCTGCTCCTCGCTGGCGCGAAGCACGTCCATGATCTTGGCGTAGCGGCTGTCGCCGGCCACGCGGTCGGTGCGGACTTCGAGCGCAGCCTGCCCGTTAATCGCGCCGGAAAGCACGGTCGACCCCGGAGCCTTCGCCATTCGGTAGGGCTCGCCGGTGAGATAGCTTTCGTCCATCGAGCCGCGGCCCGACACCACCGTGCCGTCCACCGGACAGATCTCGTGTGGCAGGACCACGATCAGATCTCCCACAGCCACCTCGATGAGCCTGATGTCGGCCAGTCCGGCGGCCGTCTTGCGATGGGCGAGCGTCGGCATGCGGCGGGCCAGCGCGTTGAGCACATCCCCGGCCCGGCTGACGGCACGTGATTCAAGCGCCTCCCCTCCCGAGAGCATCAGCACGACCAGCACGCCAGCAAGGTATTCCCCAAGGAGAATGCTCGTGACAATCGACAGGCCGGCCAGCAGGTCGGAGCCAAACGTGCCGGCACACACTTTGGCGACGAGATCCCACACCAGCGGCACACCCCCCAACACGAGCATCGCCACCAGCGGCATGTCGGCCAGCGTGAGGCCACGGCCAGGAAACCAGCGGGCAGGATCAATCGGCCCAAGCGGCACCGGTGCCCCACCGCGGCCCGACCAGGTGATGACCGCCCATGCCGCCAGGGACACAAGCGCACCGACGGCGATCAGTTCGTTGATCGGCAGCGGGCGGGAAGCGGGCGTGCCCGGCCCGGTGGACGTGGAATGTGTGGTCATGGCAAGAGATCCATTGTTCGTCGCATGTGGTTGCGTGCTGATCCCAGAGCTGATCTCAGAGCTGATCCCAGTCAGCTGTGCATGCGGGCGCACGGATCGCCCTGGGCAATGATCGCAGCTTCCTCTGCTGACAACTCCTGGAGCCGCGCACGCACCGTGTCTTCGGGGGCCACGTCGCAGGCCAGGCGGACATATGTGGCGTGATGTCGGGCCTCAGATTCGAACAAGCTTCCGTAAAATTCCCGCAGTTCGAGGTCGGCGAGATGGTCGCGGAGCAGGGCGAACCGTTCGCAACTGCGGGCCTCGATGAGACCGGCCACCAGCAGCCGGTCGATCGCCCGGGCGGGCTCCTGCTTGCGGACACAGGCGTGGAGCCGCTGGCCGTAGCTGGAAGGGGAGAGCTTCCGGAAGCGGATGCCCCGCCGTTCGAGGAGATCGAGTACGAGCTGGAAATGCGCCAATTCCTCGTTGACGATCTCCGTCATGGCGCGGGCGAGCGGCACATGGTCAACGTAGGAAAAGAGCAGGTTCATCGCCACACCCGCCGCCTTCTTCTCGCAGTGGGCGTGGTCGATGAGAACGTCGTCGAGGTGTGTGTCCACCTGGGCGAGCCAGCGGGCGTCGGTGGCTGATTGCAGGCTGAGCATGCGAGCGATGTTGGCGGGGCCTGGGGTTGTCCGTGCATCAATCTTCGCCGTGCATCATACTGCCTGTCACTGAAGCCTTCCCCGGCATACCGGAACCGTTCGCATGATCGCCTTCGACCGCCCCGCCGATCCCAGTCGCGGCAAGAAACCCGACCGCAACGTGCTGGGGCTGCCGCTGGCCCCCTGTTCCAGCCAGCCACTCACCGGATTCTTTCGGGACGGCTGCTGCCGCACCGGACCCGACGACGTCGGCCAACACACCGTCTGCGCCGTGATGACGAAAGACTTTCTGCAATTCACAGTGGCCGCGGGCAACGACCTGGTCACGCCCCGACCGGAGTGGGGATTTCCCGGACTCGTCGAAGGCGACCGTTGGTGCCTGTGCGCCTCGCGTTGGCTGGAAGCGGCCCGGGAGGGTCGGGCGCCGCCGGTGGTGCTCGAGGCGACGCACGAAAAGGCGCTCGATGTCGTGCCCTTCGAACTGCTCAAGAAGCACGCCTTCCCGTCGACCTGAAGACCCGCTCCGCATGCACGACATCCTGCCGCTGGCCATCGGACTTGTCGCCCTGCTCTATGCCTCCGTGGGCCATGCCGGCGCCACGGGCTACATCGCGGTGATGACGCTGCTGGGGATGCCCGCGGCCACGGTCCGTCCGACGGCGCTCGTGCTCAATGTGATCGTGGCGACGATCGCCACCGCAGAGTTTTTCCGTGCCGGTCATTTTCGCCCCCGGCTCTTCGGGCCACTGGCGGTGGCGAGCGTGCCATGCGCATTCCTCGGCGGCGCGGTCACGCTGCCTACGGCCGCCTTCGAGGCGGTGCTCGGCGGCGTGCTGCTGGCGTCTGCTGTCCAGATCATCCGCAACTCTCTCCGGGGGACAGCCGCGCTCGCCACTCACGAGCAGGCCTCTGGGGCAGGCAACGCGTGGCAGGGCAGGGCGGTGTCGCTGGGGGCGATCGGCGGCGGGATCGGTCTGCTGTCAGGTCTCACCGGCGTCGGCGGGGGCGTGTTTCTCACACCGTCGCTGCTCGCCCTACAGGCGGCACCGGTCAAAAACATCGCCGCTATCACGGCCCCATTCATCCTCGTGAATTCGTTGGCCGGACTGGCAGGAGGCCTGTTCGCCGGCCGGCCGCTCCAGTCGGTGAGCCTGCCCGTGATCGCGGCCGCCGTGCTCGGCGGTGCGATCGGCTCGCACTGGGGCGCGTTCCGGCTGCCGGTGCGCACGCTGCGACTGCTGATGGCCGGCGTGCTGGTTTTTGCCAGCGTCAAACTGCTGGGCCGGCCGCTTGGACTGTGACTGGCGCAACGCGGATTTCCCGGCCTATGTTCAGTGGCCGGTTCAGTGGCCACCAGCCTTCGAAAACAGGTTGAGTACGACGACGCCTGCAACGATCAGCAGCATGCCGAGGATCGCCGCGGCGTCGAGCTTCTGGCCCAGAAAGAGCCAGCCGATCGCGGCGATGAGCGTCACCCCAGCGCCGCTCCAGACGGCGTAGGCGATGCCGACGGGAATATCCTTGAGCGTCAGCGAGAGGAAGAAGAACGCCAGCCCGTAGCCAAGCACCACCATGACGCTCGGCATGGGCTTTGTGAATCCCTGCGAGGCCCGCAGGAAACTCGTGCCGACCACCTCGGCCACGATCGCGATAAGGAGATACACCCACGACATCGCCGGCGATCCTTCCTGATTCGGAAACGGCCCATGCCCGTCGCAATTCCCCCTACAGGGGACTGTCGAAGGCATTTTGAAAGTGTTCAACGACCGGTCGGGAGCCCTCTGACCCGAAGGTGACCGTCACCACGTCGATCCGCACCTGGCAATCCTCGAGGCGGTGGCGACGGATGTAGGCGGTGGCGAGCTCGGCAATCCGACGCTGCTTCTGCGGGCCGACGGTTTCGGCCGGATGCCCATGGGCCGTATCGCTCCGCGACCGCACCTCGACGAAGACAACCGTGCGGCCGTCGAGGGCCACCAGATCGATGTCACCACGGAGCACCCGCTCCCGCCGGCCCACGATCCGGTAGCCCAACGCCCGCAGACATTTCTCAGCCTCCGCCTCGCCCCGCTGGCCCAACGCCTGCCTCGGATCACGCGCTGTCATGGCTGCCGCCGGGACACGGAGAACGTCGAACCTAGGTCGTCAGGCCTTGGCCGCGGCCTTCTTGCCGGCCGCCTTCTTCGCTGTCGCCTCGGCGGCGGCCACATCGTCCCGCTTCTCGCGGAGGCGGACCGACTTGCCGACACGATCACGGAGGTAGTAGAGCTTGGCACGTCGCGCGACGCCCGACCGCTTCACCTCGACCTTGGCGATCTTTGGCGAATGGATGGGGAACTTCCGCTCGACGCCCTCGCCCGCCACGATTCGCCGGACGGTGAATGTCTCACGGCTGCCGGAACCGCTCTTGGCGATAACCACGCCGTTGAAAATCTGGACCCGCTCCTTCTCCCCTTCCAGAATCCGGGTATGCACGTCAACGGTATCGCCGATGGCGAACTGGGGCACCTCTGACTTGAGGCTGGATGCTTCGACCTTGGCGAGGATCTTCTGGCTCACGACGGCTCCTTCAGGAACGGGAGGGGGACAGGTTGGTTGGGACTCGGCTGCGGGTCGCGTCGACGGCCTGTTCGTGCCGCCAGCGAGCGATCCGGCCATGGTCGCCCGAGAGCAGCACGTCGGGCACGCGCAGGCCGCGAAACTCACGCGGCCGGGTGTATTGTGGGCCTTCCACGAGGCGGTCGGCGCCCGAGAAGGAATCCTGGCGGGCACTCTCCTCGTCGCCCAGCACGCCGGGCAGGAGACGGGCGACGGCGTCGACGATCACCATCGCCGCCACTTCGCCGCCGGAGAGCACATAGTCGCCAATGGAGACTTGATCGGGCGAGAGCGTTTCACGGACCCGGTCGTCGAAGCCCTCGTAGCGGCCGCAGAGCAGCACGAGCCGTTCCTTGCGGGCCAGTTCCTCGACACCCGCCTGATCGAGCCGTCGTCCACCGGGCGTGAGCATCACGACATGCCCAGGCACTGCGGCCTGCTGCTGCACGGCCTCGACACACGAAACGACCGGACCGGGCATGAGCAGCATCCCTGGACCTCCGCCATAGGGCCGGTCATCGACCTGTCGATGCACGCCCTCGGCGAAGTCGCGGATGTTCGTCAGGCAGACGTCGATCAAGCGCGAACGGCGTGCCTCACCGAGCAGGCTTCCATCGAGGAAGCCCGTGAACATCTCAGGGAACAGGGTAAGGATATCGATGCGCATGGGATCGGCAGAGGCATCATCAGGCTTGCTCTGGCTGCGATTCCCCACCGGCTTCGGCCGCGGGGCTGGCGGCATCGGCCGCCGGAGCATCGACCACCGACTCGGCAGCCGCCGCGGTTTCCGCAACCGCAGCGGCAGCGGCAGCACCCGGCTCCGCCTTAGGCTCGGGAACGAACACCGGCTCACCGGCTTCGGGAATGACCCTGGGCATGGAAAGCTTGGCGCGGGCCAGCTCCATTTCCTTGAGGCGCGTGCCGTTGTGGCCGTACTTTTTGACAAGCACCCGCACGGCGTCGCTCGGCTGGGCGCCGACGCTCAGCCAGTAGTTGACCCGCTCGCTGTTGAGCAGGCAGCGGGCATCGGTGTCGGGGACGGAGGGATCATAGGTGCCGAGCACCTCGATCACGCGGCCATCCCGCGGGCTCCGCCGGTCGGTTGCACAAATCCTGTAGAAGGCACGGTTCTTCCGGCCCATCCGCTTCATTCGAATCGCCACAGCCACAGAGCAGTCTCCTCGGAAAGGATTGATCGAGCCCCTTAGAGTACCCGACCGGCGCCGGAACCCAAGCCCACCTTGCAGGCTCCGGTTTTTCCGGTGTTTTTGCGAAAATCGCCGCCGTGCCGGGGGGGATCACCAAACACGCTCCACTCGCGGGGCGGCTCGACGTGGGGGCACATTTCCGCTTGCCCGATGGATCGTGCTGGTGTTGACGGGACGCACTGGTTCGCCGGCTGCGGCATGCTCCGCAGCATCTGGAGTCGTGTCTGTTTAGCGATCGCACTCTGCGCCAGGCCCGGAGGGCCGAGTAAGAAAAAGCCGACGGATGTCGGCCAAGAAAAAACGACACGAAGTCGTGTTTTTCGTGAAGCATCTTCGCCGGCTGCGGCATGCTCGTCGCCGGCGGATTCTGCTACGGGAGGCTCGTGGACGAATCGTGCATCGCTCGTGAGTCGCAGAATTCACCGACTCCTGCGCGTGCCTCCGACCGGCTCCGCAGCATCAATACTTCATTCGCAACACGACATCGTGTCGCAATGCCGGGCGGATGCCCGGCTAGAGTCAGCGCTTTGAGGGCCTCCGCGCTCCAGTGCTCACCCTCGCTTCTTACGGCGAGCGTCCTTTTCGCGTTGCTTCTTCTGCTTACGACGCTCATCGGCCGTGAGCCGCTTGCCTGTGTCACCCTTGGGTCTGCCGAGTCGCGCGGCAGGATTGGTCATCTGCGTCTGCAGTCGCTGCACTTCGCGGAGACGGTCTCGCATGCCCAGTCCAGCCATGCCCTTCATCATCGCGCTCATGCCGTCGAACTGTTTGACGAGGTCGCCCACCTCATGCGGATCGACACCGGCGCCGGCAGCAATCCGGCGGCGTCGCGACTGGTCGACGACCCGCGACGGGTTGCGCCGCTCGGCAGGCGTCATCGCATCGATGATGCCGAAGAGTCGGTTGACGTCTTTATCGAGGTCGGCACCGGCCAGCATCTCCTGCATGCCGCCCATGCCCGGGATCATCCCCAGCACCTTGCCCATCGGGCCCAGACGGCGGGTCTGCAGCAGCACCTTCTTGAAGTCGTCGAGCGTGAATTCGCCCGCGCGGAGCCGCTCCTCCTGCCGCTTCATCTCGTCCTGGTCGAACTTCCGCTGCGCCTCTTCGACGAGCGTGACGACGTCGCCCATGCCGAGGATCCGCCCCGCCATGCGCTCGGCGTGGAAATCCTCGAGGGCCTCGATCTGCTCACCTGTGCCGATGAACTTGATCGGCACGCCCGTCACGGTCTTCACCGACAAGGCAGCGCCGCCGCGGGCGTCGCCATCGAGCTTCGTCATGATGACGCCGTCGAGTTCGAGTGCCTCGTTGAAGGCCTTGGCGCTCTTCACCGCGTCCTGCCCGGTCATGGCATCGACCACGAGGTAGACCTGGTCCGGCCCCACGGTGCGGTCGATCTTCGACAGCTCCTGCATGAGCGCCTCGTCGATCGAGAGTCGGCCGGCGGTGTCGAGGATGACGACGGAGATGCCTTCCTTCTCGGCGCGGGCCACGCCGGCACGGCAGACGGCGACGGGATCGGTGATGCCATCCGGCACGTGTACCGGCACGCCGATCTGCCGTCCCAGCACCGCCAGCTGCTCGATGGCCGCCGGCCGCTGAAGGTCGGCCGCGACGAGCATCACGCCCTGCCCCTGCTGCTTGATCCGCTTGGCGAGCTTGCCGCAGGAGGTCGTCTTGCCCGAGCCCTGCAGGCCACAGAGCATCAGGATGGTGGTCTTGCCCGGCTGCAGGTGGAGCGAGTGGTCCACTGGCCCCATGAGGTTGACCAGTTCCTGATGCACGATGCCGACGAGCTGCTGGGCCGGGTCGAGCGACTCGAGCACCTTCGCCCCCACCGCATCGTCAACGACCCGCGACAGAAACGTTTCGACAACGTCGTAGGCGACGTCCGCCTCCAACAGCGCGGTACGGACCCCCGCGAGCCCCTCGCGCATGTTCCCTTCGGTGAGCTTGCCGCGACCCCGCAGACTATTGAGGGCGGAAGAGAGCGAGGCAGTCAGCGACTCAAACATGGCGGCTCCGTGGGAGGAAACGGGAGCCGCGAGTATACGGGCAGTGGGCGGGCTTCAAAAACGGGCGGAATTACCACCCCGCCAACCCTGCCGGTGACGAACCGCTCGAATCGGGAGCAGGCACACTGCGTGCTGCTTGCCCGACGCTTGGCCGGCAAGAGCGGCGCATCACCGGCAGGGCGGGCGTCCCACCCGGCCTTCAATCAGCTGAACGTTCCCGGCTCGCCCATCATCGGCCCCGAGACCGGCGACGACATCATTGGACCGCCTTCACCGCACGACCCGCAGGCCGGGCCGCACGCCGGCTCCTGCATCGGCGCCCCGCAGGCGGGCTGGCAAGGCTGAGGTGCTGCACAAGGCTGCGGCGCCGCACACGGCGCGGCCCCACCCGAGCAGGGCGAGCGGAATTCCATGAACGACGGCCGACGGCAGCTGTTGGCACCGCCAAAACAACTGCTGCAGCCGGGGGCGGCAGCGAGGCTGCCGAGGGCGATCACAAGGCACAGGGTACGGCACATGATTGGCATCTCCACCACCGGCGGGTCAGGGATGGCCCGCGGTCGGACACGATGCGTCGTCCACGACGACGCCTCCAAACCCTAGCTCACGATCCGGCACCCTGTCGGATGGGCGAGCACATTTCTCAAAAAATTTTTCGACTTCTTCTTCCCGTGGGTGCCGATCATGCCGATGGTGGCCGACCGTAGCGAATACACCGGCAGACACCACTGCGGCCTGGGCAATCAGCCGCACACACCGCCAGAAAAAAGGTGCTACTGTTGAGAAGAGTCGATGAATAAGCCGCCGCGTCGCGGCTCAGGCTGTCCTTTCTGTGCGGTGTCTGACTTGCGACTTTTCGCTGCGTTCCAATCTTTTCTGGCCCTGGTCGCGATCGCTTTCGTGTGCTGCTGCCCGACGGTGACAGTGGCAGCTTCGCAAGAAGTCGATGCCATCGGGCCGGAGACGTCCGTGCCAGCCCCGGCAGACAGCGGCCTGACCAACACGGGCTGCAGGGAGGACGACGTCTGGGTCGTCAGCACGCGACGGCTGCCCGACATCAGCCGCCTGCCGGCCCACGTGACATTCGATGTGGAACGACTGGTTCCAGATGTGGCATGCAGTCGCTGGATGCCGTCGGACCTGCCGAGCCTGCTCGAAGAACCGCAGCGGCCACTCGTGATCTTCATCCACGGCAACCGCTACGACCCGGCCTCGGCGAAGTCGCAGGGACTCCTGTTGGCCCGCCGGCTGTCGGCCTGTCGTCCCAACGCTCCCCAGGCACGCACGGTGATCTTTTCGTGGCCGAGTTCACAGGAGGGCTTGCTGCTGCGGGACAGCCGCGCCAAATACGAGCGGTCGATGACGGAAGGCCACTATCTCGCCTGGCTGCTGGGTCAGGTGGAGCCCGAGCGGTCGGTGGCGATCGTGTCCTACAGCTACGGTGGGCTCATCGCACTGGAGGCGCTCGATCATCTCGTCGGCGCCCAGCGGTCGGGGCGTTCCAACCTCCAGCCGTGGATCGACCGCCCCGCGAAGCTGCATCTTGTGATGGTGGCGGCAGCCGTGCGGCAAGACGCCCTGGCCCCGTGCAGCGAATACCGGGGGGTGCTCCGCTGCATCGATCGCTTGACGCTGCTCAACAACACGCGGGATCAAGCGCTGCGATTCTTCGAATTCGTTGATCCGGATCTGGGGACCGAGGCACTCGGTCATGAGAACATGCCTGCCCGCTGGCTGCCGCCGGAGATCGAATTCGTTCAGGTCGATGCCGCGCCGATCGTCGGCAAGAGCCATCGATTTCCACCGTATCTGGATTCGCCGTCCCTCAGGCAGCGGCTCGTCACGGGTGCCCTCGACGGCCTGACAGACACCACGACTGGCGAATGAGCCGGCGGCTAGGACCGGTCGTGGGCGGCAAACCACTCCGCCGTCTGCGACAGCCCCTCCGCGAGCGCCACCGTTGGCCGCCAGCCGAGCACCTCACTGGCACGGGTGGCATCGACCAGGTTTGAACGCAGATCCCCCGGTCTGGCCGGGCCATTTTCCGGCGGGGGCAGCGGAGCGTTGCGGCCATGGCGCGAGCGTACGGCGGCGACGGCGCCGCGGATCATCGCTTCGAGTTCGTTGACGTCTGCGCCGGTGCCGGTGCCGATGTTCAGGCTCGTGAGCGTGCCCGGCACGACGCCGGGCAGATCAGCCGTCAGCGCCAGCACGTTGGCACGGGCGACGTCAGGCCCGAAGACATAGTCACGGACGTAGCGACCGTCGCCGTTGATGCGGGCCGGTTCGCCCGCCAGCAGTTTCTTGCAGAAGATCGCCACCACGCCCGCCTCGCCGTGCGGGTTCTGGCGGGGCCCGTAGACATTCGAATACCGCAGCGCCACCGTCGCCATGCCGTGCTCCGCCGCGAAGAACTGCAGATACCGCTCTCCGACCCACTTGGTGATGCCGTAGGGACTCACCGGGTTGGCGGGCGTCGTTTCGGGAGCGGGTGAGGTCACCTCTCCATAGAGCACGCCACCACTGGAAGCGAAGACAACCCGCCGGCAGCGGTGCCTGGCCGCGGACTCCAGCACGTTGATCAGGCCGATGCAGTTGACCTCGGCATCGAAGCGGGGCTCACGAACCGACCGGCTGACCGACATCTGCGCCGCCTGATGGCAGATCAGATCGGGCCTTGCCGCCTCAAAGACGCGGGCCACGGCCGCCGGGTCGACGATGTCGGCCACGTGCAGGGGCACGCCGGCAGGCAGGTTGTCGCGGGACCCGCTGGAGAGGTCGTCGAGTACCTCCACCCGGTGACCGGCCGCCACGAGGCCGTCGACAATATGGCTGCCGATGAATCCGGCACCGCCGGTGACGAGGACGTTCATGGTCGTGATCCAGTCAGGCGGGGAGCCGCCCGCAAGCAAGCGTTGGGGTCTAGGAAACAACGGGAAACGAGGCGAAAGCGATCATACGTTCACCCGTTCTGCCCGCATACAGCCGCAGTCCGCAGCCTGCGGCCCCGGGTTCACGAAGACCGGGCCTGCGTGTCCACCGGGGTCAAGATGGCTGACAGACCGCGGAAACGTCCCCTGGGCCGAGCTTTACGTCCGTTCCGGCCCTGGGTGATCCATTTTTCTTGACTCGGCTTTGACTCCATTGAGAATGGGTTCGTTCTCATTGTGCGTGGCGACGGACCGCTTCCAGTGCCCAGCCCTCCATCCCGTCCTCGCCACACAGGTGATCCATGGCATTCGCTTTCGTGCGATCCCTTCTAAGCTTGGGTCGATCAGTGAGCCCAAGGCACCGGCGACAGGCCGCCTCACGGGGCCGGCGGCGCCAGACAGTGCCGACGGGCCTTGAGTCGCTTGAGCAGCGGATGGCATTGACGGTATCGACGCCGGTTGTGGCGCCGCCATCCGTCGCGCTTGCGGTAGCCAGCGACACGGGAATTCGGGGAGACGGGATCACCAGGCTGGCACGGCCGTCATTCGCTGGCGCGGCCCCCGCCCGGTCGAGTGTGGTCGTGTATGCCGACGGACAGTTGCTCGGTATCACCAGGGCCAACGTTCGCGGGGGATGGAGCTTGGCCACACCCGCAGCCCGGCCGCTTTCCGCCGGTGCCCACACCATCACCGCATACGCCGTCGGCGCCGGTCAGGTGTGGAGCACGGCGAACTCCTGGTCGATGGCGGTCGATCCCACACCGCCGACAGCCAGCGTGACCTATGACAGAGACAATGGACGCGCGATCGTGACGTTCTCCGAGCCGGTTTCGGGGGTGCGGGCCTCGAACCTGATCCTCTCGGGACGGACGTCGTCTGGAGTCGCGATACCTAACCTGCCCATCAACGACGTTCGGGCCCGGGCTTACGTCGGATTGATCACGATGTCCCAGTCCCCCGATGGACGGACATTTACGTTTCAGGAACAACTCACCCTGGCGGAACCGGGAACCTTCACCCTGTCCTTCGCGAAAACGGGCGTCGTGGACCGGGCCGGCAACCCGCTGGCCGCGGGCGCCGCGACCAGCTTTAAGATCATCTGACGCTCGGCAACACAAAAACCTCATCCGCGAGACGTAAGTCCCTGCAGGAAAAAGGCTTGCGAACGACTACCTACCGTCTTCTGCTCTGTTCTCCCCCGGCTGAAAACCGTCTCAAAAGCCAATTTTGCATGAAAATCATGTTTCGCGTTTGAACCCCCAAATCCCCAGCGTATCCTCCGTAACTTACCAGAGTGTGTGGGCCCTGATCGACCCTAAAGAGTGCAGCCCCATGAAAGCCATCGCCCCACGCACCGTACCGAGCGGCTTCACGCTCGTTGAGCTGCTCGCGGTGATTGCCATCATTGGCACGCTGATCGGCCTGCTGTTGCCGGCTGTACAGCGGGTTCGTGAAGCGGGCCGGCGGATGCAGTGCTCCAACAATCTCAAGCAGATGGGCGTGGCACTGGGCAACTACGAACAGGCCAAGAAGCGGTTTCCACCTGGGAATGATCAGGCCGGCGAGCGGTACCACGCTTGGTCCTCGTTTGTGCTGCCGTTTCTCGAGCAATCGACGGTGTCCGACCGCATCGACTACTCGAAACACTGGGACGACGTGGGTGGCAATTCAGCCATCGCCGACCTGACGATTCCCACCTATGTCTGTCCGAGCGGGATCAAGTCGTTCGCTGGCAAACAGGACTACGCCGGGGTGCTGGGGTCCTCGATTAATCGCAACGGCGAGCAACTGGCGATCGTCAACGGTAAGGACCTGCAATTCCTGACGTCGGGCGTGCTCTACGCCACCGGCACAACCCTCTACGTGCCGGGCACGGTTCCCTCCCAGCAGCCACGCCTGCCGGCCTCTGTGGCGCAGGTCTCAGACGGGCTGTCGAAAACGCTCCTCGTGATCGAAGCCGTCGACCGGGAGCAGGTTGGCGCCGCCGATACCCGCAAGTCGGGCGACGCTGGCTGGGCGTGTGGCTCCAATTGCTGTTCTCTCAACGCCCGCGTGATCAACATGCCGGGCGAAAACGACAATGGTTTCCGCAGCCTGCACATCGGCGGCATCTACGGCCTGTTCGGCGACGGCCACGTGACGTTCATCAGCGAAAGCACCGATGCCCCGTCCCTGATTGCCATCTGCACGAAGAGCGGCGGGGAGACCGAATCCGCCGGTCTTTAAGAGGACCGTTTCACCACACAACACATCGCGGGGCAACCCGCTCACAACATTACGGGGCAACCCGTGGTCGGTCGCATGAGCACTTCATGCGGTCGTGACTTGAAAGACTTTCCTTCGAAGAGAGGTTTTCATGATTCGTAGCTTTTCCCTCGCCTTGGCGGTCGCTGCCTTGGCGTTTGCAACTGACGCGGCGTTTGCCGGCGGCAGGAGCGGTGGAAGCTCCAAGAGCAACAACCAGTACGTTCGCATCAAGAACATCGGTTCCAAGCCGGTGCTCGTGAATGCGAAGACTGGCGCTGCGACTGGGGCTGCTGGTGCCAAGACCGTCAACCAGAACGGCGTGGCCCAGTTTACGACGAAGAAGGTGGCTAGTCAGGCTTGGGCTGCGAACACGGCACAGACCGCCATCGCTCCCGTCCTAAACTACACCTTCCCGAAGAGTCAGTACGTGTATCTGACGGCTGAGACCGACAATAGCACGACCTCACTGACGTTTTCCCCCCCGGGCAAGATTTTCTAAGCCCCGTTGTTCCGGCACAACCGGAACTCGAGGCCCACAACGAGACCACAGGCCGGACATCACTGGTGAGGGCTTCAACCCCGCCGCGATGTCCGGCCTGCTCGTTTGCATGCCCCCAAAGAAACAGTGCTGCCGTTTGTGCCCGCCGTTCGTCGTGATTAGAACCGAGAGATGAATGCTTCGGTTCGCCAGCCGCCAGTTCCGACACGCGACGAGCATGTTCGCCCAGATCAAGTCGTCGATAACCGATCCCCCTGGTGGATCGATGCCCTCGTGGCTCTGGCGATTTCCGCGTTGATCGCGGTGCCGTGGCTCTGGCAGGATCTCGTGCCCTGCGAGTGGCTCGGTGTGGCGGCCGCGCTGCTGGTGCTTTCGCACCTGAGGGGCTGGCGGGGGGAGGCGCTCGTCCTCGCCGCGGCGGCACTGGCACTGGCCACGGCATTCCACTGGTCGCCGGAGGTGCTCGCCGATTCTGTAGGGACAAGCTACGCCATCGGTCTGGCCTTCACCGTTCCGATCGTGCTCTGGGACGCCATGCGGCTCTCGCTGCCGTTTTGGTTCGTCGGTCGAACGGTCACCGATCCCCGCAACGCCTGGCTCCCCGCAGCACTCGTCGCCGTCGCTTCGGAGGCCTTCGTGACGAGCGTGTTTCCCTGGAAGCTCGGCTACAGCCAGATCGCCTGGCCCGCGCTGATCCAGTCGGTCGACCTGCTCGGCCCGGAGGCCGCCACCTTCGTGCTCTACGCTCACGCGGGTGTGATCGTCCTCGTGGTCGAGATGATCCGCCGCCGGCTCTCCGGCACCGGCGGCCGGCCGTGGACGGCGATCGGCCTGGCCGCAGTCGCCGTCTGTGTTGCCAATCTGGCTTATGGGGGCTGGGCACTGCAGACCTGGTCGGCGCGGATGGCCGCGGCGCCGAAGCTCAGCGTGGCGCTCGTGCAGGTCGACCCCAGTCAGGAGGGTGCCACGGAAACCCTGCAGAGGGTCACGAAAGAAGCCTGCGAGCAGCACGCCGGCGCCTTCGATCTGATCTGCTGGCCGGAATGTAGTGGGGGATCCTACGAGGAGGCGCTCACTTCGTTTGCCGATTCCCAGCAGGTCTACGACCAGTCGCGGGAACCGCTGCGGGGACTACGGCCGCTGGCAGATCCTGAGTCTCCGCTCCTGTTCGGCGGCAAGATCTACCGGGGCTATCCCGAGCGGCCCACCGACCTCTACCAGTCGGCAATCCTGGTGGATGGGTCGGAGCGGATCATTGGCCGCTACCACAAGCGGCACCTGATGCCGTTCGGCGAATACGTGCCGGGCTGCGACTGGATGCCGGAGATCCGCCACTACTTTCCGATGGACGACAACCTCGATGTGGGACCGGATGCCAACGTGCTCTCGCTGGGCGACAAGGCGAGGCTCGGCGTGATGCTCTGCTACGAGGACATGGTGCCAAGCGCCGCCGAATCACTCGTCGACAATTCCGCCAACGTGCTGCTCTCGCTGATCAATGGCTCGTCGTTCAAGGCCACGCTCACGCTCCTGCAGCACCGCCTGCTCTCGCAGCTGCGGGCGGTGGAAAACCGCCGCTGCCTGCTGCGGTGTGCCGCGACGGGCGAGACCTGCGTGGTCTCCCCGCTTGGCACGATCCCAGCGCGGCTGCCGCTGCATGTGGAAGACGTGCTCGTTGCAGAGGTGCCGCTGCTCGACGCCCGCACAGTGGCAAGCCGGATCGGCCAGACATTCCCGATCGTCTGCGGCGGCCTGGCGATTGCGATCGCCCTCGAGAGCTGGCGGCGTCACCGCCGTGGCGTCTGACGCTAGGCCGCGCGGCGGATCGCCGGGGTCTGTGAGGCAAGCCGCGCCTCCACCATCATCCGCGCGACATCCTTCATGTGGGATCGCGCGGTCCAGCCGAGCTGTGCCGTGGCGTGGGACGTGTCAGCCTGGCCTGAGAGGATCTCGCTAGGCCTGGTGAGCGCCGGATCGCGGACCACATGCTTCCGCCAGTCGAGGCCGAGGCTGGCGAATACCTCACGGACAAAGTCTTCGAGGCTCGTCGTCTGGCCGGTGGCGATCACGAAGTCTTGGAGCGTCTCCATCTGCAGCATGCGGTGCATGGCGACGACATACTCTGGCGCCCAGCCCCAGTCGCGGCGGACAGAGAGGTCGCCCAGGCTCAGCACATCCTGTTCGCCTGCGGCCACGCGGCAGGCGCCCGCCACGATCTTCTGCGTCACGAACCGTTCCGGACGCAGCGGGCTTTCGTGGTTAAAGAGAATACCGGTGCAGGCTTCGATCGCGTAGGACTGTCGATACTGGGCGATCTGCCAGAACGACGTGGCCTTGGCGATGCCGTAGGGACTGCAAGGCCTGAGCACGGTCGTCTCGCCGGCCGGCTGGTCGCCGGTGTTGCCAAACATCTCGGAACTCCCAGCGTTGTAGAGCCGGATCGGTCGGCCGAGCATCCGGATCGCCTCGAGCAGATTCACCGTACCGATGACGATGCTCTCGAAGGTCTCCACGGGCTGGTTGAAGGAGAGCCCCACGGAGGTCTGGCCGGCGAGGTTGTAGACCTCGTCGGGCTGTGTGCGGGAGAGCACCTGCATCGTGGAGCGGAAGTCGACGAGCGACATCGACTCCACTGACACGCGGTCACGGATGCCAAGCCGAGTGAGCCCGTCAAAGCGGCTCGCCTGAGCATCGCGGCTGGTGCCGACGACCGTATAGCCGAGGTCGAGCAGATGCGCTGCGAGGTAGCTGCCATCCTGCCCACCCATCCCGCAGATGAGGGCTGTTCGTGCGAGCGATGGCTGGAGGCGGGTTGCAGGGGTCATGGAACAGGGGGTCATAGCAAGTCCCCGCAGGTGATCGAAAGGGTAGCTTGGCCGACGGAGGGGCCGTTCAGGCAGCCGCCGGGTCGAGGATGGAGCGGTAGACCCGCAGGTAGCCGCGGGCGGCGTTCTCCCAGGAAAATTCGGCGGCCCGGGCCCGGGCCGCGGCCGCAAAGGTCGGCATGGCCGACACGGCCGCCATGCCTGCATGGAAGACGGCGGCCATGTGCTCGGCCCCGAAGGAATCCCAGTAGAAGCCGAGCGACCCGCCCAGTTCCGGCAGGCTCGTGCGGCGGGACATGAACACCGGCTTGCCGCACTGCATCGCCTCGAGCACCGGAAACCCAAAGCCTTCGGTGAGCGACGGGAATGCAAACGCGTCGCAGTGCTCGTAGAGCCACTGTCGGTCGCCGTCGGAGACCTGCCCGGTGAGCGTCACCCGGCTCCCGAGATTCCTGGCGGCGACTTCACGGACCAGCTGCTCCCCGTAGGGAGTCTCCCGTTTGCCGGCGATCACGAGCGCGAACTCGGGTAGCTGCTCAATGAGGTCGAAAAGCGCATGAAAATTCTTGTGGGGCAGGCAGTTGCCGATCGAGAGCAGAAAGCGGCCGGAAGGTGCCCACACTGGAGCGACGGCGGAAGCGACGGGCGGAGTGGGCAGGCCCGGCGACACGACATGCACCGGTTTTCCGCCGAGCCGCAGGTGGGCGGCGACATCATCGGCCACGTAGCGTGAGTCGGTGACGATCGCCGTTGCCCTATCGACCTTCCGCTGCACGTCGGCCAGTTTGCGGGCCACAGCCCCGGGCCGGTCCTGGTGCCGAGCGTCGTGGAGAAAGTTCAGGTCGTGGATCGTGAGCACGACAGGCACGGTTGGATCGAGCGGCAGATATTTACTTGTCTGGTTCGTGACGTGCCAGAGGTCATAGCGATGCCGCCGCTGGAAGGGCGCGAGGAACGGCCGATAAAAGCTGGCGAATGTCTCCTTCCGCCAGGGGCTCACCTCGATCTGCTCGACGCCCTCAGCTCGGAAGTGCCGGACAGTCTCCTGCGGGATTGTCTGCGGCAGGAAAAACACGGGATCGAAAGACCTCTCGCCGAGCGCCAGGATGCCCTCGGCCAGGTGCCGGCAGAACCGGCCAAGCCCGCAGTTGGCATGCCGCAGTTTTTCGAGGTCGAGCACGACGCGGGGCCGTTCGGCCCGAGCCTGCTGGGTAATCCGCTGCGAGCAAAGCCGGTTGGCGAACATGGATAGTGGACCCCAAGACCATGGTGGGGGCCTATTGAAACCAGCCAGCCCACACACCAACGACCTGTGCTGTTATCGGCATCCGGCGCCCGCAAACTGAACGCAAACGTCAGAGTCGCTCCGTGTCGTAAAAACAGGCAGGCTGCACAGGCTGGCCAGTAGGATGGGGACTGAGCTATCGCTGCCGGCACCAAGGCATGCAGCGAGACTGTGACCATCCGCTCCGCCCGATAGACGGCTGCCTAATCACAGCAACGCGATCGTGTGTCTCGATTAAAACAACGTGATTCAGGCGGCTTGCCGCGCTCCGACATGGAGATCCATTGCCGACTCCGTATCGTAGTGGTGTCCGTAAGCCTCGTAGTCAGTCCAATAGGCCGCCCGAATGAGTGACAGCGTTTCAGGATCGAAGAAAACGTTGGCCGGAGGCGTTCCAAGTTCAACGAGGGTGCTTTGATCGGCAGGCACAGTTGCGGCATTCACGGGCCAGGCGTGATCTTTTTTTGCCGGATTGTGATGGTCGGAAACACTTAGGTTTTCCACATCGACATGGGGCAATCCGTAGCGAGCCTCGACCGCCCTTAGTCCACACGAAAGGTCTTCCAGCCTAATATAGGTGTCGACCATTGGATCCTGTTGTGAGTCGTACTGTGGATGAAAGTGGGGGTCGAGTGGTAAGCCTTTGTGCTGCTGCGCTATCACATACGCGAGAAATTGCCGAAAGCTCAGGCCTTCCTGATGTTCGATTCCGACAACTGACTTCCAGTCCGTCAGAGACGCCCCATTGAACCAACGCTTGATGTCATGACCATAACGCAGGAAGTGCAGGAAGCTGCTAACAGCTCGAGTAGTAGGATCGCGAATCACCTTGATGACGGCAGTGTTTCTGTCGCTATTTTTGAAGAGTGCATTGCAGTCCCGTAGGTAGTCGCTCGCTGCGAACAATTTGTCCTGTCGATAGGCGTGAATCCAGTCGTTATATGCGAGTGCCTCGTCAAGCAGGCCATTCTGGGTGAGGAACCACTTCAAAACCGTCGTGCACCCGCTCTTCGCCGACCAACAGACTGCAACAGGAAACCCTGGTTGCTGGAGCGGCGGGAGGTAACCATGCAACGGCAGCACGTGGGGCGGCTTCAACTCCTCCCTCGTCCATGTGGGATCGATCGGCGGCAGATCACCACGCAACGCCTGCACGCGGGGCATGCAGACTGACCGTAGAAAGCGAGTAAGGCGACTCATTGAACGCACTCTATGGGCGGCTCAGAAATCGGAAGGCGTACATGGATGTTCCGCTACGACACGTGCAAATATCGGCACGTCGTCCGTTCCATCGTGAGACGTTGTGCCGATCAGATAGACTCTGCTTCCCAACGCGATTCCGAAGGATACGTCAGTTCTCGCATATCCGAAGCGAGTGCCGTGCCATACGGCGACGGGCAGCGAAATCGTGCTGCCGAGGGTGGCACGATCGTTGGGAACTTGATCACGGGCGCCGCTATCTGCTGACTCAGCGCGTAACGCAGTCTTCAGGCCGCCCGTCGCAATTGACCTGCACTATCTCCACCTGTTTTTGACCGGTCCGAAGACGGCATTCGCAGCGTCGTGGTCGGGGCTACGTCGTAGTGGTGTCCGTATGCCTCGTAGTCAGTCCAGTAGGCGGTACGAATCAACAACCTTGTTTCAGGGTCAAGAAAAGCCTGAACTGGAGGCGTCCCGAGTTCGTGGAGGATGTTGACATCGGCGGGAAACTCCGCGGCGCGTGTCGGCCAGCCGTGGTTCGCGGTCGCGGGATTATGGTGGGGAGAAATACTAAGACTTCCCACATCGACATGAGGCAATCCGCAACGTTCCTCGACAGCTCTCAAACCAGCCGACAGATCTTCCAGACGGACATAGGTGTCGACCCGCGAATCCTGCTGCTCATCGTACTGCGGTCTGAAATGAGGATCGACCAGTCGGCGGCTCACCTGCTGCGCAGCCACGTACATAAGAAACTGCTGGAAGCTGAGCCCCTGCTGTCCAGCAAGTCCGACGGCTGCCTTCCATCGGGTCAGTTCAACGGCGTCCGGCCAATGCTCAAGATCGTGCTCATTGCGCAGAAAATGCAGGAAGCT
Organism: Planctomycetaceae bacterium; assembly: GCA_947449135.1. Lineage (GTDB taxonomy): Bacteria > Planctomycetota > Planctomycetia > Pirellulales > UBA1268 > CAMCQY01. The sequence goes on along the minus strand of CANFQO010000016.1, from coordinate 29,184 downwards.
ACTAACTGCCCGGGAGGCGGGATCACGGATCAATCTGATGATGACAGTGTTGCGTTGGCTGCTCTTGAAGAGCCTGTCGCACTGAACTGCGTAGCCTTTCGTGGCGAACAACTTGTCCTGCCGATAGGCGTGAATCCAGTCGTTGTAGGCGAGTGCCTCGTCCAGCAGGCCGGTCTGTGCAAGGAACCATTTCAGGACCGTCGTACATCCGCTCTTTGCCGACCAGCAGACGGCAACGGGAAACCCCGGTTGCTGCAGTGGGAGGAGGCGACCATCCACTCGCTGCGAGCAGACAGAGCGAAGAAATCGGGTAAGGCGGCTCACGGCAGTACCTACTATCGAATGTTGGATGAGTCACAACAGGCAGTTGACTCGCCGCCTGCTCCCTCTCACTGGAGAGGGTATCGACGTATCAGCCCACCCTAAATGAGGATATTGCCGATTGGGCAGACTTTATGGCGGCGTGGCGTTCGCAGAAATTGCCTAGTCGCCCCATTTCCTCAGCGAAAGCCGTGCCGCCATCAACGCTGCGGCCAGCGAGCGTGGCGGTAAGCACCGCCGGATACGGCGGCCCACCGCTCCCCGCCGCGATCCATGCCGCAGACCGCCGTACCCAGCGACCTCAGGCAGCATCTCTTGAACGGACCATGGGCTGACAAACAGCCATCAATTCGCCAGCACAGCCCGATCGAATCGCTATTTTTTGGATAGTAGGGTGACCGCAGATCGCTTCCCACACCCGAACCTCCACTGGAGACAGGAGGCCGGCACCAGTGTTGCTTGCTTCGACGACGCGGTAAAAGACAACGTCTTCATCTGGCAACAAACGGATTGACTCGAGCCTGTTGCCGATTGCCATCACGTCTCGCAAAAATGCCGCGATACGGCTGTGATATTTTCCGGTGCTTTCTTTCGCCGCCATGAGCCGACGCGAAAACTCCAACGTGACGGCAACGAACCAAGGCTCTGAAGGCGAGACGTTTTCTCGTAGCTTTGAAGAAACCGCGCGGCACTTTTCAATCAGTGCGCCGAGGATGCGTGGTTGAGCAGGCTGCCGCTGTGCGAGATGCGACGAAACAGATCTCAGAAACGGCGAAATGCAGTCAGAGTCATCGTATGGAACGCGGATCACAGAGCAATCTATTTTCTTGAGCCGTTCCAGGGCATGGTAGGCGACGCCCTGTAACACTCCAAACTCCGCAATGGGGTCAAACGCAAAACCCAGTCGTGATTTGAATTTAATGGCACTCCAGACCCGCTCAACGACCGGCCTTTCGACCATGACGATGTGCACGTCATATCGCCTACGGAGCACCTCCAAAACGGATTCGAACGCGTCTGGTTGGTTGCATAACAGTTCCCAATACACCTCGCTGCTCATCACGGGCGTCAGACCACGCGGCACCTCGGCCGCGATGTCGGCGACAATTTTTTCCGGAGAGCCCCCGAGCAAGGATTCGGGAATGTGCGGATGATGGCTGATGTAGCACCCCGGCAACACCATGTGCTGCCCGCTTGCGAGGCCCGCTTTCGGATACCAGAACCCCGCCTTGGCCAACTCGTTACGGTTTCGTTCACAGAACAGTTGGATCGCGGTTGTTCCGGTCTTGTGCGGGCCGATGTGAAGCAAGAGCGGAGGCTTGTGGGCGGATACTGGTGGAATCGGCCAGTGTGGGGCACGCCTGGCCAGCGTTCGGATGACTGTCGAGAGCCGGCTCATAAGCAGGGACCTGCAATAAATGACTGAACAAGGCACCCGCTTGGAGCGAACCTCCGTTGTGAAACGCGCACCCCTCTTCCTGTGGATATCGGAAGGTCTCTGTTTTGCCGTGAGACTTTGTGCCGATTAGTCAGCCCCTACCGCGCCGCGGCCTTCGCAGGCCTTGCCAGTCTTCCCAACCCCCCAACCGAAAACGTGTCAGGCGGCAGCGCGGATCATCCGATCGAGATGGTCGCGGATGATGTCCACTGGGTACGCGGTGTGGCTCGTAAGCCAGTCATAAATGCGACGGGCGTCAATGCCGACAGGGTTGTCCCGGAGCAGATCCACTTTTAGCATCGGCACGCCGGCTTCCAGCACCTGCCTCCACTGCAGATGCGTGGGGTTGTAGGTCGGGCGGCGGATGCTGCGCCGATACCGCCGTACACGCTTTTGCCAGGGTGGCCAGCAGGCCATGTTCGACAGCTGCTCTCCTACAGGCACCCGCGGATGATTCCGGCCGTCGAACAGCGAGTGGACGGCAAAGCCATTCGCGACGCAGTCCGGCATCCAGCGCAGCTCGTAGGCATTGATCGCATCCCGTTTGGTGGGCACAAGCCGTACGTGCTCCCAGAGCCGCTTGCCAAAGTCTGAGGCCAACAGCCGGCGGGACATGCCCATGAAATATGACTGCAGATGTACCTCGGGCTCCAGTGACACCGTCATGCCCCAGAGATCGCTCTGCCTAGCAGCCGCGGCCGCTAGGCAGCCCTCAATCGGCCAGAGCGGGCCGTAGACGCTGCTGTTCGTGAAGAGAATCTCGTCGTAGGCCGGGATGTTGAGCCGCAAAAGACCCTCGCGCCAGCTTGCGAAATCGAAGCCCTCGTTGTCGCGTACGATGATCTCGTCCGCCAGCGACGTGAGCGCGGCGCACACGTTCGTGCAGTGCGTAGAGACGAACACGATGCGGTCGACCACGGCGCGGTATTGCCGCAGGGCGTGGATGACGTACGGATCCACGATGCCATCGCGATCCCAGTGGGCGTATACCAACGCGCGGGAGCATCGCGGTGTGCGGTCCATACAGCGTCTTTCAAGGACCCATCAACGAGATTACGCGGCCACCGCTCGCGGTTGCGGCTCGGCCAGCGATTCTGCTGCGATGTCCGCGAGATACCGGCCGTAGTCGCTCTTCATCCGGAGGGCTCGCTCGACCACCTCCGCCGGCGACAGATATCCCAGGTGCATACCGATTTCTTCGAGACAAGCGATCTTCAGCCCCTGTCGCTCCTGGATCGTCTGCACAAACGAAGTCGCCTGCAGGAGCGAGTCGGGCGTGCCGGTGTCGAGCCAGGCAAAGCCGCGGCCGAGCTTCTCCACCTGGAGGTCGCCACGCTCGAGATACACCCTGTTTAGGTCAGTGATCTCCAATTCCCCCCGACTGCTCGGCTTCAGGCTGCGGGCGATATCCGTCACGTCAGCGTCGTAGAAGTAAAGACCCGGCACAGCAAAATGAGATTTCGGCTGCCGTGGCTTCTCCTCGAGCGAGAGGGCCTTACCACCTGCATCAAACTCCACGACGCCGAACCGCTCAGGATCGCGCACGGGATAGGCGAAAATCGTGGCCCCACGCTGCCGTGCCGCGGCGGCGTGAAGCACCGCTTGGAAGCCGTGACCATGGAAGATGTTGTCGCCGAGCACGAGTGCTGCCCGATCACCACCGAGGAAATCTCGGCCGATGACGAATGCCTGTGCCAGCCCATCGGGCTTCGGCTGCTCCGCGTAGGAGAGCGCCACACCAAACTGCGATCCGTCGCCGAGCAGCCGCTGAAAATGCGGCAGATCGTGGGGCGTGGAGATCAAGAGAATGTCGCGGATGCCGGCGAGCATCAGCGCCGACAGCGGGTAGTAGACCATCGGCTTGTCGTAGACCGGCAGCAGTTGCTTGGAGATTGCCAGCGTCATCGGATGCAGACGCGTTCCAGATCCGCCTGCCAACACGATGCCCTTGAGCGGTGTGGTGTCGTTTTTGCGTGCGTCCATAGCGTGATCAGCCAGCGAGGGATTTGTGGGTTGTTGTGGGGTTTTTTGCGATCGGGCCGGGGAGGCCCGCCGGTTGCGGGGGGATAACAGCGCGCGGGGGAGTAACGCCAGAGCACATACCGCGGGGTCGACTCGGCCGGGGCGGCGGGTCCGCAAAGAACTCGCGGTTTGGCAATGCGGGGGAGATCCGATCGTCGCCCAGCCGTGCTTACGCCGCCTTGCCACGGCGTGTCAGCGGCGGCAGCGCCTGCTCACGGCCTGCCAGCAGCTCGGCCAGTGCCACGGTCTTCCGCTGCCGCCAGAATCGCCCCAGGCCGTCGGGGCGGAAGTCGGTTGCGGCAAGGTGCGGATGGTAGAACGGATCACAGGGAAAAGCATGCTGCCAACGCGCGACGAACACGTCCTTGGCCGTTTCCTTGGCCGTGCGGGTGCGTCCCTCCCAGTGCGTGGCCTGAACGTGCGGCTGGTAGACGATCGCAAACCCCGCTCTGCGAAGCCGGAGGCAGAGATCGATGTCGTTGTAGTCGTCCGGGAATTGCTCGTCGAAGCCGCCCACTGCCTCGAAGGCATCCCTGCGGACGAGCATGCACGCAGCCGTCACAGCCGAGAATTCCTGCAACCGGCGGATGCGGCCTTGATACCCGAGCGAGTCCGCTGGCCAGTTGTAATGGGCGTGCTGGCACAGCCGTTTCGCGCTCAGCACGACACCGGCATGCTGGATATCGCCTTCCGGATAGTGGAGCAGCGCACCGACAGCCCCAATGCGATCGTCGAGTTCGAAGGTCGCCGTCATCTGTTCCAGCCATCGTGACGAGAAGCTGTCGACGTCGTTGTTGAGAAAGAGCAGCAGGGAACCGCAGGTGGACCGCACGGCGGCATTGTTCATGGCCGCGAAATTGAAGGGACCGCTGTAGGGAAACACCCGCAGCCGGTCCGCAGCCGACTCGTGGGCGAGAAAGCCGAGCAGTTCCGGCTCGTCTGATTCGTGATCGATCACGGTGATGTCATAGTTGTCATAGCCGGCTCGTTCCCGGAGATCATGCACGCACGACTTCACGAGAGCCCCGGCGTTCTTTGTCGGGATCACGATCGAGACGTGTGCCGATTGTCGCGGCTGCAGTTCAAACTGGTGGATCGATGCCTCTTGGGGATGCACCGTCACGGAGGCCGAGACGCCGATGGCTTCGAGCGCCTCGGAGGCGATGCCAGCCGTGTCATCGCCTGCGGCAGTGCCGTGGCCACGCGGCAGAATCCCGAGTGGGTGCCGGATATGCGCCACGTCTTCGTGTGAGTAGCCCCGGAGTGTCTCCAGGGCGAGTGCATAGAGGGTTTCGCTTGCGGATACGGTCGTCACGCCACGGGCAACCAGCCGCCCAAGTGCTGCGGTTGCCAGTGACCGATCGAAGGCCACGATCGGGCCCAGATAGCTGCCCGCGAGCAGTGATGTCCAGGAAAAGTCGGGCTTGTGATGAAGCGTCGGAGCGGCCCACACGCCGTCCGAAGGATCGCTCACTGCGTCATCGCCGTAGACCGCCATGATCTCACGGGCTGCATTCTGGCCGCCGTTCCGTTCGAGAACCGCCGCAACCCACAGGAGGGCATCTTCGCAGACGGTCGCCCGGGCATCGCAGAGAACCACATGGCCGGACGCGGCGGAGGCTACAGCGGTGCGCAAGCTCACCAGGGATGTCTGCCCGGAATGTGACGCAGCTTCGACGAAAATGACATCCGTGCCCTGCCGTTGCACCACCGGGCGGACACCCGTTGCCGAGGAGCGACGCAATGCCGCCAGGGTGTCCGCTGGTGCGACGATCCACACCTGCCGCGGGAGCAGCGGACCACGGGCGAGTCTGTCAAGGCAGCTGATGCACTCCTCGGAAGCCACTGCCGCGTCAGAACCGCCGCAAATAATCACGTCGGGCGGGCTGAGGCCGGCGGCGAGACGGGCAAGGGTGTCAGGTCCAGCACGGCGAGCGGCCCGGAGAATCGTAACCGCACCTCGCGCATCCCTGATGCCATGCCTCAAGTGACGCAAGCCACGTTCCAAGTGCTTGCCAAGAGCGAGTAATGCCGTGGTTTTTTTCCGCGCTGCCATCGGCCTTGGTTTCCGGATTCGTACGAGTGGATGGGGGTGATACGGCATCCCGGTAAGCATCGCCAGATCAAACCGGTTCCCCATCGGCCTCAATGTCACGGCCATTTTTCGGGCTGGCGACCAGCACACGAAAAACGTATTACCCCGGTCGAAACCCGCGTTTTTCCTTCGGGATTCTTGTGCGAAAGGGCGGCATGCAACCCATCTTGGTTACCGGCGGAGCCGGATTCATCGGCGGCGAGTTCGTTCGGCAATGGATCGACGAGGAGCACTCGGCCGTCGTCAACCTCGACGCACTCACCTACGCGGGCAATCTCGAATCGCTTCGCGACGTGGCGGTAAACCCGCGGCACATTTTCGTGCAGGGCGACATTGGCGACAGCGAACTCGTGGCGCGGCTCTTGGCGAGCCATCGACCACGGGCGATCGTCAACTTTGCCGCAGAAAGCCATGTCGACCGGTCGATCGACGGTCCGGCCGCATTCGTCGAAACCAATGTGGTGGGAACCTTCCGCCTGCTTGAGGAAGCTCGAAGGCACTGGAAGAACCTCCCGGAGCCAGAGCAGAAAGAGTTCCGTTTTCTGCACGTTTCCACGGACGAGGTCTACGGCTCGCTCGGCAGCACCGGCAAGTTCACCGAGACCACTCCGTATGCCCCCAACTCGCCATACTCGGCCTCGAAGGCCTCGAGCGACCATTTCGTCCGTGCCTACCATCACACCTACGGTCTGCCCACCCTCACAACCAACTGCTCCAACAACTACGGTCCCTACCAGTTTCCCGAGAAGCTCATCCCGGTGATGATCCTCAACTGTCTGGAGGGCAAGCCCTTGCCCGTCTATGGCGATGGTGCGCAGGTCCGCGACTGGCTCTATGTCGGCGATCACTGCCGTGCGATCCGGGCGGTGCTTGCTCGTGGTCGACTTGGCGAGGTCTACAACATCGGCGGCGACAGCGAAAAACGGAATCTGGAGGTGGTGCAGGCCATCTGTAAGGCCGTCGACACGCTGCGGCCGGGATTACCCCATGCTCCCTGCACGTCGCTGATCAGCTACGTGAAGGACCGACCAGGCCACGACCGCCGCTACGCCATCGACTTCAGCAAGATCGAGGGAGAACTCGGCTGGCGACCCAGCCTGTCGTTCGACGAGGCGATCACTCGCACGGTTGCCTGGTATCTCGAGAACCCGGCCTGGGTGGCCAACATCACGAGCGGCGGCTATCGCCGTAGCCGACTCGGGCTCTCGGAGCGATCGTCCTGATTGCACCGAATCCAGATCGATCAGGGAGCACCACTTTGTCCAAGACGCAAGCTACCACTGCGGTCATGCGGAAACCTCACGGCGATGAGGGCATTCATCTTGCTGTCGATCTCTCGCAGGGGAGTGCCCTCAGTTGGGTGGTCGGTGAATTAGCCGTAGCACTCTCGGACATCGGACAGCGCGTGAGTATTCCGCGCACTCGTGCACTCTCTGAGACGCTCGAGTCGCGACTCCGACCGCGTCTCTTATCGCTGATGACCGACCACCCATGCAGAACGTATCACATCAAGCTGAACCACTACTGGCCGCAGTTCTTGATGCAGGAGGTCTCGGGCGAGGTCAACGCGGAACTGTTCGTCACGAACTATCGGTTTCGGGGTGAGATTCGTCCTCTCGACATGTGGAGTCGAAACCTCGTCACAAACGGCGTCCGCAAACTCCCCATGAGTTCGTTTTGCGGAGCCAGCCTGGCTGACCTCGGCGTTTCGGCGAACCAATGTGCGGTCGTAGCGCCGGGCTACTCCCCTGAGATCGACTCACTCTTTCCCACAGGCAAGGGTCGCAGCAACTCAGGAGTACGCAAAATCCTGATTGTGACGAACTCCCATGATCTCAACCGCTACGGAACTGACATTCTCATACCCGCGCTCGCGAAGGCTTATTCACCTCACGACCCGGTTGAGATCCACATCAAAGACTATGGCTCCTCATCAGGCTCGCGAACACTCCGCGACTTGGTTGCGTCCCACCCATCGTTTCCCAAGGTGGTCTGGCACGAGTCGTTTCTGAGCAAAGAAAATCTTATCCGACTCTACGGCGAAATGGACCTGATGGTGTCTCCTTTTCGTGGCGAGGGATATGCCATGAAGATTATCGACGCGATGGCCGTGGGGCTGCCGGTGATGATGCCTGCTTTTGGCGGACCCATGGAATACGCCATCCCAAACGGCTTTCTGCCACTGGCATTCGACGAAGTTCCTGTCGGGCAGTGTTATGACACCGAGCACTATCTCGTGGGCCCCGGGGCGTATTGGTGCCAAGTTCGCGAGGAAGCCCTCGTCGATTCTCTCCGGGCTTATCTGACAAACCCGTCACCAGCTGAAGACGCAGCAAGCGTTGCAAGGGCCCACATATTTGGCCGATACACCTGGACGAGTGCCGCACAGTCGCTCGTGAACGCACTGCAACAGTGGCACGCAGAGAAGGAAACCAGGACCTCTCGTCGAATGCGCCCCGCGACGATGCCGTTGTCGGTCATCATGCCTACCAAGGACCGTCCGGCTGAACTTGTGAAAACACTTCAGGGGTACGCTGGACAGGATTCGCAACCCTTTGAGATCCTCATCGTCAACGATCATGGTGATGGCGATGCGGTTCGTCACATCGTTGACTCGATTGGCGGAAAACTTCGCACTCGCGTCATCGATAACGATGGCCTTCCCGGACCGGGTGCCGCGAGGAATCTGGGACTCGAAGCAGCAGACGGGGAGATCTTTCTCATTACGGGCGACGACATCATCCCTGCACCGGACCTGATCGCTCGCCATCTGGATGCCCACCGGCGTTACCCAGCAGCAGAAGATGCCTTCGTGGGACAGGTGGATTGGCATCCCGACATGAATCTCGACTGGTTTACGCGCCACATCGTCGGAGATGGCGCTCAACAGTTCGATTACCGCGCGCTGAGCGATGAGCAGCAAGTGCCGTTCGACCGATTTTATACCTCGAACGTTTCGTGGAAGCGTGCGCTGACTGCAGACCTCGAGCAGATTTTCAGTGAGGCATTCCGTCACGCGGCGTTTGAAGATGTCGAACTTGGGTATCGTCTATCGAAGCGAGGCCTGACACTGCGGTATCTCGAGCACGCTTTAGGCCATCATCTTCATCCGATGACGCCGAGGTCGTTTTGGGAACGAATGCGTCGCGTCGGCAATATGCGGACCGTGCTCTCGGCCATGCATCCTCGCGTCGTAGGCAGCGATGGACTCTTGTTTTATCAGGAACTCGAGGTTGAAAGGCGTCGTCGGGCTGAGCACCACACGCACATCAGCAATGCTTCCTGGAGAAGCATCCTTGAGCCCCAATTGCTGGCTTTCGAAGCCCTCGATGAACGGGCTACATCAGATGAATCGCTGCCGCGAATCGCCGCTGGCCGGGTGCGTGATTCCGAACACAGACTCGAGTCGCTCCGCCGCACTCTCTTCGACGACATCTGTGAGACCTTTACGCAAATTGGCCAGGCCGAAGAGTGGTCCAACGATTCGTCCGATCAGGAATGGTCTGCCGCATGGGTCACGCTGCTGCGGATCGCACAACGTAATACCGCGACACACGGCACGGCAGCGAGCCAACGGGCGACGCCGACGCGGACCATTCGCAACTTTTTACCTCATTTCCTGCAGCACAATCGATTTTCTGGATCGATTCGCACGTGGCTACGGGAGTTCAAACAGCACCGCCGTCGCCATCGTTCACGGGCGGCATGATTGGAAAGCAAGGTGTCCACGATGCTTGGTTTCGCACGACGAAAAAAAATGCTCACCCAAGACGACGTTGTCTGGGCATTCGCGCACATTCTTGGGAGACATCCCCGCTCCGCTGCCGAGGCCAGCGTATTTCTCGAAGCCTGCGCCGACTTTCGCGACCTGGTCGAAAAACTCGTCGCCACCCCTGAATTCGCGACACGGAGAGCCTCGGCGTCGGAGGGCTTTGTCTACGACGATTCCGAGGGTGTGCAACGAAAGGTACTCGCCATTTTGAGGCACATGGAGCCAATGCAAGCGGTTGATTACGCGAAGATTCGCATCGGCAAGGAATGCGACGGTGGGTATGTCATGCTGGATGATTTCAAAGGCATCACCGCAGCCTATTCCATCGGAATCTGTGACGAGGTGTCGTGGGATCTGAGCATGGCCGAAAGAGGCATCGAGGTTTTCCAATACGACCACACGATCGACGCGCTGCCACTCCAGAACGACCGCTTTCATTGGTCGAAAAAAGGTCTCGGGCCATTCGCGACTGCAGAGTTGGAGACATTGCCGAGACTTCTCGAAGTGAATGGCCATCTCGGCCGCCAAGACATGCTCCTCAAGTGCGATATTGAAGGCTGCGAATGGGAGGTACTTGCTCATCTGCCGCAGGATTGTCTGCGGCACTTCAAGCAAATCGTGCTCGAAATTCATTACCTCGAGCGACTGGTTGACCCCGAGTTTCTGACCCAGGTGGAGCGAGCGATCGGCGTGCTGACGGCCGACCACCGTGTGATCCATGTGCACGCCAACAATCACCGCCCGTACTCAATCGTCGGCGGCATTCCTATTCCCTCGGTACTTGAGATCACCCTGGTGCGGACACAGGACACAAGGCTGATCAAGTCCGAAGAGGTGTTTCCTACATCGTTGGATACTCCCTGTTACCGCGGCCGGGCTGACTTCAATGTGGGAGCATTTCGTTTCTAACATGCGCACACCCGTGCCCTCGGTTCGATGAATTCACTCGCGCATCAGTCGAGGCGACGCTCGTCGCTGGGAGAAATCGAAGGGCGTTTCCATCGTCTTTTTCCTGCGGCTTGCCATTGACAGCTTCTTTCGCAGCCAGCCAGGCCTGCCTAGCCTTCCAGGTTGGAGTGGCGAATTGATCTGGTGCGGCCCAGCCCAGGTCACCTAATGTCTCCGAACAGAGACGTTGGACCCGTGAACGCCAATCAGCAGGAACCCCAACGCGGGCTGGCAGGTTGCGTCATTGCTTTGCGCGAAAGCTGGCCGACCCGCCGTCGATGAGGAACCCACCTGGATGAAAATCGGAAGAATAATCGGCGATACTGTCGCTTGTCTCCCTCTCGCGACCGGTCCCGTGGATCGCGTGCGAAGAATCTGTCGCCGTCTACGGGGAGCAGAGCGGTCGTCGCCTGCAGACGCTCAGGAGCACTACAGTGCCTGGGTGTACAAACACGACACCCTGTCTCGTAAGGATGTCGCACTGCTGCGGAGCATGGCCGAAATGCTTCCCCGACGGCCAACCATCTCGGTTGTGATGCCTGTTTGCAACACCCCGCTTGTGATTCTCGAAAAGGCTATCCGCTCAGTGCTGAATCAGGCCTACGCCGATTGGGAGTTGTGCATTGCCGACGATGCCTCTTCCGCTTCTGGAATCCGCGAGTTGCTCGAGCAGTACGCAGCCAAAGACACACGCATCAAAGTACGATTTCGCGACTCTCGTGGAAACATCGCCGCCGCTTCGAACACGGCATTAGAGATGGCCACAGGCGAGTTTGTCGCCCTCCTCGATCATGACGACGTGCTGCCGGCACATGCGCTCTATTGGGTCGCAGAAGCAATCAACCGGCATCCCGATGCGCGGCTGCTCTACTCCGATGAAGACAAGATTGACGCCCAAGGAATGCGATTTGATCCTTACTTCAAACCAGATTTCAACTACGAACTGTTCCTCGCCCAAAACATGATCTGCCACCTTGGTGTCTATCGCCGAGAACTGATCTGTTCATTGGGCGGATTTCGTAGCGGTTTCGACGGCTCACAGGACTACGATCTCGCGCTGCGGGTCATCGCTGCGATTCCGCGCAATCAGATCGTGCACATCCCGCGAATTCTCTATCACTGGCGAAGCATTGCCGGGAGCGTTGCTCTCTCCAGAACTGAGAAGCATTTCTGCGAGCCGACAGCGCGGCGAGCAGTCGCCGAGCACCTGCAATCAGCCGGCGGCGGCACCGTCGACATGGCTCCCGAATCGCCGGCATTTCACCGCATCAAGTATCAGCGACCCGCCGAACTTCCGCTCGTGTCGATTGTCATCTGCACCCGAGATCATGAGGCGCTCCTGCGCACGGCCGTGGAATCGATCCGCATGGTTTCGACCTACCCGAACTATGAAATCGTGATCGTCGACAACGGCAGCAGGGAACCGCAGGCCGTTGCCTATCTGGCTTCGCTGGCGACTCAGCCCGGAATCAAAGTGATCCGCGATGACTCTGCGTTCAACTACTCCCGCCTAAATAACGGCGCGGTGGCCCATTGCCGCGGCGACATTGTCTGCCTGCTCAACGACGACATCGAGGTGGTCACTCCCGATTGGCTGGAGGAAATGGTCTCCTTTGCCATCAAGCCTGACGTTGGCGCCGTCGGTGCGAGGCTCTGGTATCCAGACGGCACACTTCAGCACGGCGGTGTGATCATCGGCATCGGCGGTGTCGCCGGCCACGCCCACCCCCGACTGCCGAAAGGGTGCCCTGGATATTTCTCCCGCGCAGTGCTCCAGCAGGAGCTTTCGGCGGTGACGGGCGCCTGCCTGATGGTCCGACGCGCGGTGTTTCAAGAAGTGGGCGGTCTCGATGAGCAGATCGCGGTGGCCTTCAACGACATCGACTTCTGCCTACGGTTGCGGGCGGCTGGGTATCGCAACATCTGGACGCCGTTCGCCGAACTGATCCACCACGAATCGGCATCACGCGGCCTGGAGGATAATCCGGAAAAGATCGCGAGATTCCAGCGAGAGGTTCGTTTCATGGAAGCCCGTTGGGGTGACACCCTCGCGTGCGACCCCCATTACAACCCCAATCTTTCGATGCAGGCGGGTGACTATTCGCTTGACTGCTCTCACCGACTCCCAGCATGGAGGGCCGCATGAGCCTGTTCCGTAAGATCATCGTCACGAAGGGACCGGAACCCCGCGAACAAATCATCCTCCGCGGGGTCGACAAGGCAACTCCAGGACTCGAGATCGGCCCCAGTCATCGGCCCATCGCGGCGAAGCGCGACGGTTTCAACGTCCGTATTCTCGACCACCTTGATGCAGCCTCCCTCCGTGAGAAATATGCGACGCACGGCGTTGATACTGATGCCATCGAAGAGGTCGACTATGTCTGGACCGGTCAGCCGCTCGACGAACTGGTCGCTGGCGAGCGTTTCGCCTGGATCATAGCCAGCCACGTCATTGAGCACGTTCCCGATCTGGTGGGATTTCTCAACGCGTGTGAGCGAATACTCGCTCCGGGCGGAGTGCTCTCGCTGGCCGTGCCCGACAAGCGCTACTGCTTCGACTGTGAACGTGAGAACAGTTCACTGGGCCGTGTCATCGACGTGGCCCATGCACAATCGACCAATCATTCTCCGGGCACTGCGGCCGAGTATTTTCTGAAGGTGCGGCGTAAGGGCGGCCAGATCGCCTGGGACGAGCGGCATCAGGGACAGCTGGAGCCGGTGCATGGCCTGCAGGACGCCCTCCACGCGATGGCAAAGGTCCGGGAGGGGCATTATTTCGATCTGCACGCCTGGGTGTTCACGCCCGATTCATTTCGCCAGATCATCCGCGATCTGCACGAACTGAGGCTCATCGGCTTCCAGGAGCAGCACTACCACCCGACCCGCGGCTGTGAGTTCTTCGTGACGCTCTCCAAGGCGTCGTCCCACGGACGAGCGGCGGCTTAGAAAACTTTACCGTGAGGCGGAGAGATGTTCGGATTCGGCAAACGAAAACCCACTGTCGCCCCCACCGCTCCTGCTGTCGCCACCGGCACAGGCATTCTCGACGCCTACTGCATGAAGAAGCCGGGACCTCAACAGGTGCTCGACATCTTCCGCGGAGAATGGTCATCGGCGATGCCTTCCGCGAGCGGTCTTGAGACAACGCCAGGACCAGCTGGACTCTTTGAAGATCCTCGCGTGACGTGGGCGGTCTCACAATGCGGCGGGGTGATCGGTCGGCGCATTCTTGAACTCGGACCGCTTGAAGGCGGGCACTCCCACATGCTTGAAAAGGCCGGTGCAGATGAGGTGCTCGCCATCGAAGCCAATGTGCGATCTTTTCTCAAGTGCCTGTGTGTCAAAGAGATTTTCGGCCTTTCAAAGGTGCATTTTCTGCTTGGCGACTGCGTGGCATTCATGGATCAGGACGCCGGCGGTTGGGACATGGTGTTCGCTAGCGGCATTCTCTATCACATGAAGGAACCAGCCCGCTTTCTGTCGCTCTTGCCACGAATGGCGCCCCGGATCTTTCTTTGGACTCACTACTTCGACGAGTCAATCATTCGGGGCACTCCTGCGCTCGAGCACAAGTTCGGTAAGGTCGAAGAGGCCACAATCGGCGGCTTTCGCTATCAGTTTGTCGAGCAGTCCTACAAGGAGTCGCTTGGTTGGAGTGGCTTCTGCGGAGGCTCGGCCGAAACCAGCCTGTGGCTCACACGCGACTCAATCCTCGGGTTGCTCGGGCATCTCGGCTACCGGACCATTGAGGTGTCATTCGAAACGCCCGACCATCCCAACGGTCCTGCGTTTTGCGTCTACGCGGCGGCCACTTCGGCCGCCTGATGCGAAGCACCAGCGATTCTCGTCGCTGAACTCCGGAATTGACCACCACTGCTCGCCGCGGACTGTGCGCTGGTGAATGGACGGTGGTATTCTCTCCTCACAATTTCTTACGAATACGTCGAACCCCACGCCTGACGAGACTGTTATGAGTAACTTCCACTTCGTCGATGATTACGAGCAACACGTCGATCAACTGATCCGCAATCATCCCCTCGCCGAAGCCATGTCCCTTGCTGTGGGTGGCTATTACGAGGAGTTTTCGGTCATCCTTGCCGAGGTGCTGGTGCAGAACGGTCTTCGGAATGGGATGTCCCTCGTCGACCTGGGCTGCGGGAGTGGCAGGGCGGCGAAGGGCATCAGTAAGCGAGTGCAGATCGAATACCTCGGCACCGATGTGGTCAAGCGGCTTCTCGACTACGCCGTGACGGTTTGCCCTCGGCACTACCGATTCAAGTGCCATCAAGAACTATCTGTGCCTGCTGCGGATGCGTCGGCCGACATGGTGTGCGCGTTCAGCCTGTTTACCCACCTGCTGCACGAGGAGAGCTACATCTACCTGCAGGAATCGCACCGCGTGCTGAAGCCGGGAGGCAAGGTCGTGATGTCCTTTCTCGAATTCGCGAACCCCTGCCACTGGGCGATTTTTGCGCCCACCATGGAGGCCCGCAGAAATAACGCGCGGCAACCGCTCAATATGTTCATCGAACGCAACGTGATCGATGTCTGGTGCGAACACCTGGGCTTCGTTCGCGAAAGCTTCGTAGATGGAACAGACAATCGCTGGAACGGGAGCGCCGTTGGCCAATCACTCGCTGTGCTGCGGAAACCGAACTGAACGACCCGGATGGCTGGCCGCGTATGCCTCAGGCCGCGCGCCGCACACGAGCAGTGTCGCGATTGGCAAGCGCCTTCTCCTGCGACGCGAGTTCCAGGTCTGATTCGACCATCATGTCGACGAGCTGATCGAAGCTGGTCTGGGGTTTCCAACCCAGTCGCTTGCGGGCCTTCGTGCTGTCGCCTAGGAGCAGGTCAACTTCGGCGGGTCGGTAGTAGCGCGGATCAACCTCGACGAAGTCCTGGTAGTCAAGGTCCAGACGCGAGAACGTCTTCTCGCAGAACTCGCGAACGGAATAGAGCTCGTTCGTAGCGATTACGTAGTCATCCGGCTTGTCCTGCTGGAGCATCCGCCACATCCCCTCGACATAGTCGCCCGCGAAGCCCCAGTCGCGCTGAGCATCGAGATTGCCGAGGTAGAGCTTTTCCTGCAGTCCCAGCTTAATCCGTGTGGCCGCCCGGGTGATTTTCCTGGTCACGAAGGTCTCGCCGCGGCGCGGGCTCTCATGGTTAAAGAGAATGCCGCAGGAGGCGTGGAGGCCGTAGCTCTCGCGGTAGTTGACGGTGATCCAGTGGCCGTAGAGCTTGGCCACTCCATAGGGACTCCGTGGATAGAATGGCGTCGTCTCTTTCTGCGGTGTCTCGACGACCTTGCCATACATTTCAGAGCTGGAGGCCTGGTAGAAGCGAATCTGCTCGCCAGTGTCGTCCTGCACGTCGCGAATCGCCTCAAGCAGACGGAGCGTGCCGACGGCAGTGACGTCGGCGGTGTAGGCCGGCTGGTCGAAGCTCACGCGGACATGGCTCTGGGCGGCGAGGTTGTAGACCTCCTGCGGGCGGATCTCCCGGATCAGTCTGACCAGACCGTTGCCGTCGGACAGGTCACCGTAGTGCAGGTGCAGCTGGGGCTTCTCACCGAAGATCAGGTGCTCGATCCGCTGGGTGCCGAAGGTGCTGGAGCGACGCCGCAGGCCGTGCACCTCATAGCCCTTCGAGAGCAGCAACTCCGCGAGATACGAACCGTCCTGACCCGTGACACCTGTGACCAACGCGCGCCGCTGCATCGATGACCCTTACATTATGGTGGGGCTGTCTTGCACGGCAGAGTCCACACCTGCGTGGTGACCGAACCTGCCGCTCCATTCCTAAGAGGGGGGAGAAACTAGCAGTCGTATCCCGGCGACGATACGGCAGTTTCCCGCGTCAGAATCCGCCCACAAGCCCGGCATAGACATCGCAATACCCCCGGGCCGTAGCCGCCCAGGAGAAGCCGGCGGCATGGTCCTTCAGCCGCGTCGAAAAGGCCGGATCAGCCTGATACTGGGCCATACCGTCGCGATAGACCGCCGCCAATTCCGCGGGCTCATAGCCGTCGAAGTAGTAGCCCATGTCGCCGGCGATCTCCGGCAGGCTCGTCCGTCGCGACAGGAATACCGGCTTGCCGCACTGCATCGCCTCCAGCACCGGAAACCCAAACCCCTCCGTAAGCGACGGAAACAAAAATGCCTCGCAGTGCTCGTAGAGCCACTGCCGATCGCCGTCCGACACCTCGCCCGGCAGGATCACCCGCCCGGTGAGTCCACGCTGCGTCACTTCCCTCTCCAGAAACTCGCCGTAGGGCGTCGTCTTCTTGCCGGCGATCACGAGCCTGGCATCGGGCAACTGCTCGAGCAGACCGAACAGTGCATGAAAATTCTTGTGCGGCAGGCAGTTGCCGATCGAAAGCAGAAACGGCCCGGCCGGCACGAAGGCCGGCCGTGTCGCCGACGCCACCGGCGGGGTCGAGACAGCCAGCGGCACGACATGCACCGGACGGCCACCCAGATCCACATGCTTCGCCACGTCGTCGGCGACATACGCCGAATCGGCCACGATCGCGGCCGCGCGATTCACCTTCCGCTGAATGTCGGCGAGCTTGCGGTCGATCTCGTCGGAGCGGGCAGCAGACGGCGACTCATGCAGGAAGTTCAGGTCGTGGATCGTGAGCACGACCGGCACCCGGTCGTCGAGCGGCAGATATTTCGACATCTGGCTGGTCACATGCCAGAGCGCGACTCGGGGGGCGGGCAGCAGCGGCCGGACGAACGGCCGGTAGAGTTGGCGGATCGCCTCCTTGTTCCAGGGCGACACGGTGATCGACTCAAAGCCGCCGCCGGGAAAATACCGCTCGGCTCCGCTGGGCAAGAGAAACACCGGCTGAAACCGGCCCGCGGCGACGGCGAGGATTTCCTGGCCTAAGTGCAGCGAATACCGACCCAGGCCACAGTTGATGTGACGGAGCTTTTCGAGGTCGATGACCACGCGGGGCAGGCTCATAAACCGTCTCGACCTCTGGATCAGCGGGGAATCCCTATTCTTTCCGATGGCCACAGCCGTTGGCCAGCCCAGAAGGTTACGTTCCCCGCTGAAAGGTGACGCGGAGGTCGCGGAGCGTCTGGTCGTAGTTGTCGACGCGGATCAGTCCGTAGCGGGGCATCTCCAGATCGTAGATCACCCAGATCGTCAGCGAGACGACGCTGGCAAACACGATGATGTGCAGCCAGTTGAACCGTCCCCGGCCGGCCATGTCATGCCCGGCGAGCACTGCAGCGAAGATCGCCACCAGCAGGAGCAGGAGCAGAATCGCCACTGGTGTGTGGGCGTTGAAGGCGGCCCGATGCCGCGTGCCGGCGTCGAACATGGCATTGAGCGCATCAAGAAGGAGGACCGCAGCCTGGTCACTCTCACAGCGGGGGGCCGCTGCGATAGCCTGCCGCCAGATCGAGTCTTGGGCCTTAGTAAGCCGGTCGGCAAGGACACCGTCTGAGTCGGCCTGGTTCGCACCCGGTGCCTGCACGAGCCGCACATCAAGATAGGTGCGAAACTCCTCCCGCACCGCTGGCTGAGCATCCACCGGCAGCAGATCGAGCCGCAGCCAGGCCGTGCCGATGGCGTTGGCCTCCTCGACGATGAGGCTCCGCCGCATGTCGAGCCGCGTGCCAGCTGAACTAAACCAGAAGGCCACGAGCAGCCCAAGCAGGCCGAGCACCGCGGCATCGACGGCACTGGTGCCCACCGCCGACGCATCGTCGCTGCGTTGCAACCGCCGAGCGGCGAGCCGCTGGCCGATCGCGGCTGCCAGGAGCATCGCGACAAACAGGCCCACAGGCAGGGCGATCATCGCAAGTTGTACGCCGTTCATGGCTGGGCTCATGGTGCTGCCAGTCGACCGTTCCCGGAACACGGACGCCGCCTGCGGAGCTGCACAGTATAGAGGCCACCGGGTAGCCGATTCGCGGGCCGGCCGTCGGCGACCGCTTGGAAGCCGCGAAGGTTCCTGCCATAGTGGTGGCCGCCAGAACGCCCGTTCCGTTGTATCGTTCCGGGCCGATGACTGTTCTCCGCGTCTTCCGCGGCCTTTCAGGCAGGAACCACACCATGAAAATCCACGAATATCAGGCCAAGGATCTGCTGCGAGCAGCCGGCGTGCCGGTACTGGCAGGCCGGGTCGCCCGTACCCCCGAGGAAGCGGCCGCTGCCTTCACCGCGCTCGGCACTCCCGTCTGTGCCGTGAAGGCCCAGATCCATGCCGGCGGCCGCGGCAAGGGCCAGGTGAAGGGTTCCACTCAGCGCGGCGTGGAACTTGCCAAAACCGCCGACGATGCGGCGCGGATCGCCAAGGGCCTGCTCGGCAACACACTCGTCACGATCCAGACCGGCCCCGAGGGCCAGGTCGTGCGGCAGGTGTTTGTCGAGAGCGGCTGCGCGATCGACCGCGAGCTCTACTGCGCGGTGCTCGTCGACCGCCGCGTCGGCTCACCCGTACTCATCGCCAGCACAGCCGGCGGCATGGACATCGAAGAGGTCGCCCACAACACGCCCGAACTGATCCTGAGCGAGCCCTTCGACCCCGATCGCGGCCTCGCCGGCTACCAGGCCCGGCTCTTGGCCGCGAAGCTCGGGCTGCCGACGGCCAGCTGGCGGCATGCCGAGGCCTTCTTCCGCAAGCTCTGCGCAGCGTTCGTGTCGCTCGACGCGTCGCTCTTGGAGATCAATCCGCTTGTGCTCACGAAAGACGGCGCGCTTGTGGCCCTCGATGCCAAGATGACGTTCGACGACAACTCGCTCTTCCGCCATAAGGATCTCGCGGCGCTTCGCGACGAGGCAGAAGAAGAGCCGGCCGAGACGCGGGCATCCGCCGCCGGGCTCTCCTACGTGAAGCTCAATGGCACGATCGGCTGTCTGGTCAACGGTGCCGGCCTCGCCATGAGCACGATGGACCTCGTCAAATACCACGGCGGCGAGCCGGCCAATTTTCTTGATGTGGGCGGCGGCGCTGACGTCAAGCAGGTGACCGAGGCCTTCCGCATCATCCTCTCCGATCCCCACGTGAAGGCGATCCTCGTCAACATCTTCGGCGGCATCATGCGGTGCACGACGATCGCGACCGCCATCGTCGAGGCCTCGAAAACCGTCGGCTTCACCGTGCCCTTGGTGGTGCGGCTCGAGGGCACCGAGGTGGAGGAGGGGAAGAAGATCCTGGCCAACAGCGGCACGGCGATCATCACCGCCGACGGCCTCACCGATGCCGCCAAGAAGGTGGTCGCCGCCGCCAGCGCCGCCTGACATACCGTGTTCACGCCGGGCTCGGACATCTTGTCCGCCCCGGCTTGGCGACCGCAGGTCGCTGCTGCTCAAGCGGGCCTCCTGCCCTTACACTCAACGAACCTTCCACTCTCCGCTTTCGAAAGCCTCCCATGAGCATCCTCGTCAATCGCGACACCCGCGTCATCTGTCAGGGCATCACCGGCAAGGTGGGTGAGTTCCACACCCGCGGCTGCCTCGACTACGGCACGCGGATGGTCGGCGGCGTGACACCCGGCAAGGCGGGCGAAACCGTCGTCGGCCTGCCCGTCTTCAACACCGTGGCCGAGGCACGCGATGCGACCGGTGCCAATGCCACGATGATCTTCGTGCCGCCGGCCTTCGCGGCCGACGCGATCCTGGAGGCGGTGGGCGCCGGCATCGAACTCGTGATCGCGATCACCGAAGGCATCCCCGTGCTCGACATGGCCCGTGTGATGCCGGTCGTCAAAGCCTCGAAGAGCCGGCTGATCGGCCCCAACTGCCCGGGCGTGATCACACCTGGGCAGTGCAAGATCGGCATCATGCCCGGCTACATTCACACGCCCGGCCACGTCGGCGTGATGAGCCGCTCCGGCACGCTCACCTACGAGGCCGTCTGGCAGCTCACCCAGCTCGGCCATGGCCAGAGCACCTGCGTCGGCCTCGGCGGCGACCCGCTCGTCGGCTCGAGCTTCATCGACATTCTCACCCTCTTCCAGGCCGATCCCGACACCCACGCCATCCTGATGATGGGGGAGATCGGCGGCTCCGCCGAGGAAGAAGCAGCGGCCTTCGTCAAGCAGCATGTCACCAAGCCTGTGGCCGCCTTCATCGCGGGCCGCACCGCACCTCCGGGTAAGCGGATGGGCCATGCGGGCGCCATCATCTCCGGCGGCAAGGGCACGGCTGAGGCCAAGCTCGAGGCGCTGCGGGATGCCGGCATCGAGATCGCCGAAAGCCCGGCCGATATGGGGCAGGCACTGGTGCGCGCGATCAAGCGGCGCGGTTAGAAAATGGGGACGGGAGCGATTTTTCGCTGCCGATTGTTGGCCCCAAGGTTGCTCCACAAAAATCGGTCCCGTCCCCATTTTCCATGAACGTCAGCCTCTTCATCCCCTGCTTCGTTGATCAGATGACCCCGCAGGTGGGGCTGGCGGTGGCCCGCGTGCTTGAGCGACTTGGCCACTCGGTCGAATTTCGCTCTGCCCAAACCTGCTGCGGCCAGCCAAGCTTCAACGCCGGCTACTGGGACGAGGCCCGCGCCGTGGCCATCCACGCGCTGGAGGTCTTCGCCGGCGCCGAGGCGGTGGTGGGACCGAGCGGCTCCTGCGTGGCGATGATGCGGGTCTTCTATCCAGAACTGCTCGAGGGCACACCCCACGAAACAGCCGCCCTCGATCTGGCAGCGCGGACCTTCGAATTCAGCGAGTTCCTTGTCAAGAAACTTGGGGTCACGGATGTCGGGGCCAGGTTCCCCCATCGCGTCACCTACCACGACGGCTGCCATGGCCTCCGCGAACTTCGAGTCAAGGAGGAGCCCAGGCAACTCCTGCGGGCCGTCCGCGATCTCGAACTGGTCGAGTGCGACGAGCCGGAGAGCTGCTGCGGCTTCGGCGGACTCTTCAGCGTGAAGTTTCCGATGATCTCGACGGCAATGGCCGAGGTGAAGGGGGGCTCGCTCGCCCGCACCGACTGCGACTACATCGTGTCGAGCGACCCGAGCTGCCAGCTCCAGCTCGACGGCTGGCTCGCACGCAACGGCAGACAGGCCCGCACGGTCCATCTGGCCGAGGTGCTGGCCGGCATGGTCACGGAACGCTAGCCGCTGGTGCCGGAGCGCTCGCGCCCGGCGCCGGAACGCCTGACTCCGGAGCCGGCGAGTCGGCTGCCGGCAGGTTTAAGGTCACGGTCACTATCGACATCACCTGTTGGCCCCAGGCGTTCATCCGATATCGCTCGAGGAGGCCGATGTCACGAACGCCGTTGCCATTCTCGTCCTTATGGGACAAACGAGCTGTGAAAGCCTGGTTCTTATCGGTGTCGATGTAGGGTTCCCCGTCATCGCAGGTCTTGTTGCCATTCAGATCAGCAAACGGTTCGCTCCACTCAGGGGGAGTGATCACCGGCGGCGTCGCGGGGTCTGGCGTCGCTGGCGGCTGCTCCGTGGCCACATCCGTGCCTTCCGGTTCTGCCGGAGGTGGCGGTGGTGGGGCCGCCGTTCCCGGTTCACCGTTGAGCAGGATCTCCCGGTTGATGTTGTCCGGTTCGATACAGCGTGCAAATGTCGTGAGCAGCCTCTTTCCCATGTCGTATTTTCCCAGCTTCCAGCCCTCAAGCCGAAATGCCTCGGGAACCGGCGCGATGGAGCAGGCGATCAGGAAGATGCCGGCAACGATCATGCCCGCCACCGCGCCGACCAGTCCGCCACCAATCTTGTCGATCAGCGGTGCAAACCGCACCACGTCCGCCGGGACATACTCCCCCACCAGCAGCCGGATGCCGAAGGCCGTGCCCGCAAGCAGCAGGCCAAAGGCCGCCGGAAACGCATAGAGTGGCGGCAGCTCAAAGGTCGTCAGCAAGGCTGCCAGAGGCTCGGCGAATGCCAGCGCCACCACCAGCGACGCCAGCGCGTGCATGCCAGCCAACACCGCCAGGAACAGACCGCTCTGCGCGCCATAGGCCACCAGCGCGAGCACGATGCCGCCCACGAGCAGTTCGCCAAACCGCTGCGGCACGCTCGCGGCCAACAGGGGTTCCAGAAGCATCAGCATGGTCGCCTCGCCTGCCACGTCACCGGAAAACAACAGTCTCTCACTTGGTCACCCGCACCAGTTCGTTGAGGCTCGTCACCCCGGCCAGTACCTTCGCGATGCCCGCCTCCTGGAGCGTCCGCGTGCCGGACTTGCGGGCCGCGGCCCGGATGGCCTGGATCGACGGCTGCCCCACCAGCAGTTCGCGAATCGCACTGTTGAACACCAGCAGTTCATGCACGCCCGTGCGGCCCTTGTAGCCCGTGCCGTGGCAGGCCGGACAGCCCTTCTCCCGGTAGATCGTGACCTCCTTGTCGGCGGGCACGCCCACCTTCTGCCGAAATTCAGCCGGAGCCGGATAGGGCTCCTTGCACTTGGGGCAGAGCACGCGGACGAGTCGTTGAGCCAGCACCGCGGTCACGGCCGACTGGAGGAGCGTGGTGTCGATGCCGATGTCGAGCAGACGCGTGACCGTCGTAGCCGTGTCGTTGGCGTGCAATGTCGTAAAGACAAAGTGGCCCGTAAGGGCCGCCTGCATGGCAATCTCGGCCGTCTCCTTGTCGCGAATCTCACCCACCAGGATTACGTCGGGGTCCTGCCGCAGCACCGACCGCAGAATCTTCGCGAAGGTGAGATCCGCGGCGTTGTTGACCGCCGTCTGCGAGATGTTGTCGAGCTGGTATTCGATCGGATCCTCGATCGTGACGATGTTGCGGGAAAGCACATCGATCTCGCCGAGCGCCACGTAGAGGGTCGTCGTCTTGCCGGAGCCGGTCGGACCGCAGACGATCAGCATGCCGTGGGGCTGCTGGACGATCCCCTGCAGAGTCTTCAGCAGCGACTCCCGCATGCCGAGCGAGGCGAGCCCCCCCTTGATGATGCCGCTGTCGGCATCAAGCAGCCGCAGGGCCATTTTTTCACCGAAATTCGTCGGCCCGGACGCCACGCGGACGTCGAATTTTTTGCCCGCATTGAGCACGGAGAACGTGCCGTCCTGCGGCCGCCGCCGTTCTGCGATGTCCATGTCAGAGCACACCTTGATCGCCGACACCACGGCCCGGCCGGACGCCCCCTTGATCGATGACACATTCTGCAGGATGCCGTCGATGCGGCAGCGGACGATCAACTCCTCGGCCCCCTTGGGCTCGAGGTGGATGTCGGTGGCCCGCATGGCCAGTGCCTTCTCGAAGATCTGCTGCACGGTCTTGATCGCCCGCGAGGCCTCGCGATCGAGCCCACCACCTCCCTGACCATCGACCGGTGTGCCATTTTTGCTCAGGATGATGATTGCGTTGTCGGCCTCACGGCCGGTATGTCCGCCGCGTTTCACCGGAAACCACTTCTCAAACTCTTTTTCCATCCCCAGCCTCGTGGCGGCCAAGAACGTCATCTTGCGGGCGAACCGCCGGGTGAGCATCTTGCGGGTCGACGGGGCCTTGCTGTCGCGGAAGGCCACATACCCCAGAAATGCGGCGGGGAAGGCCACGAGAAACAGTGGCAGCATGCCCAGGCCGTACTGGTAGGTAACGAATAAAAAGACTGCGCCGGCGGCCACGAACGGCAACGACCAGGGGAAGTCCTCGCCGAGGATCTCCCGGAAATCGGTGTCAACCCAAACGCAGAACGCTGTCCAGGCGGCGGCCAACAGAAACCAGGCCACACCCAGCCACACCAAGCGGTCGATCGCGGCCGCTGAGAACATACCTGTCGCCTTTCCGCTCACCCCGTGGGTCCACACGCTGCCTGTCGCACATTCGACAGGGCCGCCCGTACGACACAGCACATGGCTGTATCTTCAGTTTTTACCCTCCAGAACTGAAGAAATCTATGGAACCCGAGGCCCGGCGGGGGTCAGCCTCCGAATCCGTCCATCGGCTATGATTGGGGCATGATCGTCACCGACGCTTCCAACCCGCCCGCAAGTCACTCGGGAGACCCCGGAGCAGAGTTGCCGCGGCTGGCGAAAAAGAAGTTTCTCCACGACGCCGCCGAGCATGTCCGCGACACCGGCCACCGGGCCTTTGTCCGCAAGGCCCTCGGCGGCTATTACACCAATCGTGACCTTCAAAAGGCACGGTTTCGCAACTGGGAGCATGCCCGCGATGCTGCCAGTCTGGCGAAATGGTCGGCCGTGAACAGGCTCGATGAACTGCTGCCGCGGTTCGTCGCCAACTTCGAGGCCAACGGTGGCACGGTGCACTGGGCACGGGACGCCGAAGAAGCACGAACCATCGTGCTCAACCTCGTGCGGGCGGCCCGGGCGAAGGCGGTCATCAAAAGCAAGTGCATGACCAGCGAAGAGATCCATCTCAATGCGGCTCTCGAGGCCGAGGGTTACGGCGTGGTGGAGAGCGATCTGGGGGAGTTCATCCAGCAGCTCCGCGGCGAACCGCCCTACCACTTCGTGTTTCCCTGCATGCATGTCCGCCGCGACGAGATCAGCGACCTGTTCGGCAAGCATCTCGGCACGGCGCCGACCGACAGCCCCGAAGAGCTGACGATGATCGCCCGCCGGCACATGCGCCGGCTTTATGTCGATGCCGACATCGGGATCACCGGGGCGAATTTTCTGGTCGCCGAAACCGGCCAGATCTCGATCACGGAAAACGAGGGCAACGCACGACTGACGGCGGCACTGCCGCGGGTGCACATCGCCATCTCCGGTCTGGAAAAGGTGGTGGAGCATCTCGACGACCTCGCTGTGCTGCTGCCAATGCTGGCCACGGCGGGGGCGGGCCAGCCGATGACCTGCTACAACACTCTCTATGCGGGACCACGCCGCCCCGGCGAGGCCGATGGCCCCGAGGAAATGCACCTTGTGCTCCTCGACAACTCGCGGACGGCAATCCTCGCGGACCCCGAGCAACGGGATAGCCTCCACTGCATCCGCTGCGGTGCCTGCCTGAATGTCTGCCCGATCTTCAAGAATGTCGGTGGCTTCACCTACGGCACGACCTATCAGGGCCCGATTGGCTCGGTGATCACGCCGCACCTCCGCGGGCTCGCCGAATGGAACCATCTCTCGGCCGCCAGTTCACTTTGCGGCGCCTGCTCCGACGCCTGTCCGGTGCGGATCGACATCCACCACCATCTGCTCCATAACCGCCGCAATGCAGCCCGCACCGCCCCCAATGCCTGGGAAAAGATCGGGCACCGACTGTTCGTGATGGTGGCCCGTCGGCCGTGGCTCTTCGGCCTCGGCGGGGCGGTGTTTCGCCGCACGCTGCCGCTGCTGAAGCTCCTGCGGCCGCCGCTGCTTCGCGACTGGCTGGCCTCGCGCGATCTCCCGGCAGCCCCCCGGCAGAGCTTCCGCCGGCAGTGGGACCGCCGCCAGCCGCTGGAGCCGACCGCGGCTTCGGTGCACCCTCACGCGCGGAAGGAGGAGGCATGAGCGACACCACAGGCATGTCGGCCCGCGAGGTGATCATGGCGCGGATCAAGGAGGCCTTGCGGGTGCCCGCACCGCTCCCGCACGGTCTGGCCGAGGACAGTCGCGCGCAGGTGGGACCACCGGCCGCGGTGCTGACGACCAGCGGCGGATCCGGGGCAACGGTCATGTCCGCGCACGCGTCCACGGGGCTGCCCACGCTCACCGTGCTGCCGGAGGAGGTGGCCCGGCCGTGGCTGCCCGATGGCGGAGAGACGCCAGCTGAACGGCTCCAACTCCTGGTCGAGAATCTCGGCAAGCTCCGGGCGATCGTGCAGCAGGTGCCCGACCTCACCGCCGCTAGCGACTATCTCTTCACGCTCGCCCGAGAGCGGGACTGGCACCGGGTGGCCTGGCACCCGCACCCGCTCATCGAGCCGCTTCTGGCCGGCGTGCCGTGCGCGACCTATCGCGTCGACCCGGCAGACTTCGACAAGAACGCGCTCGAATCCTGCGACGCCGGCATCACGTCGTGCGAGGCGCTGGTCGCCCAGACCGGTTCGATTCTCGTCTCGAGTGCCACTTCCGGTGGCCGGGCCCTGTCGATCCTGCCACACGTGCATGTGGTCGTGGCCACCGTCGACCAGATCATCGCCACGCTCGCCGACGCCCTCCATGCCGTGCGGGACCGTCATGACGGCCACCTGCCGAGCATGCTCTCCTTCATCACCGGCCCCAGCCGCACCGGCGACATCGAGCGGATTCTTGTGCTCGGCGCCCACGGGCCCAAAGAGCTGATTCTGATTCTGGTGGGCTGACGGCCTCTCGCCTCCGGCGGTTTGGGCCGCGAGACGGATGTTGAAGCTCGGCGGCGAGGATCGCACGCCGGGCGCGTTGCCTGCTACGATCGCGGCCATGACACAGCCCCGCTGCCCTGTCTGTCAGGGTGAAACGTTCGAGATCCGCGCCAAGCTGCTCTGCCGGGCGTGCGGCATGATCCTCGAAACCTGCTGCGAGGGCGGGCCGATGGGACCAGGCGCTTCATGCCCGCAGCCGCCGTCATCTCCGGCACGACCTGCGCCACCCGACGAATCTCGCCCCGGCTGAGTTTTTCGACGGGGAAAGATCGATCTTCTGCTGTGAGTTTGCGTGTCGCGCAAACCCTGTCGGTCGCGGTGAAACGCCACGTACGGCTCCGCGGTCGGTAGGGATGGGCGGCTCTCGACTCGGCCAGGTCTCTTGCGCAGGAAATTCACCGACTGGGGGTGGCTTCCACGCAACGCCTGGAAGGCGTGTTCGCAAAACGTTTTGCCTGTTTTTTTATCTCTCTGGAGGTTCCTGTGAAGAAGCGATTGACTTTCGGCTTCCTGCCGTGGGTGGCCGCCGCTGGCGTGTGTGTCGCGGGTGGTTTCGTTCGTGGTGAGGATGCCGCGACGAGTGTTCCGGCCGAGGGCTCCGTCCTGGTGGGCGGTGCCGATGCCGCTGCGGCCGAGGCTGCCGTGGTCGAGGCTGCGGACGGTGCCGCTGCCGACGCCTGCATGAAGACGGTGAAGGTGTGGAAGATGGTGCCGGAAATCCGCGACGTGGAGACCACGGAGTGGACGACCGAGGTGCGTGAGCGGTCCTTCACGGTGACCAAGAAGGTTCCGCGGATCGAGGAGCGGACCCGGAACTACACGGTGATGGTGCCGGAACAGCGCACGAAGTCGGTGGACTACACCGTCAACGTGACCGTTCCGGAGACGCGGACGGCGACCTACAACGTGTCGGTGCCCTACACCGAGCAGCGTGAAGAGTCCTACAAGGTCTGCGTGCCGGTCAAGGAAGAGCGGACCCACAGCTGGAAGGTGAACGTCCCCTACACCGAGCAGGTCGAGCAGTCCTACACGGTGATGGTGCCGGTCAAGGAGCAGCGGACGGCGACCTACAAGGTCAACGTCCCCTACACCGAAGAGCGGACCGCGACCTACAAGGTCAACGTTCCCTACACCGAGCAGATCGAGCAGTCCTACACGGTGAACGTGCCCTACACCGAGCAGCTGACCGGTTACCGCACGGTGTCGAAGCGCGTGCCCGTCAAGAGCACGAAGACCGTGACCTGCCGTGGTGGCCACTGGGTGACCGATGCCAAGGAGATTTCCGCCAACGGCAAGTATGACGCCGCCGGCAATCCCTGCTGCCCGAAGGTCGTCTGCTGCCGTCGCTGGGTCCCCACCTGCGAGACCAAGGAGATCGAGGTCACGCTGTGGAAGGTCGAGTGCGAGCAGGTTCCCTACACCTACTGCGTGAAGAAGAGCCGCTGCGAGCAGCGGACGCGGATGGTGTGCGTCCAGAAGAGTCGCTGCGAGGAGCGGACCCGCAACTACTGCGTGAAGCTGTCACGCTGCGAGGAGCGGACCCGCAACTACTGTGTCACGAAGATGGTGCCGGAGTGCCGCACCCGGACGATCTGCGTGAAGAAGTCGCGTTGTGAGGAGCGGTCGGCCAGCTACTGCGTCACCAAGATGGTTCCGGAGACCCGGACCCGTACGGTGTGCGTGAAGAAGTGCCGCACCGAGACTCGCACCCGCGAGTACACGGTGAACAAGTGCGTGCCGGAGACCCGGACCAAGGAAGTCTGCTACACGGTGAAGGTGCCGGTCCAGAAGACCGCCAACTACACGGTGTGCGTCAGCGACAACGTCTCGGAGACGAAGACCGAGTCTTATGTCGTCCGCGTCCCCAAGAAGGTCACGAAGCAGGTCTGCACCCAGGTCCGCAAGTGTGTCGAAGAGCAGGTCCCGGCCGACAACGGCTGCGGCTGCTCGGGCAGCAATGGCGGCAACGGTGCCGGCAAGGCTGGCCTCTTCGGCCACGGTCTGGGCTGCAAGAAGGGCTGCTAGTTGGCCCCACCCGGGCCGCTGGCCTGGGTGACGCATGAGAAAGCAAAGGCGGGCCGGGCGCGACAGCGTCCGGCCCGCCCGCTTTGTGGGCCGGATGCGTGACCCATGATGCCGGAGTCGTGATGAACGCCGGCCGGAGGGCGGCCTGACCGGGCGCCCTGCCATGGGAGCCGACGACGGCGTATCATCGTGATCCCGCCGGGACGAGGTGCGTCAGCCCCAGGAAGCCCACCATGCAGCCTCTCGCCATGTCCGGCCCGATGCAGGCCGTCGATCCGACCGCCCAGCGGGCCTTCGCCATCAATCTCGACGACTCCATCTACGG
>CANFQO010000015.1 GCA_947449135.1 Planctomycetaceae bacterium | reverse complement strand
CCGGAGGAGGGACTTGAACCCACACGCCCTTGCGGGCAACGGATTTTGAGTCCGTCGCGTCTGCCATTTCGCCACTCCGGCTCATCAGAACAGCCTCGAACTCTTGAGATTACGGCCCGCCGCGACTGATTGCCAGAGCCGCCACGCAGGGCCGGTCGTCATCACGGATTCCGCTGGCCGTCGCTGAGGTCATTCGCCTACCCTACGGCGATGAAGACCATCGTTTTCGAGGACGATCTGGTGGACCGGCTCGGGCCGCTCACCGCCGCACGGCCCGCCTGCGACCTCACCATCGGTTGCTCCACACTCAGCGATCTCCTCGGGCACTTCGGCCCGGTTCGCCGCGTCCTGCGGCCCCACCTGGCCCGCTACCTCGAAGCGATCGACGGCAGCCGGGTGGCCGTCTGGGGCGGCTCCTCGCTGATTCCTCCGTCCCAACCGCCCGTCTCATCGCACGGTGCCGTGCTCCTCCTCGTCAACGCCCGCGTGGTGCCCAGCCGCGAGAATCTCATCGCCCTCCGCAGTCTCGTCGAGGCCGGCCACCGCACCATCGTGCGTGAGGGCACGTCGATAGCCGCAGCCATCGTGCATGTCTCCGCCGACGGGAGCGGAGCCGATCAGGCTGTCGTCGATGCGGTGCTCGCCGATGCCGCCGCCGCCACCGACGCCATCATGTCGCTCCTGCTCCCGGAAGCCGATGCCACACTCGAGATGCTCTCGCAGCCCCACGAGATCATCGGCGCCCACGAGCGGGCGATTGTCGGCACGCTCGCCGTGCAGATCGATTCGAAACGATTCCGCGAGGTGCGGCCGGGGCTCTTCGCCGCCGCGGGGGCTATCATCGCGGAGCAGGTCGTCGTTCGGCAGGGGCCCGTCGTCGTCGAGGCCGACGCCGAGATCGGCCCCTTCGTCTGCCTCGACGGCCCGATTTGGATCGGCAGCAGGGCCCGCATCAATCCGCACGCGTGGCTCCGCGCCGCCACATGCATCGGCACAGACTGCCGCGTCGGAGGCGAGGTCGAGGCGACTGTCATGGAACCCTTCTCTAATAAGCCGCACGACGGCTTCCTCGGCCATAGCCACATCGGCAGTTGGGTGAACCTGGCGGCCGGCACATCCACGGGCAATCTCAAGACCACGTATGGGCCGGTCCGGTTGCACGAACCGGCCGCCGACGGCGGCCGCACCACGGTCCACACCGGGCGGCAGTTCCTCGGGGCGCTCGTGGGCGACTTCGCGAAGACGACGATCCACACATCCCTTCCTTGCGGAGCGCGGATCGGCATCGCGGCGACGGTGAGCAACCCGGTGCCCGAACGCGTGCCGGCATTCACGAACATGACCGTGGCCGGTGGCGAAGGCACGACCGCTGAACAGGCCACGATCATTCTCGAACGGATGATGGCCCGGCGAGGCCTGGAATTGCTGGAGGCCGACCGCGAATTCATGCGGATGCTGGCAGCTTTGTCTACCGGCCCATGACCGGTCGCATCATCGCACTACAATAACGAGTCGCTTGTCTCTTCCACCTTTTCGAGGCCCTGACGTGTCGATCAAAGATGCCTACGAGAACAGCCGCTTCGGCCTGTCGTTCGAACTGTTTCCGCCAAAGACCCCCGAGTCGGAGGCGATGATGTGGCGAACAGTCGATGACCTGATGGCCTTCGACCCATCCCTCATCACCTGCACCTACGGCGCCGGCGGTTCGACCCGCGGCACGACGCTCGACGTGATCGAAGGCGTGCGATCACGTCACAACCTGCCCGTTGCCAGTCATCTCACCTGCGTGGGCAGCACGGTCGACGAACTCCGTGACTATCTCCGCGAGGCCCGCGATCGCGGCGTCTCGGCGATCGTCGCACTGCGCGGCGACCCGCCCAAGGGGGAGACAGCGTTCACGCCCGTGGCCGACGGGCTACGGTATGCGTCGGAACTGGTCGCCCTGATCCGCAGCGAGTTTCCCGAATTTGGAATCCTCGTGGCGGGCTATCCGGAAACGCACCAGGAGGCGGTGAGCGCCGACGCAGACCTCGAGAACCTCAAGCGGAAGTGTGACGCCGGTGGTGACGTGGTCGTCACGCAACTCTTCTACGACAACGCCGATTTCTTCCGCTTTCGCGATCGCTGCGGGGCTCTCGGCATCACGCAGCCGATCGTGCCAGGCGTGATGCCCGTCACCAACTACGCACAGGTCCGTCGCATCGCAAGCCTGTGCAAGGCCCGGCTTCCCGAGGACTTCACCCGGGGCTTCGAGGCCGCTGGCGCGGACGAGGCGGCACAGTTCGAGGCCGGAGTGGAATTTGCCTCGCGGCAGGTGCAGGGGCTCATCGACGGAGGCGTGCCAGGCATCCACTTCTACGTGCTCAATAAGTCGACCGCGACGGTCCGCGTCCTGCGAGACGTGGCGGTGCGGTAGCTTGGCTAGTTCGCGCGGCCCGACTGGCGTGGCGGCAGTTCGTCGTCCATGGTGCTGATGTAGCTCCGCAGACGCTCCAACTCGTCGCTCACGTGCCGGAGCTTGAGCATGTTCTCCACCCGCTTCACGAGCTCGATCTTGTTGACGGGTTTCGACAGGAAATCGTCGGTACCCGCCTCGACGGCCCGTTCGATGTCGCCCAACTCGCCCAGAGCGGTCACCATCAGGATCATGATCGGGCTGGTGGCGGCGTCCGACTTCAGCCGTTCGCAGACCTCGAAGCCCGAAAGCTTCGGCATCATCACATCGAGCAGGATCACGTGCGGTTTGAAGGAGTCGACCTTGTCGAGCGTATCGCGTCCGTCCACCGCCGTGGCGATCTCACAATCGAGTTCGGCAAGGTAGACCTCGAGCAGTTCGCGGTTGGGCTCGTTGTCGTCGGCGATCAGCACGCGACTGCGAGGTGTCTGGGGAGGCGGCTTGGGGGAACCGGATTTGGATGTGGGCATCGGGCAGAGGTTTGCGAGGGAGGACGAAGGGGATCAGGTCAGTTCGAAGAGCGACTGGCTCTTCACGATCGCGTGATCGTCAGGAAACGTGTGGAACGCCTGGAGTGAAATGCTCCTGGCTCGGGTTTCTACGTCGATCCAGCTCAGCGCGCCGGTCGCCAATCGCCCAGACGAGCTGAAATGGTGAAGGAGTCCGTGCTTGCGGCCCTCGGTGGCAAGTTCACCCTGGAATGACCAGAACACCTCCGGAGCGACCCGCTCCAGTTGGAAACTCATCTGATAGCAGACGCCCCCGCGACATTCCATCCGGTCACTCCGCTCGCCGGTGATGCGATGGGAGAGCAGCCTCCGTTTTTGGGGGAGTGGCTGGCCCGCGCCCGCAGCCACCTCGGTCAGCGTCAGGCCATCCTTCCGCCAGGTCACAAGATGGCCGGCATCGGTGATTGCCACAACCACCGAATACTCCCCACGGTCGATCGTGCGGGATGCATGAATCTCAAAAAGCTCCGGGTGCAGAACCCGCCCATAGAGCTGGAAGACCAATTCGGCGACCTTGGGACGAGCCGACAGCACGACATACCACTCCACGAAACGGGCGCCACGAGACAAGCCGCCGCAAACGACCTCTCCACGGACAATTGCCACGACTCGATTATAGATCGTGGCCGCATCCGTCACCAAGGCAGGTGCAAAGATCTTTTCCCAGGAACTAAGCCAGCCCCACGAGAAGGTCGTAGAAAAAATGCGTGCCGGCTGCGATGCCGAAGCCGCGGAGCAGGAATAAGATCGCGAAAAACAAGCCGGCCACGGCACGGAAGGTGAAACTATAGACGGCGAAGGTATCGCCAAGCGGACCGATGTAGTGGGCGGCACTGAAGAGCAGGCTTGACAGCAGAATCGCCCAGAGACCGGCGGCGATCGTCGAGCATCCCAGTCGTTCGAATGCCCAGACGGCAATCGGCAGCATGAGCAGCCGAAACAGCACCTCCTCGTAGAGGCCTGCGCCACAGTAGCCGATAAGCCTCGCCAGCATCGTCTGCCAACCGGCTTCCGCGTCGATCGACACCTGCAGGAATTCCCACTGCAGGGCCCCCGGACGGAACGGCCAGAGATTCTGCTGCAATCGGGCTATGCCGACAAGGACGACGGCCCAGAGCACGCATTCGGCCGCCATGCCCGGGAGCGCCGCCACGCTCACCCTCCAGCGGTCGTGCGCCAGAAACTGCCAGGCCAGAAGCCCTGCCACGGTGAGCAGCGGGAGCAGGAAATATTGGCCAAATCCCAGGGCATCCAGCAGATGGCGGAGCCAGACATCGGCACCGTTGCGGGGAGAACCGCGGCCCAGCAGCAACACGCCGCCCTCGTAGGCCAGCACCAACGGCAGCGTGAACAACAGGCTCGTCAGTGGCGTGCTGGAGAGTTGCCAGTAGCTTTCGACAGCGGGCAAGTGTCCGTCGCCCGACGGGTATTCCAGGGCTTCTGTGTCCTTGCCCTCTCCGTTTGCCTGCGGCACCACCGGGAACGGTTCTCCCAGCGGCATTCCGTCTGCCTCGCCGGCTTCGGACAGCGAATCGTTCCGCTCCCGTGCTGCATCAGCGGAATATCCCCCGCCTTCACGCGAGAGTCTGTCATGATTCGATGGAAGGCGTGTCATGGGTCGCTTGCCATGCTGTGAACAGCGGTGTTTGCACGACACAAGCACACCATCTCGAAACGGTTTCGACAATGCTTGCACCGCTGTCAAAAATATTTTTGGAACGGAACGTTGAATTCTTCGGCGGTTTCGCGGGTGACTTTTTGCATGCGCATCGGGGGCGATGAACCGTCCTTGACTTCTCCGACACGCTTCACAGAATGACCCCCCATCAGGTGCTTGTGCTTCGCTGACAGGAAGGTCACGAAAACGAGTTCCCTGTGGCGAATCGATGATCGCCAAAACAACCATCGTTTCGAATATTTCGGGGGCGACGACTGGAGGGAGCGACAGTCGGCGACTTTTGTCGTGGCCTGGATGTCCCCCCGGTTTCGAACGATGGTCTGCTGGAGATGGTCTGCTGGGAGTGACGGCTTTTTGCGGGGTTTTGCGGCCAGATCGTGAGGTGGTGTTTTTCCGGGAGGGTGGGAGATGAGTAGAATCCCCGCGGTTTGCCTCCTGGTATGAAACGCTATGGCACGATGCCTCGTCGGATGTGGTTCCAACGTCGGAAAACGGCGTGATTTTCTCGATCGAGCGGTGGAACTGTTGCGGTTCATGCCGGGCGTCACGCTGGTGAGTGTGAGCCGCTACCGCGATACGCGACCGATCGGAGGTCCGCCGGGCCAGGGCGTGTTTCTCAACAGCGCCTGCCTGATTGAGACCGATCTCGCCCCACATGACTTGCTCGGCATGCTGGCGGCGGTGGAAAACACACTCCATCGGGAACGCGGCGAGCGGTGGGGGCCCCGAACGGTCGACCTCGACCTGCTGCTCTACGACGACGTGGTCCTCGATACCCAATCGCTGACGCTGCCCCATCCCCGAATGGTGACCAGACGGTTTGTGCTTGAACCCTGCGTGGAGATCGCACCGGATTTGGTGCATCCGCTGGCGGCCTGCACGCTGGAGAGCCTGCTTGAGAGCATCTCGTCGCCGCATCCATACGTGGCGGTCGTTGGCGTCCCCGGTTCGGGAGCGCCGGAAGTGGCGTCGGCGATCGCGGACGCCACGCTCGCACGACTGGTGCATGCCCCTCGCGAATATGCGCGGATCACTGGTCTCGCAGCACAGGAATGCCCCATGGACGAGATTTCGTGGGAACAGGCGGCCGAGGCCTGCGCGAAGCCGCTGCGGGCCACACGAGGGGCGGCAGATCCCCACGGAACTGTCTCGGACTACTGGCTGCACACCGTACAACTGGCGGCCGCCGAAGCACTCGGTTGCGAGCCACTCCGTCGATTCGCCTCATTCTTCACAGGGCTTGCGGCCACGACTGTGTCGCCGCAGGTCGCCATTTTGCTCGTCGCCTCTCCGGAGGTGCTCGAGGAACGGATTGCCTGTCGTGCCCGTCATGATGTCGACCGCAGTGCTCTCAGCGATGATCTGATGCTCGGGCCGACGGGTGGGACTGCTTCCGGCCGTCAGTCGGGCACGGCGGTCTGTGCAGACGCAAATGATTCCGTGGCCAGGCTCCTGCGTTTGCAAAACCGGATCACCAGCGTCCTCCGCCACCAGGATCCCGCCTCCACCATGATGCCGCGGGCAGTGGTGACGATCGACGCAGGAGATCTCGGCCGGGCGGTACAGGAAGCGGTTGCCGCCGTCGAGGCGATGGCGTGATGCAGCAGGTCGTCCACGATCCCGATCACATGCGGGCGCTCGTTCACGAGGCGCGGGCCGCGGGTCAGCGAGTGGGATTTGTGCCCACGATGGGAGCGCTGCACGCCGGCCATGCAAGCCTGGTGGCCCGGGCGTCCCGTGAATGCGACGTCGTCGTGGTCTCGATCTTCGTGAACCCGACACAGTTTGGCCCGCAGGAAGACTTCACACGCTATCCGCGAACGCTCGCCGCTGACACGGCGCTGCTCGCAGCCCATGGCGTGAGGTGGATTTATGCGCCGGAGGCATCGTCCGTGTATCCACCGGGGGATGCCACTCGGATCGTCGTGGGCGGGCCAGCGGTGCGATTCGAGGGCGAGCAGCGACCTGGCCACTTCGATGGCGTGGCAACCGTGGTCTGCAAGCTCTTCCTGGCCGTGCCTGCGGACGTGGCCTACTTCGGTGCCAAAGATTGGCAGCAGTCGCTCGTGGTGAAGCGAATGGTTCGCGATCTCGGTCTGCCGATCGGGATCGTCGTCTGCCCCACGATGCGCGAGCCCGATGGCCTCGCGATGAGTTCGCGGAATGCCTATCTCTCCGTGGCCGATCGCCCCCGCGCCGTCGCGCTCTCCGAGAGTCTCCACCGGGCGGCAGAACTCTGGTCGGCCGGTGCTGATACCGCCACCATTGAGCGAACGATGCGAGAAACATTGTCGAGCCACGGCGTCGTCATCGACTATGCCGCGCTCGCTGATCCGGAGTCACTCGACCCTCTCCCCAAGAACGCGACACGGGCGATCGCGCTGGTGGCCGGCCGCCTGGGCTCAACACGGCTCATCGACAACATGGAACTTCCCACTCGCGGCTCTCCGGAGCGAGGCGCTGAGACCTGATGCTTTCCACGCTCTTCCATATTCCGACACGGATCACGCTGGGCGGGGTGTCGCTGCCACTGGCGGGCTTTGGGGTCTTGATGGTCGTGTGGGGGATCGCGGCGGTCGTGATGCTGAAGCGAACCGCCACTGTGCACGGCTGGAGAGCGGCGATCGAAACGCTCGGCCTGCCACTGGCGATCGTGGCGGCAGCGATCCTCTGGCTCATGCCGGCCCTCGACGATGGGCAGGGAGTGCCGGTGCGGGGCTACGGGGCGATGCTGCTTTTGGCCGCGACGGCCGGTGCGTGGCTGTCGATCGTGCGGGGCCGCAGGATGGGATTCGACGCCGATACGATCCTGGCACTGGGGATGGAGATTTTCCTCTGGGGGATTGTCGGCGCCAGGCTCTTCTACGTGATCGAGTACCACGATCAGTTTTTTGCCGCGGGCCGGACATGGCCGGAGACGATCGGGGCCGTGCTCAACGTCGCGGCCGGCGGACTGGTGGTCTTCGGGTCTCTGCCGACGGCGGCATTGGCGACCTGGCGGTTTGCCAGCCGCCGCGGCCTGTCGCTGCCCCGGCTGGCCGACTGCGTCGCGCCGGGCTTGCTGGTGGGGCTGGCCATCGGCCGGATCGGCTGCTTCCTCAACGGCTGCTGCTACGGCGGGCCCTGCGACCTGCCATGGGCGGTGCAGTTTCCGCCGGAGAGCCCCCCCTGGCTCGACCAATTTTCGCGAGGCCTTTTGCCGGCCACGCCGGCGACGGGCGGCATACCGTGGAGCCTGCCCGTGCATCCGGCGCAGTTGTATGCCGCGATCGACGCCGCCGTTCTTGCAACGCTTTTGTGTGCGGCCTCGGCCACGCCGCTGGCACGGCGGGATGGCCAGGTGTTTGCATTGGCTCTCACCCTCCATCCGATTTCCCGGCTCCTGCTGGAGGCGATCCGTGTTGACGAGCCGCCCGCCCTCGGCACGCCGCTGTCGATCTCACAACTGGTGTCGCTCGTACTCCTGGCTCTGGCGGCGACGCTCTGGTGGTGGACTTCCAGGCAGCCGCCCCGTCCGCGGCCCCTGCCTCGCGACAGCCTGACGATCCGGTGCCGGGAGCACGGCCCGCTCGTGGTCGAAATGCCGACCGACGAGCAGTTCCAGGGCCTTTGCCTTCGCGTCACGGATCACCGTGGAGAGGCGTTTCCGCTCCCGGCCGGGAAACGGGCCGTGGCACTCTGCCGCTGCGGCCAGACGCAGAACCGTCCCTTTTGCGACGGTTCCCACAAATCCTGCGGCTTTGAGGCGGCCGACCGGGCACCACCTGGCTAGCACCTGGCGAAGGGTGCATGCGGTGGGGGGGGGAGGATTCTCGGGTTTGTATCGTCTGGGAAACAACTGTTGTCGGCGGAAAGTGTTCTCTGGAAACCACTTACGTCATCCGACACGTGTGGAAAACCGTCCCTGAGACCAGCGAACGATATGGACTGGCCGGGAAAACCCCTGTACGGTTGAGGGGCTAGCTGACGGAAAACCATCGGACGGATTGCTACGAAACCCCTGCCTGGACGCCATGATGTCGAAACCCGGCACGAACTTCTACCAGCGGAACAGCGTCTGGATCATGGCGATCCTGATCTTCCTGTTGCCTCTGGTGATCGTCGGGGCGATCAAGGCCAAGGGAAATAACCGCAATGACGTGAAGGGCTGGCTGCCCCTCGAATACCCGGAAACCCAGACCTACCGCTTTTTCAGGCGGAACTTCCAGGGTGAAGAGTTCGTCCTGATTAGCTGGGACGGCTGCACCATGGCCGACCCCCGTCTCGAACTGCTCGCCCAGAAGCTGTTGCCGCCCCCCGAAGAAGCCTCCCGGATCGAACGGCAGCTCTATTTTAAGTCAGCCCAAACCGGCCCACGGGCCGTTGAACGGATGACACAAGAGCCGCTGAACCTCGATCGCGAGGAGGCGATTTCCAGGCTCACCGGGGCAATCATCGGCCCGTCAGCCCAGGGCGTGGCGGCCGGAAGCGAGGCAGACGACCTCGACACGCGACAGACCTGCCTCGTGCTGACACTCTCGGACGCGGCCCGGGCCAACCTGCACGGGGCGCTGGACCTCATCAAGGAGGTCGCCACCAGTGAGTGCGGAATCCCTGAAGCGACGCTGCACATGGGTGGGCCCCCCGTCGACAACGTATCGATCGACCGAGCCGGCCAGACCAGCGTGACGATCCTCTTCGGCCTGTCGCTCGTGGTCGGATTCATCGTGAGTTGGTGGAGCCTCAAGAGCAAGACGCTGGTGGCCATGGTGCTGGCCTCGGGCGTCTACAGCATGTTCGCCAGCCTCGCCGTCGTCTGGTATTCGGGATATCCCGTCGACGCCATCCTGCTGACCATGCCCTCTCTGGTCTACGTGGCCACGACGAGCGGTGCGATCCACCTCGCCAATTACTACCGTGATCAGCTTGCCGAGACCGGCGTGGTCGAGGGGGCCGCGGGCCGGTCCGTCCACCACGCCCTGCTGCCGCTCACGCTCGCCACCGGCACGACGGCGATCGGTCTGGCGACGCTCGCCGTCAGCGAACTTGTGCCGATCAGAATGTTCGGCATCTTCTCGGCGATCGGCGTGGTGGTGAGCTTTCTGATTCTTGTCTTCTTCATGCCTGCCGCCCTCGAACTGTTCCCGCCGAAGCTCAAGCTCGGCAAGCTTGCCGATGACGAGACCAGCGACAATTGGAAGCCGATCGAGTCGAGCCCCTGGTGGGGCGTCGGGCAGTGGATCACCCAGCACAATGGGCTGGTCACCACGGTCTGCCTGCTCGTCATGGTCGGCGTGGGCTACGGTCTCACGCAGGTCGAGAGCAGCGTGCAACTCATGCGACTGTTCTCATCCAAGGCCCGCATCCGACAGGATTACCACTGGCTGGAGAAGCACCTCGGCCCGCTCGTGCCGATGGAAATCCTCGTCCGGGTTGACGATGAGACATGCCCGCTCACCTTTCTGGAACGGATGGAACTGGTCGGTTCCATCCAAAAGTCGATCGGCGACCTCGACGAGGTGGGGAGTTCACTCTCCACGGTGACGTTCGGACGCAGCCTCGACGTTGGTGACGGAAGTGATGGAATCGGCGGTGCCGCGGCCCGGGCCATCGGCTTTGGCTCCCGAACGAAGCGAAGTGTGCTCAACCGGCGGCTCACGGCACATCGCCAGGATTTTCTCGACGGCGACTATCTCCGTGAGGCGGAACTTCCTGACGGCACGAAGCAGGAACTCTGGCGGATCAGCGCCCGGGTCAGCGCGGTCAAGGAGGTCGATTACGCCCTCTTCAAGCGGGACCTGCAGTCGAAGATCGATCCGATCCTCGCCGATCTCGACACCGAGGGGGTGAAGGGCGTGTCGGTCGACTACACGGGACTGGTGCCGCTGGTCTACAAGGCACAGCACTCGCTACTCGACGGTCTGACCATCGGATTCATATACGACTTTGCGATCATCGTCGCGGTGATGATCATTCTCTGCAGGGCGGCATCCGCAGGGCTCGTGCTGCTGCTGCCGGCCGCATTCCCGGCCCTGATGGTGTTTGGCAGCATGGGCTGGGCTCACGCCTTACTCAAGTCGCTCGATGCCGGGACGCTGCTGATCGACATCGGTACCGTGATGGCACCAAGCGTGGCGCTCGGCGTGACCGTGGACGACGTCGTGCACTTCATGCTCTGGTTCCGCAAGGGCATCGCCGACGGGCTCGACCGCAAACAGGCGACGATGCTTGCCTACAAGGGCTGCGCGCGGGCGATGTACCAGAGTTGGGGCGTGATTGGCATCGGGCTTTCCGTCTTCTCCCTCTCACCGTTCGGTCCGACCCAGCGATTCGGCCACATGATGCTGGCGATGCTCACGATCGCGCTGGTCGGCAACCTTGTCTTCATGCCGGCGCTGTTGTCGGGGCCGCTTGGCGCCGTTTTTAGCTGGAGCGTGCTGCGGATCGAAAAGAAGAAGGCGCTCCGCGAGGGACGGCGCAAGGTGAAGTCTGATCCCGGCAGCGATGCCCTGCCGACGCCGCACGTGGTGCCCGGTCCGACGAAGCAGGTCGTGCATGCCTGAGTCATCCAGCCTGCCGTCCGAGACGGCGGGCCTGCCCGTGGCGACGGTTGTCCTGAAACCCAAACGCGCCCGGCCATTCTTCGGGCGGCATCCCTGGGTGCTCGACACGGCAGTGCTCCGGGTCGATGGCGCGCCTGCCGACGGCGATGTGGTCGATCTGGCCACCCACGACGGCACGTTCGTCGCCCGCGGGCTCTGGAATGCGTCGAGCAAGCTCCGCGTGCGACTCTACGCCTTCGACGCTGCCACCCGTCTCGACGATGCTCTCTGGAAGGCGAGGATCGCTGGAGCGGTGTCGCTGCGGCAGTCGCTCGGCCTCGCAGATCCAAGCGGCGCTGCCCGGCTTGTTAACAGCGAGGGCGACGACCTCTCTGGTCTCATCGTCGACCGCTACGGCGGCTGGCTCTCCGTGCAGGTGACGGGACTGGCAATGTCGCACCGGCTCGAGACCGTCTGCGACGCGCTCGAATCGCTCGTCGCGCCGACAGGCATCCTGCTGCGGGGCGCGGAACGAGGCCTCTCCAAGCTCGAGGGGCTGCACCTGCCCGACCGGCTTGTCCGCGGCAATGCCCCCACGGGCCCGATTTTCGTGACGGAGCACGGCCTGAAATTTGGCGTCGACCTGACCGAAGGGCAAAAGACCGGTTTCTATCTCGACCAGCGGGACAACCGGCAGGCGGCAGCGCGGTATGCCCGGGGTCGGAGAGTGCTCGACATGTTCTGTTACTCCGGCGGCTTCGGCGTGGCCTGCGCCGTGTCCGGTGGCGCGCGGAGTGTGCTGGCGGTTGATTCGAGCGCCAAGGCTACGGCCCTGGCGAAGGCCAACGCTGATCTGAACGGCGCAGCAAACGTGACGGTGGAGACGGCCGACGCCTTTGAGAAGCTTGCCGCCCTGAAGGCGGCCGGTGATCGATTCGGCATGGTGATTCTCGACCCGCCGAAATTCGCTCGGAGCCGCGCATCGCTCGATGACGCCATGCGGGCCTATCACAGGATCAACCGCCTGGCCATTGACCTGCTCGAGCCGGGCGGCATCCTCGTGACCAACAGCTGCTCCGGCGCCGTGTCGCGAGAAGATTTTCTCGTCATGCTCGCAGGCGTCGCCCAGCGGTCGGGCCGCACGATCCAGCTGCTCGAATGCCGCGGTGCCGCCGCCGATCATCCGGTGAGTGCCGGCTGCCTCGAGGGCGAGTATCTCAAGTGCATCATTGCCCGAGTGGCATCCTGACGCGTGGCCCAATCAACGTGCCGGCAGACGTCGCACGGCGCCTGGCTGGAATCCCTCGCCAACGGTGAGCAGGTGGTCGAACACCGTCGGGGCATCGATGCCGTTCTCCATGGCGTTCTGGATCACGTAGGCGATTTCATCGTCGTCGAGTTCAATCCGTCGATCCCGCTGGATGGCGGTGATGAGATAGTTTCTTTCACCGTGCCGACAGTCGTCGCAGAGCCACGTCTCGATGGCCTGCAATGCTGAAAGCGATTTGAAACTCTCGACACGCTTCTGCTCTTGGGTAGCCATAGAATCTCCCCTCCCAGGTGACTGCGTTCCCTCCGCCCGAGGCGTACTCTACGCGTGGGGGGGTGGCCGAGGCAATGGGCCATCCGCGGCAGTCGCTCTCGTGGGGGGCCACCCGCCTGTATGGGTAGCCTGCGCAGTTTGGGACGCGGCTTTCGTCGCCGAATCGCTTCAATGAGCGTTCTCGCCGCCTTCGAGCGCGGCGAGACGTTCAAGCACTTTCGCGAGTTGCCGTTCCAGGCCCGACACACGATCCACGAGCGCTGCCGTGGACTGTTCCACGCCGGCCCGCCGGTCGTCGCGCATGATCGGCGACACACCGGCCGCATCCTCGCCAGCCGCCTCGTGCTCGTCATGGCCGCGGGGAGCAGCCGTCTGCCCGGCCACGGTTGCCGACAGGCCCACCTGCGACCGTACTTTTTCCAGTTTCTCCGGCGGTAGCAGGCCGTGTGTGAGCATCCGGCCGCGACCGGGGGGTGACAGCCAGACGACAAGCCCGCGGGTGGCCAGCGTGTCGAGGTGGGTCCGTAGTGACTCCAGATCGGGAATCGGATCCATGCGGCTGGCCCTGCCCCGCAGATCACCCTCGCTCTGTTCGCCGCGCAGCAGGAGTTCGCCCATGATCGCCAGTTCCTCCTTGCCGGCGCTGAGCCAGTCGTAGGCCAGATGGCGATAACGGGGAATCTTTCCGCTCCCAAACACTTCCGCCACCGCGCCACAGTGCCTCAGGCTCGTCAGAGCCCGGCTCACCGCCTCCTCGTCGAGAACCATCACGGGATCACGGTTGCTCTTTTGGTTACAGCCGGTCACCACCGCATTGAGCGAGAGCGGATACTGCTCCGGCGTGGTCTTCCCTTTTTCGATGAGCACACCCAGCACCCGCCGCTCATTGGCATCGAGAGGCCGGATCGTCTTACGGTCCGCACCGGCGGACACACTGCTGTCGGGACCTGTATCCATGGCTCATCGCTCCAGAAGGGTATGTATCCCGGCGGACGGCCTCGCACGGCCAACGGCAATTGTAGGAGACCGCCTACTTGCTGTGATGCGGGCAGCCGTCGGGGTTGAACAGGCAGCTGCTTTCCTGGCCGCGGGCGGCCACGTAGGCGATCAGATCGAGCACCTCGTCGCGGGTCAGCTTGTCGAGCAATCCCTTGGGCATGATCGACACGGGCGACGTACTACGATCGACAATGTCACTCGTCTTGATCCGTGCCGGATCGGCCTTCGCCACCGGATTTTCGACGATCGCCACCTCGGTCGGTGTCTCCTCCACGACGAGGCCAGTGATCGACCGGCCATCGTCGGTGACGAGCGTGGTCGAGCGATACTTCTCGTCGATCTTGAGGGAGGGCTCGAGGATGTGCCTTGTGATCTCGAGCGGCGTCATCTTCGCCTCGAGCTTCGCCAGCTCGGGACCGAAGGCGTTGCCGGCATCGCCGAGCTTGTGGCACGACACGCAACTGGCGGTGCGGAAGAGTTCCCGGCCGTGCACGAACGATCTTCCCTTCTCCATCGCCGTGACACTCGACTCCAAATCGGCCAGCGTCCATTCCGTCCGTGGACGGCGATCTTCTAGGAGAGCATCCTTGATCGGCAGCGGATGGGCCGCCAGGTAGCCGGCCGGATCGGCGAGATAACCCTCCAGATCATCCACCACATACATCGCGCCAAACATCCGCCGCCAGTGGCCCGGATAGGTACAGACATAGGGATAGACGCCCGGTTCGGTGGGCACGCTGAAGGTCACTCGCTGCGACGCCTGCGGCTGCATGAGCGTGCTGGCTGCCAACACGTTTGGCGACTGGGGCACGAATGACTGCTTGGCGAAGGCGGGGTTCTGGGAGCTGGCCTCGGCCAATTCCCCCAGTTCCTGCATCGTGCCCGGCCTGGCGATCACGAAGTTGTGCGGCATGACATCGGAGTTGTGCAGCACGAACAGCACCGGCTTGCCGGCCTGCACCGCGATCGTTTCCTTGTCGTACGCCATCCGTTCATAGACCGTGCCGATGCGGACGACACGCACGCCGAGATCGGCCAGGATCGCTCGCTGGGCCTTTCCTTCCGCCGCCGGCAGAAGCGTGGTGAGATTCTCAGCAAACTGCCAGGCCGCCAGGCCGGCGTCGCTGGCACGCTGCTCAAGCGACGCCGACCGCATCGAATCCAGCAGGCTGGTCAAGAGCGGGGCCGCCTCCTCTTTCGGCCATTGGGCCACCGGAATTTTCTCAAGCGCTGCAATCGCGGCGTCGCGATCATCGCCCGATTTCACAAAAGGCGCAATTTTGGAGAACGTCTCCGTTTCGCGTCCGCGCACGCCGGCCAGAGCGGCAAACGCCGCGCGGCGGACGGCCCGGGCCAACCGATCGGACTCGCTCACCAACACGACCTCGGCTCTGGGCGTGGGGGCGGGCTGGCCCGCGACGGAAAACACCGGCTGCCGCTTGTCGTCGAGCACCTGCAGCGTGAAGCCGTTGAGCCGGGATTCAAACCCACTCCCACGGTTGTAGATGACGATCCGCTCCAGCGTTCGTTCGGAGCCCAGATCGACCTCCCACCAGGGGTTGTCCACGTTCTCGGGCGTGTGCGTCTGGCTGCCATTGCCCCAATCGGGACTGGCATTACCGTCGATGGCCCGCGAGGCTTCTCCCCCATGGGCCGTGGCAGACTGCGTCGCCTTACCGGTCCGCGCGACATTGTCGTTGCCGGCGATCACCTCCACCTCAGCGAGCGTCAGCGTCTTTTGGCTGCCGGGTAGTTCGATCCGCACATACCGTCCGGTGGCACCGGGCCGCGGCCCTGAAGGCCCGCTTCCGCTGCCGAGCAGCGGCAGGATTTTTTCGTAGAGGCTGCTCCGCACGCCTGGATCGGCCACCAACGGCAGCGACTCCACCAGATCGAGGAGCCGACGGGGATCGCTCTGGGCAAGATTCCACACCT
Source organism: Planctomycetaceae bacterium (assembly GCA_947449135.1). Taxonomy (GTDB): domain Bacteria; phylum Planctomycetota; class Planctomycetia; order Pirellulales; family UBA1268; genus CAMCQY01. The sequence continues at coordinate 37,956 of CANFQO010000015.1, read as the reverse complement.
TTTCGCTGGGATCACCGCCGCCGACCGCATCGATGCCCGTGAGTGCCACGTAGCCAATACGGCGGAGTTGCGGCCGTGTGGCCGACGTGGCCAGCGTCTCCATGTCACCGCGCAAGTCAGCCAACTCCGTCGCCGGCCGTGACAGCAGCACGCGGATCAGGTCAAACACCGTCGCGGCATCCACATCTCCTGTCCGGGCGTCGAGGGATTTGAGGGCATCGACGGCCACCCGCACGACACTCGTGCCCTTGGACTTGGCAAGCCCCTCCACCGCCTCCTGCCGTAGGCGTTCATCAAGCCCACTGCGCAACAGCATCGCCTCATAGAGCGCGGCCGATCGCGGCTCCTGCACCAACTCTTCGTTGCTCAGCGACTGGTAGAGATAGGCCTGCCCCTGCGTGGTGGCGAAGGCCAGCGGCTGCTTCGCCGCCAGTGCTGCCTTGAATTCGGGCACGAGCACCCGTGCCGCCTCCGCTTTCACATAGTCGACGTGCCGATCCGCGGGAAAATCCCGCACGATCGCCAGTGACTCGACCGCCTCGGGCACCCGCAGGTAGGAGGCCGTGCGCAAGGCCTCCAGACGCACTCTGGCGCTGGAATCGAGCGACCCCTTTCGCACCAGATCAAGCGCATTGGGAACCCGGTCGACGATTGAAGAGAGTATCCGCATGGCAGCCGCCCGGGCCTTCGGCTCCGGAGACTGGAGCACCGCCTCGAGGAGTGGCCGATCGACCTGGTCGAAATGCCGCAGCATCCACAGGGCCTCGAGCCGGTGGTGCTCGAACGTGGGCGACTTGGGATCGAGCTTGGCAAGCCACGCCTTCACCGCCGGCACCACCTCCCCCTCGGGACGGCCCGACAGTTCGATCCGGGCACGGTAACGCACCCTGTCGGTTGTGTCCGCCAGTGATGCCACCAACTCCTTCACGCTGCGACCGGCGATCGGCAGCGGCTTCGACACCGGCTTGTTGGCCATCACCACCCGATAGACGCGGCCATGGATGCGGTCGCGACTGGGATCCCGGAGGTTGTGCTGCATGTGGCCGATGATCGGGTTCTGCCAGTCGGTGAAATAGATGGCGCCATCCGGCCCCATCTCGAGATCGGCCGGCCGGAAATTCGGATCGCTCGATGAGACGATCGGCTCCACCTCGACCGCCTCGGGGTAGGAGGCGTCTCCAGGCTTGAACTGATACTGCAGGATGCCCTGGAAACCGATCACGTTGCCCACCAGCAGGTTGCCCTGCAGGTCACTCGGAAAATGTGGGCTCGAGAGAAACTCGATGCCGGGGCAGGGGCGGGTCCGCTGGTTGTAGACGCTCGGCGCGCCGCCATGCTTGTCCATGCCATCAAGCCTCGTCGAGAAGACCGAGCCCCAGTAGGGGACCGATCCGGTTCCGTCGACGGCGATGTCGTCCCCCCAGGCGCTGAAGGCGTGCCCGTGGGGATTGGCGAACGAATAGGAGGTGTAGAGGCCGAACTTGCCCGTGCGGGGTTCGTACTTGAAGACGGCGCCGTTGGCACAACGCACCGGAGGCCCCCACGGGGTTTCACCCTGCGAGTGATGGAATGTGCCCTCCTGGAAATAGAGCGTGCCAGACGGATCGAGCGTGAAGCTATTCGCAGCGTGGTGCGTGTCGGCGGTGTCGAGACCACGGATGATCCGGGTCTTGATGTCGTACCGGTCATCGCCGTTGGTGTCCTCGAGGTAAAGCACGTCCGGGCCCTGCGCGACGATCACGCCTTTCCCCCAGAACTCAAACCCCGTTGGGTTGTGGAGATCGCCGGCAAAGGTCTTCACTTTGTCGGTGCGGCCATCCCCGTTGGTGTCCTCCAGGATGAGTAGCTTGTCGTTCATTGGCTCATCGGGACGCCAGTGGGGATACGTCGGCCAGGCCGCCACCCAGAGCCGGCCCTTGGTGTCGAAGCTCATCTGCACCGGATTGATCAGCTCGGGAAACATCGCTTCGTCGGCGACCAGTTCCACCTTCATCCCGGAATGAACGGTCATCTTCTCGATGGCCGCCTGGCCGGAGAGAAACTCGTGCCTGCCGCTCTCCAGCGGGCCGGGCTTGTTGGTCACGACCGGGATGAGCTCCGGCAGGCCGACGTCGTCGACCGCGGGCAGCGGTGCATTGGGATCGGCAAGCGTGGCCGCCGTGGCCCAGATCCTGCGATCGCGGTTGGCCGTCTTGACGTCGAGATAGTCGAGTTCGCGTTGGGCAACCTCGTAGTTGGTCTGGCCGTCGACGAACTTGAGCCAGGCCCGACCGCCGTAGGTGGAATAGCCGTCGGTGACCCGATACCGATTGAACCAGTAGAAATTCTTATCGGCCACGGCCTTTTGCAGCCGGGCCAGCGACCTGGGATCACGGCTGGGATGAACGCCAAACAGCGATTCGTCGATGATCCGGGAGATCTCGCGATCACCACGCTCGTTTGGATGGATGCCGTCGCTCGTCAGCGGTTCGGCGATCTTGGCGTAGGCCTCCCGCGTGGACGTGAAGAGGTCGATGCACTGGACGCCGTTGGCCTGACAGACCTCTTCCATGGCGTCGGTATAGAGCTGCAGATTCTGGTTGTGCGTGCTTCCATCCGTCCAATGCGGCCGAGCGAGATTCTCGTGCGCAATCGGTGACACCATCACCAGCTTCGGAGCCTCGACGCCGTTGTATTTCTGGGCCAGCGTGTGCTTGATGAAGGCGTCGACCTGCTGCTTGAACGCTTCGAGCCCGGCGGGGCCGGCATGGGCCTCGTTGGAGCCAAAAAAGGCGAGGATCACGTCGGCCTTCGTGCCCGTCAGCTCGAAGCGGTTTTCACGGACGGCAGACTTGTCCTGGATGTCGCCAGGATTCGGGATGGGAGCCGAACCCGAAAGCCACTGGTCGGGTGTGCCGAAGTCGGCGCTGCGGAGCCGCTTGGAGAGTTCGATCTCGTCGCCATCGTAGGCCAGATTGCGGATGACGAGCCTCTGCTTGGGAAACCGGCTCTGGAGCATCACCTCAAGCCAGCCGGTGTGCTGCATGGCGTCGGCGACGCCGCCACCGATGATGCAGATGTGGTCGCCTTCCTGGATGTCGAGCCGACCGGCTGCGGCTGGCCGTGAATCGAAACCCGTCACCCCAGCCAGCAACGCCACGAGCAGAATCCGCCGAATGCAAAGCATGCGCACAACTCCAGAAGAAGGCTGCCTGAACCGAGGCTCAATGTAGCCTATCGCATGGGGTCGGCTCCATGCGCCGTCTGTCATCGCGCACGGCCCGCTCCAGCGCTGGCCGCAAACCGCCAGCCGCCCTGAAGGAAAGCGCTCAGGCGAGCAGGTCCTTGATCACGCGGGCATGCTCCACGCCGGTGAGCTTCTGATCGAGACCGAGATGGCGGTAGGTGAACCGCTCGTGGTCGAAGCCGAGCAACTCGAGCACCGTGGCGTGGAAGTCGCGGATGTGCACCGGATCCTTGACGATGTTGTAGGAGAAGTCGTCGGTCTCTCCATACACCTGGCCAGGCCGCGAGCCGCCTCCGGCCATCCACATCGTGAAGCACCTGGGATGGTGGTCGCGGCCGTAGTTTTCCTTGGAAAGGCCGCCCTGCGAGTAGACCGTCCGCCCGAACTCGCCTCCCCAGATGATGAGGGTCTCGTCGAGCAGTCCCCGCTGCTTCAGGTCCTGCACGAGACCGTAGCAGGCCTGATCGATGTCCTTGCACTGGCTCGGCAGCCGACCGGCGATGTTGCCGTGGGTATCCCAGTTGTTGAGATAGATCTGCACGAACCGCACGCCCCGTTCCACCATCCGGCGAGCCATCAGCACGTTGTTGGCGAACGTGCCCGGCTTCTTGGCATCCTCGCCGTAGAGGGCGTAGGTGTGCTCCGGCTCCGTTGCCAGATCGGTGAGTTCCGGCACGCTGGCCTGCATGCGATAGGCCATCTCATATTGTGCGATGCGGGTGCGGGTCTCGGGGTCGCCGATCTGTTCGAGCGTTCGCTGGTTCATCGCCTGCAAGCCGTCGAGCGTCTTGCGGCGAACCTCACCCGAAACCCCCGGCGGATTGTTGATGTAGAGGATCGGATCGCCGGCCGAGCGGAAGCTGACCGCGGCATGCTCGCCGGGCAGATAGCCGCTCGACCAGAGCCGGGCGCCGATCGCCTGCACCTGCTCGGTGTTGCTCGGACGGGCCACCAGCACGACAAACGTCGGCAGGTCATGGTTGAGCGAGCCGAGGCCGTAGCTGGCCCAGGCGCCCAGGCAGGGCCGGCCAGGAATCTGGTTGCCGGTCTGCATGTAGGTGATGGCTGGCTCGTGGTTGATCGCCTCGGTGTGCATGCTGCGGATGAAGCACATGTCGTCGACCATCTTCGCCGTGTGGGGCAGCAGTTCGGTCACCCACATGCCGCTTTTCCCGTGCTGGGAAAATTTGAACCGGCTCGGCGCGATCGGAAATCGCTTCTGACCCGATGTCATCGTGGTGAGCCTCTGGCCGTTGCGGATGCTCTCAGGGAGATCCTTGTCGTACCAGTCGTTCATCGCCGGCTTGTAGTCGTAGAGATCCAGTTGCGGTGGCCCACCCACCATGTGCAGGTAGATCACATGCTTCGCCTTGGGGGCGAATTGCGGGCCGATCGCGCCGGCGACTCGCTCAATCCCACCCGTGGCCGCGGATGATGCGTTGCCGAGCGCTGCGCGATCGCCGCAGAGCGTCGCCAAGGCCGCGCCGCCGAGCAGATGGCTGCCACGCTCAAAAAAGCGACGGCGGGTGAGATTCAACCCCAGTTCATCGAGCGGGAAGTTGCTAGGAGGGTTCATTTGCAGAGCACCTCGTCGAGGTTCATCAGTTCATTCGTAAGCATTGTCCAGCTGGCCTGCTGCACTGCATCGCCTGCACGGGGCTTGGAATCCCCCACCTCGATGAGCTGCTTCGCCTCCTCCGGATGACCCGCATACCAGCCGGAGAGATCGGCCAACGACTGCTTCACGATCGTCATCTCCTGCGGGCTGAGCGGCCGCGAGAGGATCCGCTTGGCAATGAAATCGAGGCGGGATTCGTCCGTCTCACCACCGAGCTCCAGCGCCCGATCCGCCAGCACGCGGGCTGCCTCGACAAACTGCTCGTCGTTGAGCGTGACGAGCGCCTGCAAAGGCGTATTGGTCCGCTCCCGCTTCACGGTGCAGTTCTCCCGTGAAGGCGCGTTGAATATGTCCATCGAGGCCGGGGGAGCCGTCCGCTTCCAGAACCAGTACATACTGCGCCGGTAGAGATTTTCTCCCTTGTCGCGCACATAGCGGTTGGTGTTTCCGCCCATCGACACAGCCTCCCAGACGCCATCGGGCTGATAAGGCTTCACACTCGGACCCCCAAGCTGCCGGACGAGCAGGCCGCTGGACGCGAGCGCGTAGTCGCGGACCATCTCTGCATCCATCCGAAAACGCGGACCGCGCGAGAGCAATCGATTGGCATTGTCCTTGACGAGCTTCTCCGGCGTCGCCACTGCCTGCTGCCGATAGGCGGCGCTGGTCACCATCAGCTTGAAGAGCTTCTTCACATCCCAGCCGGTCTCGCGGAATTCCACCGCCAGCCAGTCGAGCAGTTCTGGATGGCTGGGAAGTTCACCGGTGATGCCAAAATCGCCGCTGGTCCGCACGAGCCCCGTGCCGAATACCTCCTGCCAAAACCGATTCACCGTCACCCGCGACGTGAGCGGATGGTCGGAGAGCAGCAGCCACTGCGCCAGCCCCAGCCGGTTGCGCGGGGCCCCCTCCGGAAAGCCGGGAAGCGCCTCTGGCGTGCCGGGCTGCACCTCATCCAGGCGCTTGTCGTAGTCACCCCGGCTGAGCACGAATGCCTTGGGCATCTCCGGCTTCTCGTGCATCACATGGGCGATCGTGCCCTGTTTGCGAATCGCAGCCTCTTCGCCATTGAGCGCCGCCACCCTGGCGGTGGCCGCCTGAAACGGTTCGTCGACACTGTTCAGCCACCAGGAGTAGAGGGGTTCTGCCGACTTGGCACGATCGGCCGCCGGCAGTTTGACGATGGCAGCCAGTTCCCGGCCACGAAAAATCCCCTCCACCTCGCCGGCCGAGAGGCTACGGCCCCAGAGCGACAGGCTGGCGAGTCCCACGCCGTGCGCTCCCGATCCCCCAGCACGGGCACCGATGACCAGTGGCACTGTCGTGCGGGTGGTGTTTTTCTTGAAGTCCTTGTTTTCGACATTCAGCTCCTGCTGCTTGCCGTTGTAATAAACCTTGATGCCTTTGGACTCACCCGAACCGTCGTAGGTGATGGCAACATACGTCCATTCATCGGCCTTGAGTTGTTCCTTGGCCACGACCTTCAGGCTGTCGTCGGGATGACTATGGATCAGATGCATGGCGACACGGCGGCCGCTGACCGCCATGTCCCAGCCGCGGTGGGCCGCCGCCTCATCCATCCGGGCGAGGATGGCGTAGAACGAATCGTTGGCAGGCGGCTTGATCCAAAAGGTGGCGCTGAACGACTGGTCGTGCTCAAAGTCGCCCACCGTGGCCAGTTCGGCCACCTTGCCGTCAAGCAGTAAGGCAGGAACACCACCGGGCCCTGGCTGCCAGGCGGTCGGTGGAGCCAGCGGCAGATCGATATCCCCTCCCATGACTCCCACGCGGGTCAGGTTTCCCAGCCCCTCCAGCAGCGGCATGTCGAGCAGTCGGGTGTCCTGCGGCAGAAGGCGAGCGGCCGACTCGGCGGTTGCCGCTCCGATCCAGGTGTCAAACTCCGGGCGGGCGGCGGCCTTGCGAGCCTCAACGGCGGCCCTCGCGGCCGGCAGTTCCTGTTCCAGTTGGGCGAATCTGGCTCGGTCATCCGGCTTCGGCACCGGCAGGATCGGCGGCGTGTCATGCACGTTGCCGTCCATGGCGGGCTGGGTCGTGTTATTGAAGAATGCCGAGAGTGCGTAGAACTCCTTCTGCGACAGCGGATCGAACTTGTGGTCGTGGCAGACGGCACAGCCCGTTGTCAGGCCCATCCACACTGCCGACGTTGTCTCGGTGCGGTCGCGGGCGTAGAGCACCAGATACTCCTCGTCGATCGCGCCCCCCTCGCTGGTCGTGATATTGCAGCGGTTGAAGCCACTGGCCACACGCTTGTCGAGAATCTGTTCCGGCGTGGCGGCCGGACCGTGATCGCTGACCAGATCACCGGCAAGTTGCAGGATTGTGAACTGATCGAATGGCAGATTGCGGTTGAAGGCGTTGATCACCCACTGCCGATAGGTCCACATCTCTCGGAAGTTGTCGATGTGGATGCCATTGGTGTCGCCGTAGCGGGAGTAGTCGAGCCAGTAGCGGCCACGCTGTTCCCCCCATTCCAAGCTCGCCAGCAGCGCATCGACCAAGCGTTCGTAGGCATCGGCCGATGGATCGGCCACGAACGCATCGACGACGGCTGGCTCCGGCGGTAGGCCGGTGATGTCGAGCGACAACCGGCGAGCCAGTGTGCGCCGATCAGCCTCTGGGGCGGGGGTGAGGCCTTCCGACTCCAGACGTGCGAGGATGAAACGGTCGATCGGGTTTCTGATCCACGCCTCATTTTTCACCGCCGGCAGGTCAGTCCGCTGCGGTGGCAGGAACGACCAGTGAGGCTCGTAGGCCGCGCCTTCGGCGATCCATCGCTTGAGCATCTCTTTCTGCTCTGAAGTGAGCGTCTTCTTGTGGGCGGGCGGCGGCATCATCTCGTCGGGATCATCGGAGAAGATCCGGTCGAGCATGACGCTCGAATCGGTGTCGCCAGGGACAATCGCCCCCGACTCAACCGCTACGTCCCGCTGGTCAAGCCGAAGCTCGGCCTTCCGCCCGGCACTATCGGCGCCATGGCAGGAAAAGCAGTTCTCAACCAGGATGGGGCGGATGTCCTTGTTGAATGAGAGCGTGGTGTCCGCAACCGGGTCGGCGGCCAACAGACTGCCCGACAGGAACAGGCCCAGCATTACTGCCCAGATGCTGCCTGAACCTATAAACCTAACGACAGGCAATCGGGCAACAGGCAATCGGGGCGTGGAGCGACTCATCTGCTCTCCTGACTGCAGACAGACCGAGACGGAGGGCCCGCCTCGACTTTCGGCCATGAATCCCAAGGAGTCGACGTTGCGCTCCGACGACACTGACTTCATTCATCATATATAGCACACCATTGCCGCACACCGCGGCGGTTGCGTCAGCCGACTGTTTCCCTAAGCCCATTGTTGACAAGGGCTTGCGCCTCGGCTGTCGATGGGCGTATGCCCCAGCTCAGCCCATGTCCCGAGGCGGCGGCGTGCTCTTCGCCCCCAGCTTCAAGGGGCATCTCCACGCACCGCCGGCCCCGGGCTGCTTGTGCTCGAGCCCATCAGCACCTCGGCCCGGTTGAGAACGTCCGCGAAGGGCACACGGGCCAGCTGTCCGAAGGCGGCATGCCGGCCCAGCCGTTCGCGGGTGGTGGCCGGGCTCGTGAGCCCGCAGAGAAAACGGGCCACCTGTCGCGGAGAGCCCAGCGACGAGTGGCCTTCGGCGATCAGGCTGCGGACTGCCGCGGTCTGCTCGGCCGTGATCGGCGGCACGGCGGAAGCCGGGATAGCCCGCGATGCATCGCCAGAGGCGGCGGGTGTGTCTGCTTCGCAGCTCGTGCAACTGCCGCACCCAAGACGAGCCTCCTCGCCTAACCCATTGCCAAACTCCTCCCCGAAATAGTGGAGGAGACGTCGGGTCAGACAGCCGCGATGCCCAGCGAAGTCGAGCACCCCCTGCAGTCGCTCGACATCGCGTGCCTCGCGGGCGGCAAACAATTGCTGCATCGACTCCGCGAGCCGCTCCGGATCACGCTTCTCCGGCGGGCCGTCGAGCCGGTAGCGCTGACGGCTGCCGCTAGGCTTGAGTTCGATGTCGCCCGAATCTGCCAGCCAGGTGAGCGCCTTGAGAATCCGATCCCGCGGCTCCGCCAAGTCGGTGGCCGCCTCATCGGGAGTGAGCGTGGTCCACTTCGTACCACGCTTGCCGCAGTGCAACAGCCGTCGGAGAAATTCCTGCCGCTCAGGCGTGTGCCCTGACAGGACTGCCGTCTCGGGCTTCAGCAGCCGCCACTGATAGCTGGCATAGAAACTCCCCAGCGGCCGCAGAACCCCGGCGAGTTCGAGATGGGTGATCACCGTTTCGATCACCAGCGGACGGATGTCGGTGGCCTGCGCAATCTCATAGAGCGAGATGTCCCATTCGCCGTGAGCGGACGCACTCGACACGAGAAGCACATCGAGGAGCTGTCTGATTGCCTGTGGCGTTGGCGTGTCGCCGTAGGTGAAATTTTCGAGCACGATCCGATCATCGGCACACGCCAAGAGTTCGCAGACCGAGGACCTCCCGTCGCGGCCGGCGCGGCCCGTCTCCTGGGCGTAGTTTTCCAGCGTCTTGGGCAGGTTGAAGTGATACACCCCGCGGATGTCAGACTTGTCGATACCCATGCCGAAGGCGATCGTGGCAACGATCGTGTCGACACGGCCCGCCATGAACGCATCCTGTGCATCGTGCCGCTGTTCATCCGGCAGACCCGCGTGATAGGCGAGTGCCTCGAGCCCGCTTTTTCTCAGGTGCGTTGCCACTTCCTCGGCGGTCTTCTGCAGCGTGACGTAGACAATCGCGGGTTCCCGTCGCTCGAGCAACCGGCTCGTCAACAACCCGAGCCGCTCCCCTGCCGTGCAGGGTGTGATCCGATAGCGGAGGTTTGGACGCAGAAACGAGGTCTGCACATGGTCGGACGTGGTGATGCCGAAGGCGCGGCGGATGTCGGCAGCGACGTGGGGTGTTGCGGTCGCCGTCAACGCCAGCACGGGACTGATGCCGAGCTCCCGGGCCACGTGCGCCAGCCGCAGATACTCCGGCCGGAAGTTATGCCCCCACTCGGAGATGCAGTGGGCCTCGTCCACCGCCATCATCGCAACCCGCGTCTGCCTGAGCCGCGCCACGAACTGCTCGTTCACGAGCCGCTCTGGCGCGATGTAGAGCAGTTTCAGCGTGCCGCTTCGGATGCTGTCATAGACGCCCGCCATCTCCGCCGCGGTCAGCGACGAGTCAAGCCGCGCTGCTGCAATGCCACGCGACCGGAGCACCTCGACCTGATCCTTCATCAGGGCGATCAGGGGCGAGATCACGACCGTCAGCCCGTTCATGAGCAGGCTGGGCAGTTGGTAGCAGAGCGACTTGCCGGCCCCCGTGGGAAAGATCGCCAGCGTGCTCCTGCCGGCCAACAGCGTCTGGATCACCGTCTCCTGTCCATCACGGAATTCGGCGTGACCGAACGTACGAGCGAGAACAGTGTGGAGATCGTGCGGCATGGCGGGCGCCGTGGAGGGCCTTTTCTAAGAAGTATACATGCGCTCAGCATGCGTCAAGTCGGGGAAGCGGTCATCGCTATGATGCATCGGTGTCGCCTTCGGGGGAGAGGGGCGAACTGTCACCAAATTGGCCCTGCCCCGTAGACTTCTGCGGTCGAGAACAGGTCCGTTCGTTATTCCGCTTCGGAAGGTCGTGCCATGCGCATTGCAGGCGTCCGTCTTGCTCGAATCGTGAGATCCACGCTCTCCGTCGGCTCCGTGTTTCTCTCGCTCACTGGCCTTTTCCCCGGAGACACCTGCATGACCATTTCCAGCGGCCGCGGCGACGATGCTTCCGATGGGCCACGGTCAGTCGCCTGGAAGGCTGTCGACAAAGCACTTGAGGAAGGGAAGCCACAGACAGCCGCCGAGGCACTGCAGGGGATTGAGCAGGCGGCCGTCGCCAATCGTGCCTGGGCCGAGGTGTCCCGGGCGATCGCCACCCGGATCCTGACCGAGACGGGCGACCGGGCACCGGACGATCCGGAGCGGCTGATCCTGCTCGCCGGCGCCATCGACAAGGCCCCACCGGAAACACGCGGCGTGCTGGAGGCGATCCGGGCGAACTGGACCTGGGGCTTCTTTCTGCAGAACCGCTGGCGGTTCCAGCAGCGGACGGCCGGTGCCGCAGACGACGCCGATCTTCGTTCCATCGCCGAATGGGATCTGCCCACGATCGTCGGCGAGATCAGAAAGCGGTTCGCAGCGGCGGTTGGCGGCCCCGGCAGCCCGCAGCGAAAAACCCTCCAGAGCCTGCCGGTTGGCGAATGGTCGACGATCCTCCAGAAGGGCACGATGCCCGCTGCCTCCAGGCCAACCATGTGGGACGTCGTGATCCACGACGCGATCGAGTTCGCCTCGTCCGGCGAACGCGGCTTGGTCGCCCCGGAAGACGCCTTCGAACTCGACGCCGCCGGTCCCTCGCTCGGCACGCTCGAGGAATTTCTCGCCTGGCAGCCGGACGCCGATCCGGGGATCACCGACCTCGACTCGCCGCTGCTGGAAACCGCGAGGCTCTATCGTGGTCTGCTTGAGTTTCATCGCGCTGATACCGACCGCACGGCACTCTTGGCCGCCGATCTCGACCGGATCCTGTGGGCGAGCGGCGCGGCAGTCTCGCGTGGCGACGCCGCCGATCTTGCTGATCGCAAGGAAACTGCCCTGGAAGCCTTCATCGAACGGGCGGGTGACCACGAGACGGCGTCACTGGCCCGCTTTCACCTCGCCAGCCTCCTGCTGCAGGATGATGGCGACAACGATCTCGTTGAAGCGCGCGCCACCGCGATGAAGGGGGCCGATGCCCACCCCTCGAGCCCGGGCGGCGTGCTCTGCAAAAACCTCGTCGCGCAGATTGATGCCAAGGACCTCTCCATCCAGACCGAGCGATCCTGGGCCGCGCCCTGGCCGATGGTCCGCGTCAGCTACCGGAATCTCGCCACGTCGCATCTGCGGATCGCAAAGGCCGACTGGTTGGGCCGGCTCAACGCAGGAAAACCCCATGCCGGCTGGCTGGACGACGCCGATCGGCAGGCGATCCTCGGCCTGCCAGTCGTGCGCGAGAAGCGAATCGATCTGCCCGCTACCGACGACTACCAGCAGCGACACGAAGACATCGACGTGGGCACGATCTTCGACGCGAAGTCGCTCGAGCCTGGCACCTACTGGGTGATCGCCAGTCACAAGGCCGACTTTGGCGAGGCCGACAACACCGTGCACGTGGCGATGGTCTGGGTGACTCGGCTGGCGATCGTGTCGGAACAGCAGAGGCAGCTCTTCGGCAAGGTGGCGGTGGGCGGACAGCCAGACGGTCAGTCGCGCGGCGCCTTAGCCGGCCATGTCGTCGACCTGGCATCGGGTGAACCGGTAGCCGGTGCGGCCGTGCAACTGTTCGTCCGCGAACAGCAGGGCAACCACCCGCAGCGATTCGGCAAGGCTGGCGTTGCCACGACAGATAAGGACGGCCGCTATGAACTGCCTCTCGAGCAGGGACGTGAATATGTCCTGATGGCCTCCGCCGTGCTCGACGGCGCGCAGCACGCGGCCACCACTGAGGCGACCAGTTTCTGGCGAAACGTGCAGCCCGATGCACAATCGTCGATCGTGCTCGTCACTGACCGCGGCATCCACAGACCGGGACAGATCGTCTTCTACAAGGGGATCGCCTGTGCCAGCGACTTTTCCACGGGAACATACGGCGCGGTCGACAAGCGGGAGATCGAGGTGATCTTCCGCGACGCAAACGGCCGTGAGGTGGCAAAGGCCCGGCACACGACAACAGCCAACGGGTCATTCCAAGGAAATTTCCCGATCCCGACGGGGTCGCTGCCGGGCCAGTGGTCGATTGCAGCCCAGGCCTCCGGCCCCAATGGCTTTTCGGGCGGCGCCGGAGTCCGGGTCGAGGAATACAAGCGGCCGAAATTCCTCGTCACGCTCGCGGCTCCCGAAAAGTCGGTGCCGCTCGGCGGCACCGTGGTGCTCTCCGGTACGGCCACGACCTACACGGGCGTGTCGGTGGCTGGCGCGAAGGTGAAGTGGCAGGTGGAGCGATCGGCCCGCTGGCCGATCTGGTGCCGCTGGTTCTTCCCGGGCCTCCCCTTTGACAGCGGCAGTCAACGAATCGCGCGAGGCACGGCGGTCACCGATGCCAACGGCGTGTTTACGGTCTCCTTCCCCGCACAGGCCGACCGCAGCGTGCCGAAGGAGTCGCTGCCGGTCTTCACCTATCGTGTTGTCGCCGACGTCACCGACTCTAGCGGCGAAACGCGAAGCGACGAGCGGACCGTCAGCGCCGGCTACACCGATATCGAGGCGTCGCTCTCAACCGAGGCCTGGCAGGCCACCGCTCCTGATGGCAAGCCGGTGGCTGTCGCGATCACGCTCGCCACCACCACGCTTGACGGCCAGCCCAGCGCGGCCGCGGGCACGCTCACCGTCAACAAGCTCGTGCAGCCGGCGGACGTCCGCCGCGGCGACTTTTTTGAGGCTTCACCACGGCCCATGCCGAGGCCCATCCGCAACAGGCGCGCGACGGGCCGGGCGACCGTCCGCCCCGTGCCGCACCCGCTCCCGCCGGATTCCGCCGATCCCGAGACCTGGGTCGTCGGCGAGGCGGTGATGACGGAACAGGTATCGACCGACAAGGCCACCGGGAAACACGTGGCCACGGCAAAGCTCCCCGCCGGTATCTACAAGGCGGTGTTCGAGATTCCAGCAGCCGGTGATGTGCCTGCGGTGAAGGCGGAGCGGCTGATCGAGGTGATTGATCCCGTGGCAGAACGCTACGGCGTAAAGCGAGCGTTCGTGATGAAACCGCAGCAGCAGGAGATTGAACCGGGCAACGACTTTTCGGCGATCGTCGGCACCGGCTATGGAAACGGCCGCGCCTATGTCGAGATCTCGCAGGCTGGCAAAACGCTCAACCGCTTCTGGACCGCTGCAGGCCGAACGCAGTGGCCGGTCGGCATGAAGGTCGGAGACGAGCACCGCGGCGGATTCACCGTGCGGGCATGGATGGTCCGCGACGGCCGGCTTCATGTCGCGACGCAGACGGTCGACGTGCCCTGGACCAACAAGAAGCTCGCCATCACCTGGGAACGGTTCACGCGGCGGCTCGAACCGGGAGCGAAGGAGGTCTGGCGGGCCAAGATTGCCAGCGTCGCCGATCCGCTGGCAGGCCCGGCGGTTCCAGCGGTCGCCGAAATGGTGGCCACACTCTACGACCAGTCGCTTGACGCACTCGCACCACACCAGTGGCCGACCGACGGCCTGATGGGGCTCTTTCGCCGCGAATCGAGCTGGCTGAACTTCGGCTTCACGAACAGCGGCGTGTCGTTCAACCATCTCGTTGGCCAGTTCACGAGCCGCGATGCAGAGGTGCCTGCGATGACCTATTGCGTGCTCCGCGAGCCGTTCGGATCGCCAGTCGGCGGCGGCGGATTCGGCGGAGGCTTCCCTGGCCAACGCATGCTGAAGCGAGGAATGATGCGAGGGATGGCGGCGGCACCCATGGCCATGTCGGCGGCACCTGCCGATGCAATTGAGGCTGAAGGCGTGGAGCAACAGAACGAACGCTTAGCCCGTAACTTCACCGACGAAAGCATGAAGGCAGGCGGGCCCGGTGATCCTGCGGCACCGCCAGCGGCTTCAGCCCCGCCGCCGCCGCCACGAAAAAATCTCGTCGAGACGGCCTTCTTTCTTCCCACGCTCATGTCCGACAAAGACGGCAACCTCACGATCGAGTTCACGCTTCCTGACACGCTCACCACCTGGCAGTTCAAGGGGCTCGCGCACGATGCAAAGCTTCGTAGCGGCACGATCGTCGACAGCTGCGTGTCTGCAAAAGACCTGATGGTGGAGCCGGTCGTGCCCAGATTTCTCCGCGAAGGGGACGTCGTGCAGATTCCGGTGAAGGTGAGCAACAGGTCGACCGGTCGGCTGAGCGGCTCCGTGACTTTCGCCCTGGCTGACGCGCGGACGAATGACTCGCGTGACGGGCTCATCGACGGCCCGCGCACAGTGCCATTCGATCTCGCTGCCGGTGAATCGAAGCCGGTCGTCTTCACCGTGAAGGTGGCCGACGGCACCGAGACGCTCCGCTATCTCGCCACCGGCTCGGCCGGCAGGGCGGCCGACGGCGAAGAGGCGTTTCTTGTCGTACTGCCGCGCCGCGTGCTCGTGACAGAGAGCGTGCCCGTGACGCTCCGGGGCCCCGGCGAACGAAAGGTTGCCGTCGATCGGCTCGTCAGGAGTGCGGGCACCGACATCCGGAGCCAGTCGTTCGTCGTGCAGGCCACATCGAATCCCGCCTGGTATGCCGTGCTCGCGCTGCCATCACTGATGGAGCAGACTGACGAGAGCGTCGAGACGCTCTTCACCCGTCTCTACGCCAACAGCCTCGCGCGGCATCTGGCGACGAGCGATCCGCGGATCGCTCGGGTCTTCAAACAGTGGCAGGGGACCAATGCTCTCACGAGCCCCTTGGACAAGAATACGGAACTCGTCACGACGCTCTTGGCGGAGACGCCCTGGGTCCGTGACGCGGTCGACGAAGGGGAGTCGCGGGCCCGGATCGCACTCCTCTTCGATGCGAACCGTGCCGACAATGAGACGCAGGCTGCCCTGAACCGACTGGCGTCGCTCCGGAATGGCGACGGTGGCTGGCCCTGGTTTCCAGGTGGGACGACCTGCGACTCCGTCACGCTCGGCATCCTGGCCGGGTTCGGCCGGCTCCGGGCTGCGGGCGTAGCTCTCGACATCCAGCCCGCGCTCGCGACGATCCCCTGGCTCGACGGCCGGCTCGTCGAGGAGAAGCGTCGCGCGGAAAAGCTCTGGGCCGGAAAGCAGGATGACATTGTGCTGACTCCCATCGGCGTCTCCGCCCTCTACACGCGGAGCTTCTTCACAACCGACGCACCGCCACAGGGAGAAGCCGCCGAGGCGATCCGCTGGGCCTACGACGTCGCCCGCAGGTCATGGACGAAGCTCGATGCCAGACTCACGCAGGGGCAGATCGCCATCGCGCTCTTTCGTTCGGGCGACAGGCCGACGGCGCTGTCAATAATCGACAGCCTGAAGCAGCGGGCAGTCGATGCCGACGCGACGCGACGCGATGGCGCTTCCGCCGGCTCTGAAAAAGCCTCGTGGCAGGGGATGTGGTGGCGGGATTCCCATCCGGGCTGGTGGAGCTGGGCCTATGCCCCGATCGCCACCCAGGCGATCATGATCGAGGCGTTCGATGAGGTGGCAGGCGACAAGGATGCCGTCGAGGCACTCAAGGTCTGGCTGCTCTCACAGAAGCGGACCAGCCAGTGGCCCGGTAGCCGGGCGACGGCCGATGCAGTCGGAGCGTTGCTTTGCCGCGGCGATGACCTCCTCGGCTCGCAGGAACTGGTCACGGTGACCGTGGGCGGCGAACAGGTGCAGCCCGCGGAAGTCGAAGCAGGCACTGGCTTCTTTGAGGAGCGGTTCACGCGGCGAGAGATCACGCCGGCGATGGGTGAGGTCGTTGTCACCAAGCGGGACAAGGGCCTAGCCTTCGGCGGCGTCCACTGGCAGTATCTCGACGACATCGCACAGGTGCCGGCGGCAGGCCGCGAGGAGCTTGCCATCGAGAAGCAGTTGTTCATCAAGAAGGCCACGAAGGCGGGTCCGGAACTGGTGCCGACGGCGAAGAATGGCACCACGGCAGTCGAGGTGGGAGATGAACTGGTCGTGCGGCTGGTGGTGACCAGCGACCGCGACTACGAGTTCCTCGAACTCCGCGACCATCGGCCAAGCCTGACGGAGCCCGTGGACGTGCTCTCCGGCTGGCGCTGGGGGGATGGCGCGGGCTGGTATGTGGCCGTTCGCGACACCGCGACGCAGTTTTTTTTCGAGCGGCTGCCGCGGGGTACGCATGTCTTCGAGTATTCGCTCCGAGCGGCCCACCGTGGCACAGCGTCGAGCGGCTTCGCCACGATCCAGAGCCGCTACGCCCCGGAGTTCTCCGCCCACTCGGAGAGCCTTCCGCTGGAGGTGAAGTAGTTCCCGGGGGCCTGCCATGCCGGCAAGGCCGATGCGGCTGGCCGCATCGGCTGGTATTCTCTCGTTATGAACATCGACGGCCCTGACAACCGCACATCGTCCGCCGCCGGCCTCTCGAATGAACTGGCTCGCGAGCGGAACCGCGAGGCCGCCGACCGCACGCTCCTGGCCTGGATCCGCACGAGTCTGGCGATGATCAGCCTCGGTTTCGGGATCGAGCGGCTGGGGCAGGCTGCCCTCTCTCTCAATGGCCGGCTTGCCGATCTTTCGTCCATGAAAACGCGGGCCTTCGGAGTGGCGTTGATCGTGTTGGGTATGGCCGCGACGATCGCGGGCATGTGGGAACACCGTCACATGCTGACTGCGATCAGCCGTGATGATTACCGCTATGCCGACCGGCCTCCGATTGCCCGGTACATGGGCTGGGCACTGGTGCTGGTGGGCGCCGCGGCACTGCTGACAATGCTCGGGATCTCTGGATCATGACCACCGACTCGCCGTCGCTACCCTTCGCGATCACCCCCCGCCTTGCCGCCATTGGAATCATCGTCCTGACGTGCGTGGCGTATCTCAATTCATTTGAGGGAGCCTTTGTTTCAGACGACGTCACTGAGGTGTACCACAATCCGGCCATGCAGCGGCTCTTTCCGCCCTGGGAGGCGATGTTCACCGGGCCGCAGGCACCCGCGAGACCGCTGCCCTATCTCTCCTTCGCCATCGATACCAGCCTCTGGGGACGCGTGCCTTTCGGGTTTCACGTCACGAACCTGCTGGTGCATCTGATCGCGTCGCTGGCGCTCTTTGATTTCGTACGGTTCACGCTTTCCTCGCCACGGCTCCGCGACCGCTGGGGAAGCCGCGCCGTGCCACTGGCGCTGGCGATCGCCGGGCTGTGGGCCGTCCACCCGCTCCAGACGCAGGCGGTGACCTACATCTATCAGCGAATCGAATCGATGGCGGGCATGTTTTGCCTGCTGTCTCTGGCGGCCTTCGCCCGCGCGGCGGCTTCCGACTGGTCGCGGACGTGGCTGTTCGGGAGCGTGGCAGCCTGCGCGGCAGCCATGGCCTGCAAGGAAAACGCCGTCGTGCTGCCGGTGCTGATCGTGCTCTACGATTGGTTATTTTCACCAGCGGCCACCACGGCCCTCTGGCGATCCGACGTCTGGCGGCGGCGCTTTTATTACCTTGCACTGGCTCTCACATGGCTGCTCCTCGCGGCCATCATCGCCTCGCAGGCGGGCAGATATCAGGAATTTGGCGATGCCAAGGGGTCGCCGCTCACGTACGCCCTCACCCAGCCGGGCGTGATCCTGCACTACCTGCGGCTCGCCATCTGGCCGGTCGGCCTCTGCTTCGACTACAGCGGCTGGCCCGAGGTGCGTTCCGTCACGGTGGCCCAACTACCGGCCTATCTGACCATCGCGGCGATGGTGATCCTGACCGTGATCGGAACGATCCAGCGGCGGCCAGAGGCGTGGCTGGGTGTGATGTTTCTGGGGACGCTCGCGCCCACGTCGAGCGTGCTGCCCGTGGAAGCCTTCGTCAACGAGCACCGCATGTATCTGCCGCTGGCGCCGGTGGTGGCGGCCATCGTGCTGGGGGTGACTGCGGCATTTGATCGCGGCGCTCTGCGGCTGCCGGGCGGCGCCCGCAGCGCCGAGCGGTACGCACTTGGCGCGATCGGCGTGGTCATCGTCGCTCTGATGATCGGCACGCAGCTGAGAAACCGCCAGTATTCGTCCCCCGCATTCCTCTGGATCGACGTGCTCAATCACGATCCCGGCAACTACCGGGCACTCTGGAGCTTCGCTGACATCATGAGCGAAATGGGAAAGGAGGCGGAGGCATTCCAGTTGGCCGATAAGGCCCTTGAACGCAAGCCGACGTGCGACATCTACAACAGACTGGCGACCGTTCACCTCATGAAGGGCAACTACGATGCTGCCGAACGGTTCTGCCGCCATGGCCTCGAACGGCAGTTGGCGGTGCTACCGTCCGATCATCGTGCCGTGCTCGCCACCCAGGGGGATCTCGCCACGGCGCTGCGGATGCATGGCAAGATCGCGGAGGCCGATGCGATCTGCACCGGCGTCATCGCCACCATGCGCAAGGTGTTGGGTAGCGACCATCCGGTCACACTCAGCGCCGAACAGATCATGGCGGAGGGGCTGGCCAAGCGTGGCGATTTTCAGAGTGCGGAAGCGCTTGTCCGTGATGTGCTGGCCCGGGCCCGGAAGACCCGAGGACAGACCGATCCGATCGCGATCAACTCCACCGTGGCGCTTGCCCGGGTGCTCGACGAGGCCGGCCGAACAGCCGACGCCCAGCGTGTCATCCAGGAGGCAATCGACACGGTCATCCGTCAGGGCTCGCGACGCGAGCACGACCGGCTGATGCTCGAGGATCTGTCGGCCGAGTTTCTCCAGCGCGATGGCAGGATCGACGAGGCCGTCGCCATCCGCCGCCGACAGGCCGAACTCTGCGAACGGCTCCATGGCAAGAACAACCCACTCACGGCTTCTGCCCGCATCAAATACGTTCTGGCGACAGCCGCTCAGGCGGATGCCCGCGGCAATCACGCTCAGGCAGCAGAAATCTACGCCCAACTCTACGAGAACTACAGGCAGAGTCTCGGGGCCGATCACGTCAAGACGCTCGACCTCGAGTCGAAGCTCAATGCCGCCCGCAGCCGGGCCGCGTCGGCCCCTCAACCGTCGCCCTGATGCATAGCACTGCCGGGCTTTCGCCGACCCCCGGCGGTTTGTGCTTTGAGATCTGAAGTATGTCGAACGCGTCTCGACCGACGTGGTAGAACACCCCCCATGGTCTGGTCGCACGTCTACGATCCGCTCGGCTCACCGCTGCTCTCCACAGCGGTAACAACCCTGCCATTGGTGGCGCTCCTGGGTCTGTTGGCGTTCGCGGGCTGGTCGGCCCACGCGGCTGCGGGGGCTGGTCTGGTCACGGCCCTGGCCGTCGCCATCGGAATCGTCGGCATGCCGACCGACGCCGCCCTGGCCTCCGCCCTCTATGGCGCGGCGTTCGGTCTCTTCCCGATCGGCTGGATCATCGTGACGGCGATGTTCCTCTACCAACTCTCCGTCGAGGCCGGGGCCCTCGACATCATGAAGCGATCGGTCACCCGACTCTCGGCCGACCACCGCATGCAAGCCCTGCTTATCGCCTTTTCATTCGGCGCTTTCCTGGAAGGGGCTGCCGGCTTCGGGGCGCCAGTGGCGATCTCCGCGGCGTTGCTCACAGGCGCCGGGTTTCCCGCCCTCGAGGCGGCGTGTCTGGCCCTCATCGCCAACACGGCGCCGGTCGCCTTCGGTGCCCTCGGCACGCCCATCATCACGCTCGCCAAGGTGACCGGCCTCGACGAGTTCGCCATCTCCCAGATGGCCGGCCGGCAACTGCCCTTCTTCTCGCTCATCGTGCCGGCCTGGATGGTGGCCACCATGACGGGCTGGCGGGGGCTTCTGGCCGTCTGGCCCGCGGTGCTCGTCTGTGGTGGTTCGTTCGCCGTGGTGCAGTGGGCCATGGCCAACTATGTCGGGGCGGCGCTGGTCGACGTGGTGGCGGGAATTGTCAGCCTCGTGACGCTCGCCGCGTTTCTTCGCTGGTGGCAGCCACGGGAATGCTGGCAGCACGGACTATCGAGCCCGTCTCGTTCCCCGGCAGTGCCGCTTGCATCCACCGACTCCGCGCGGGCGATCGCCTGGGCCTGGACACCGTGGGCGTTTCTCTCGCTGGCCGTCTTCGGCTGGGGCCTGCCAACGGTCAAAGCCACGTTCGAAGGCCGGGTGCCATCGTCGGCACCAACGGCCCGGACCGCGCCGGACGTGGCCGCGCGACCGCTCCTGCCGAAAAGCCTCGTTGCCCCGGAATTCCCCGTGCCCAGACTCGATGGCCGCATCGCCAAAGTGCCGCCGGCGACACGGGAGCCGCTCGAAATCGAACGGGCGGTCTACCGATTCAACTGGCTCTCCGCGGCCGGGACAGGCATTCTCATGGGAGCATTGGCTGCGGTGCCGTGGCTCGGCATTCCCTGGCGGCGGGCCTGGGCGATCTGGTGGGATACCGTGCGGCGGCTGTCCCTCTCGCTCGTGACGATCGCCTTGATGCTGGCGCTCGCATTCGTCACGCGGTATTCCGGCACCGACGTCACGCTCGGCCTCGCCCTCACCCGGACGGGTTGGCTCTATCCCTTCTTCGCGGCGCTGCTCGGCTGGCTCGGCGTCGCCCTCACCGGCTCCGACACCTCCAGCAACGCGATGTTCGGCAGCCTGCAGCGCGTGACGGCTGAACAGCTGGGTCTGAACCCGCTGCTCATCTGCACGGCCAACAGCACCGGCGGCGTGATGGGGAAGATGATCGACGCCCAGAGCATCGTCGTTTCGGCCACGGCGACGGGCGTGCACCGTCAGGAGGGAGCGATCCTGCGGCGGGTCTTCCCCCACAGTTTGGCGCTCGCCGCCCTCATGGGCCTGCTCGTCTGGCTGCAGTCGGGCCCGCTGGCCTGGATGGTACCGCAGTGACCCGTGGGTGATGTGCCAGCGCCACACCGATCGTGAGCAGAGGCACGACGAACAAAGCAATGCCACCGGCGAGGACAACACCTGTGGAAGGTGTCACGTCGAAACGCGACCGGCCCGCGAGCGTCTGTGCGAGAGCGAATACGCCGATGAGCGACGTGCCGGCGGTGGCAGCCGCCACCAGCGACACACGCCAGCGTTCCGTGAAGCCTGCCTGCCGCGCCGCCCACGCGAGCATCGGCAGCCACTGCAATGCATGGATCACCGCACCATGGGGAAACTTTGGCACACCCGCGGCGCCGTAGCGCTCGGGCTCGAGCCCCGCCGCCACCCGCATGTCACCATTCACGCTCACCCAAATGCCAAGCAGGCACGAGATCACCAACAGCACGAGGCCCGCCCGGACGGCCAGCAGCATGTCGGCGGCCAGGCCAGTGGATTGCCGAAAGAATCGAATCGTGAGGTCGATCGCGATGAGCGTCACCCAGAGGATGAGCACGCCCATCGTGTCGTAGAGCCATGAGTCGAATGGCGTGGCCCGGTTGAAGTGGCTGGCCACTCCACGCCAGGCCTGCAGATCGATCAGCGCCACCTCCACGAACAGGGCCCACGCGACGCTCGAGGCCAGCCAGGCATCGCCCCACCGCCACGGCAGCTTCGACCAGGCCCATCCCAACGACAGGCTTGTCAGCCCTCCTGACACACCAAACAGGATCGGCTTCCGCCAGCTGACCGGTCCCTCCCACGGGCCCCCGAGCACGGCCCAGACGACGAGGTGGGCCACGCCGCTGCCCACGAGCAGGATGCCGATGGCCATGAGCGGCCATTCCCGACGGTCACGAATACAGTCTGCGGTAGCCATTGGTACGTCCATGACCGAATAGTCTACGGGCGCAACGACATCCGCGGGCGTTGCCCATTCGTCCCGAGACCGCTTGAGCCCACCGGCTCTTTCCACGACACTGCTGCCATCATGAACACACGCACATTCGGACGGACGGGTTGGCAGGTTTCCGAAATCGGCTTCGGCGCCTGGGGCATCGGCGGCGGCCAGTGGGGCGGCGCCGATGAAGCAGAGTCGATGGCCGCCCTCCACAAGGCCCTCGACTGCGGCATCACCTTCTTCGACACCGCCGATGTCTACGGCGACGGCCTCAGCGAACGGCTGATCGCCCGCCTCCGCCGGGAACGGTCCGATCCCTTCTACGTGGCCACGAAGGCGGGCCGACGGCTCAATCCACACACGGCCGATGGCTACAACGCCACGAACCTCGTCGCCTTCGTCGACCGCAGCCTGAAAAATCTCGCGACCGACCGACTCGATCTCGTGCAACTCCACTGCCCGCCGACCGATGTCTACTACCGACCAGAGGTCTTTCAGTGTCTGGATGATCTGATCACCGCCGGCAAGATCCGCCACTACGGCGTCAGCGTCGAACGGGTCGAGGAGGCCCTCAAGGCGATCGAATACCCGAACGTGCAGTCGGTGCAGATCATCTTCAACGCCTTCCGTCTCAGACCCGCGGAACTCTTCTTCGAGGAGGCGCTGCGGCGGCAGGTGGCCGTGATCGCGCGGGTCCCGCTGGCCAGCGGACTGCTCAGCGGCCGATTCACGCCGACCACCGAGTTTCCGGCGGACGACCACCGCGCCTTCAACCGTGACGGCGCCGGTTTTGACCGGGGCGAAACGTTCTCCGGCGTCGACTACGAAACGGGGCTGGCCACCGTGGAACGCCTGCGGCCGCTGGTGCCGGCCGGGAGAACGCTCGCGCAGTTTGCGCTCCAGTGGATCCTCGCCTTCCCGGCAGTCACGTGCGTCATCCCAGGTGCCCGACGGCCGAGCCAGGTCGCAGACAACGCCCACGCGGCAGACCTGCCGCCCTTGCCGCCGGCGACGCTGGCCGCCGTGCAGGAAATCTACGACGACGCCATCCGGCCGCTCGTGCACCATCGCTGGTGACACCAAAAGCCACCCGGATTTCCGGACTTATCACCAGGCCCGGTGCGAAGATGGACAAGAAGCCCCCGGCGGAAGCCGGGGGACTCCGGTTACGAACATCGTTCCGCGTGCAATGTGGTTCCGAGATCGCCCAACAGCGCGGTGTCCCCGGACTTCCGTCCGGGGCTTTTATGTTTGTGAGCCGCACCAGGCCCACACGCGCCAAGCCCACGCACGTCAGGCCCGGAGGGCCGGGTCAGCACCAGCCGGCGGAGGCCGGCCAAGCCGGGGCGGCCAGGATGGCCGAGCCCGGCGTTAAGCCAAAATGCCCTTCACCACATGACCGTGCACGGCTGACTGCACGCAAAGCCACGACATCCTGTCGTGCTTTGCTTGGCGACCGCAGGTCGCTGGTGCTGACGCCGGGCATCCAGCCCGGCTCGCTACGCCAGAATGCCCTTCACGACATGGCCATGCACGTCGGTGAGCCGGAACTGACGGCCCTGGTAGCGGAAGGTGAGCTTCGTGTGGTCAATGCCCGCCATGTGCATGATCGTGGCCTGCATGTCGTGAATGTGCACCGGGTCAGCCGTGATGTTCCACGCATAGTCGTCGGTCGATCCATAGACGTGGCCCGCCTTCACGCCGCCGCCGGCCAGCCACCATGAATACGCTTTTCCAAAGTGGTCGCGGCCCTTGGGATTGGCCGGATCCCCCTGGCCAAAGGGCGTACGGCCGAATTCGCCCCCCCAGGCGACCAGCGTGTCGGCGAGCAGTCCCCGCTCCTTGAGGTCGTGCACGAGCGCCGCCGACGGACCCTCGGTGTCGCGACACTGCGTTTCAAGCTGCGTGAAGAGGTTGCCATGCTGATCCCAGCCGGCATGCATCAACTGCACGAACCGCGTGCCCCGCTCCAGGAGTCGCCGGGCAATCAGGCAGTTGTAGGCGAAGCTGCCCTTCACACGGACGTCGGGGCCGTAGCGATCGAGCACGTGCTGGGGTTCGTTCGAGAAGTCGACGAGTTCTGGCACGCTCATCTGCATCCGAAAGGCCATTTCATACTGCGCGATCCGCGTGTCGATCTCCGGATCGCCGTAGTCGGCGAGATGGGCGGCGTTCATGGCGGCGATGTCATCGAGCAGCGCCCGCCGCGACTCCCGGCTCACGCCGCTTGGATTGGCCAGATAGGGCACGGGGTCCCCCGTGTTGCGAAACCGCACACCCTGGAACCGGCTCGGGAGAAACCCGCTGCCCCAATAGTGGTCGAAGAAGAGCTGCCCGCAGGTCTTCTCCTTGTCGGACGAGGTCATCACCACGAAGGCAGGCAGTTCATCGGTGTCGCAGCCGAGGCCGTAGTTGAGCCATGCGCCCATGCTCGGCCGACCCGGCACCTGCGACCCGGTCATGAAAAAGGTGACGCCCGGCGCGTGGTTGACGGCTTCCGTGTGCATGCTCCGCACCAGGCAGATCTCGTCGGCGATGCCGCCGATGCCCGGCAGCATCTCGCTCATCTCGATGCCAGCATTGCCGTATTTCTTGAAGCCCTTGATCGGGGCAACGACCGGCCACTTGGCATAGTCGCTCGACATGGTCGAGAGGCGAGTCCCGCCGCGGACGCTCGCGGGAATATCCTCACCGCTGCGGCTGATCAGCACTGGCTTGGGGTCGAACAGATCGACGTGCGATGGCCCGCCCCCCTGCCAGAGCATGACGACCCGTTTCGCCGTGGGTGGATGGTGGGGCAGGCCCGGCAGACCGGGCGTGCCGAGGGCAGCAGGCGTGGCGACGGCAGCGGCGGCATCACGCTGGAGCAGCGCCGCCAGCGCCACCGTTCCGATGCCGTTGCCGGCGGACCCGAAGAGCTGTCGCCGAGTGACCCGCTGGATGGTTTCACGATGAAGTTCAGTCATGGGTTTCCCTCTGGCTTCCATCGGCGGCGACGCGTCGCCATGACGGCAGAAGTCTCCTTCGCGAGGCGAGGATACGCCCACGCTCGTCGAGCTTCCGCCGATCATGGCTCTCCACATGACTGTTGATCGGAAGCCTCATTCCCGTGTCAGGGCCTCGTCGAGATTGAACATGCCGAGGCAGACGCTGCTGAGGGAAGCGAGTTCCGCGAGATCGAGCGATTCGTCCCGCTTGCTCTCACCCACGCTCACGAGTTGCTTGGCCGCATCGGCGTCCGCCCGGTAGACAGCCAACTGCCGTTCGATCATTCGTCGGAGCGTGGACATGTCGTAGTCGGTCGGTGAGCGACCGAGCACGCGGCGGAAGGCGAACGCCAGCCGAGCATCGGTGTCTGCAGCGGCCTGCATGGCCTTCTCCGCCAGCACGCGGGCTGCCTCGACCCAGGTCGGATCGTTGAGCGTGGTGAGAGCGTGCAACGGCGTGCAGGTGCGACTGGTACGCACACTGCAGGTCTGCCGGTTGGCCATGTCGAACATGTTGGCTGGGTTCACCGTCCGCCGCCAGAACGTATAGAGGCTGCGGCGATAGAGGTCGCTGCCGTGCGATGCCGGGTAGGTGAAGTCACGTTCCTTCGTGATGGCGAGTGCTTCCCAAATCTGATCGGGCTGATAGGGATAGACCGGCTGGCCGCCGATCCGCCGGTCGAGCAGACCACTGGCGGAGAGTGCCACATCGCGGAGCACCATCGACGGCATCCGAAACCTGCTGGCCCGCGCGAAGAGCCGGTTCTCGGGATCCTTTGCCAGATGCTCTGCCGTCACCTTCCCGGCCTGCCGGTAGGTGGCGCTCGTGACCAGCAGCCGATGCATCTGCTTCTGGCTCCACTGCCGATCGCGAAACTCGACTGCCAGCCAGTCGAGCAGGTGTCTGTGCACGGGGTACTCGCTCTGCACCCCCATGTCTTCAGTCGTCTTGACGATCCCGGCGCCGAAGAAGTGCTGCCACATGCGGTTGACCTGCACCCGGGCAGTCAGCGGGTGTTCCGGCAGGAAGAGCCACTGGGCCAGGCCGAGCCGGCTGGCTGGGGCGCCGGCGGGCAGCGGTGGCAGGAAGCCGGGTGGCGCGAACGTGAGTGTCTCACCCTTGGGTGAGAGGTAGTCACCGCGGTCGAGAATTTTCGTTTCCCGGGGCTTCTCGTCGCTCATCACCATCACGCGAGGAAGTTGATCCCCTTTGTAGTGGTCGAAGGCGTTTTTCGCGGCCTCGTATCTCACGACCTGCGGCAAATCCTTGACGATGCGCTTCTTCACCTTGCCATCGAAATGCTGACGGAGCTGGCTCTCGATCGATTGCTTCTCCTCATCCGTACGGTCTGATTCCGGTTTGCGCAGCAACGGCGTGAGGCTGCGGGGCAGGCCGTCACCATCCGCCGGTTCACCATCGGCAAAGAGACCGGCTTTCCAGGCGGCGTAGGCGGCATCGACCACGGGCGTGGCATCCGCCTCCTGTGTCTTCAGCGCGGCTTCGAGTTCGTCCAGCCTTTTCTTAGTGTCTTCCGATGGCACCTCGATCACCGGCGGGGCCACCCGGATTCGCGGCGAGAACCAGGTCGGTGCCCCCGACTCCGGCAGGTGGTTGAACGCATCGAGCAGCGCGTAGTAGTCGGTCTGGGTCAGGGGGTCGTATTTATGGTCGTGGCACTGGGCACAGGCCATCGTCAGGCCCAGCCATGTGGTGCTCGTCGTGTCGACGCGGTCGAAAAGGTTGTTGAACCGCTGCTCCTCGGCAATCGCCCCTCCCTCGCCGTTCAAGAGATGGTTGCGGTTGAACCCGCTGGCGATTTTCTGATCGGTGGTCGCGTCCGGCAGCAGATCACCCGCCAGCTGTTCGGTCGAAAACCGATCGAATGGCATGTCGGCATTGAGGGCCTTCACCACCCAGTCCCGCCAGATCCATTGCCAGGTGTCGCCATCCTGCTGGAAGCCGTTGGAGTCGGCATAGCGGGCGGCATCGAGCCAAGACAGCGCCATCCGCTCGCCATAATGCGGGCTGGAGAGCAGTCGCTCGACGAGGTGTTCATAGGCCTGCGGATCGGGGTCGGCCACGAAAGCGTCGACCTCCTCCGGCGTCGGCGGCAGGCCGACCAGATCGGCATGGAGCCGGCGAACGAGCGTGGCCCGGTCGGCCTCCGGCGACGGCGTCAGGCCCACCTGCTCCAGTTTCTGAAGCACAAAACGATCGATCTCGTTTCTCGCCCACTCAGCCTGTTGCACCTCCGGCGGCTGCGGCCGCACGGGTGGCAGGAACGCCCAGTGCGGCGTGTACTCCGCTCCCTCCTTGATCCAGCGATCGAGCAGCTGCTTCTGCTCGTCGGAGAGCCGCCGGTTGGAGGTGGGTGGCGGCATCAGCACGTCGGCATCGGTCGAGTGGATCCGCTCCAACAACACGCTCGCGCCGGTGTCGCCCGGCACGATGGCTCCCACTTCGATCGCCGCCGCGCGGTCGTCGAGCCGCAGGCCGGCCTCCCGCTTGCTGCTGTCCTGACCGTGGCAATAGAAGCAGTTTTCGGCGAGGATCGGACGGATGTCGCGATTGAAGTCGAGCGACTGCGCTGGCGGTTCAGACGCCCGGGCAGTCGAGCCGGCTGCGACCATGGCCGCGGCCATGCCCACGAGATGCCAAGCGGAAAGTCGTTTCGAGCAACCCATGGAATTTTTTCGGAGGGTTACCCGCGTCACCGAGCCGGAGGGGGAGCCCTCGGATCGCGGACCTAGAGGCCGATCGGCGGGAAATTCGCAGACTCCTGAACGATACCACCCGGACGGCGACTCGGCCAGAAAGCTCCTCAGTGCGGCAAACGGTGATGGCGTTTTCCCTCAGGGAAGGTCGGGTATTGTTGGTTCACGCCTTCTCCGGGCCCAGCCACACGTCACCGACACCCATGACCTCAGATACACACGCACCCGAGCCCCAGCCTGCCCTCAGCGACACACCGTCGTCCATTGACGCCGCCATCGACGGACATACTCACGCCCCCGTCCGGCAGGCCGACATCGCGATCGTGGGCGCCGGGGCTGCCGGTCTGTTCGCAGCCACGTGGGCTGGCCGCACGACCCGGGACCGCGGCCGAACCCTCTCGATTCTGGCCGTCGACGGAGCGAGGAAGCTGGGCGCCAAAATCCTCGTGGCCGGCGGTGGCCGTTGCAACGTCACCCACTGGCAGGTGACCGAGTCCGACTTTGCCGGCAGCACGCCACCGGCGATCCGCAAGGTGCTCGCACGGTTCACGGCAGACGATACCGTAGCCTTCTTCAAGGCAGCTGGCGTGGAACTCAAACGCGAAGACACGGGAAAACTTTTTCCGATCACCGACTCGGCGCGGACCGTGCTCGACGCGCTCGTCCGCGAGGCGACCCGCGGTGGCACCACGCTCGTCCATCCCGCACGGGTGGAAGCAATCACTCGCGACACCGCTGGCTTTCTCATCACGACCTCGGCAGGTCTCCTGCGTGCAGGCCGCGTCATACTCTGCACCGGAGGAAAGTCATTGCCGAAGTCGGGCTCCGATGGCGGCGGCCATCTGCTGGCCAGCTCGCTCGGCCACTCGCTCACCGCGCCGATCGTGCCGGCACTCGTGCCGCTGGTCTTACCCGCGGGCCACTGGATCACCGCACTCTCTGGCCTCACGCTCCCCGCCGAACTCGTGCTCTCTGCCGTCACCGGCAAGCGGATCAAGGCCTCCCACGGCAGCACACTCTGCACCCACTTCGGCCTCTCCGGTCCTGCCGTGCTCGATATCAGCCGCCATTGGCTCGTCGCTCGGGATCAGGCCGCTGTGACGGCGTCGCCGCCGGCGCGGCTGTCGATCAACTGGCTGCCCGGCACCCCTCCCGACGCTGTCGACGCGCTGCTGCTCAAGCCAGGGGGCCGCGGCACGCTCGCGATCCTGCGAGACCATCTCCCCGACCGGCTTGCGCGGCAACTCTGTGAACTCGCCGGCGCGCCGACCAGCGGCGACCTGCCCCGCGAACCGCGCAAGCGATTAGTGCACCTGCTCACAGCCACCCCCTTGGACGTCACGGGAGATCGGGGCTTTACCCTCGCCGAGGCGACCGCTGGCGGCGTGCCGCTCTCGGAGGTCCGCCTCGACACGATGGAGAGCCGTCTCTGCCCGGGGCTCTATTTTGCCGGGGAGGTGCTCGATGTCGACGGCCGGATCGGCGGATTCAATTTTCAGTGGGCCTGGGCCAGCGGCTTTCTCGCTGGCACGGCGGCCGCCAGTTAGGCGACTCAAGGTTCATTCGGACGGCTTCTCTGGCTGTTGAAGGAGCCGGGGGTCGGTGGAAGCCGAAGCGAGTCGGGCTATCCTGCCCTCGAGTCGGAGGCTTTCAACGCCCCCGGCGGCTTGGGCCGCTCGACCTATCTCGACTGCGATCTAGGCGACGGCACCATCACACATCCGATGCACAAGCATCGCCTGAGGCCGCGGTGCATGTGCCGAACCGGCCTTGTCGTCAAGCAGCCGCGCTGCTGCCGCGGTCACCTGCTCGACGCCGATGTCGAGCATCGACCTACCCCCTTGCGGCAACACCCTCCCTGACTGCACGACTTCGTAAGCGGTCTTCCACGGGTGCCATTGCTGAGGATCGGTGGGACCGAACAGCACCACCACAGGCACACCGTGCGACGCAGCGATGTGCGGCAGTCCGCTGTCGATCCCCATACAAAGATCCATCCGCGTCAGCAGGCTGCCCAGCCGTCGCAATGGCACGGAAGCCGAGTGATCGTGGACATGCCCGGCGACACGCGGATCGAGCAGGCTCACGATCTCCCTGTGCACCACGACGTCAGACGGACTCCCACAGAAGAAAATCTCGCAGCCCCGCGTCGCCACCAGCCAATCGATCACGGCCGACCAGCGGTCGATCGGCCAGTGTTTCTCGGGATTGGTCGAACGCGCGGCCACGAACACTCGGGGGCGGCCTGCAGGCACATCCACCAACAGGCTGTCGAGCGTGGCACGATCCTGTTCGGGCACCCAGTTTTCATTGTGGCCATCATCCACCGCGATGCCATCGCAGCGGAGGAGATCGAGGTAGGACTCCGCCTGATGCCGGCCGCGGTGCATGCCGACTGTCCGCGACAGGAGTCTGCCGCGACCCTCTGCTCGATGGCCGACCCGCCACGGTATGCCGGCCAGCCAGACGAGCACGGCGCTCGAGAACGATCGCTTGAAAAGATAGACCCGGGCATACCCGCGCGATCGCAGCCATGACGCCTGCCCGAAAATGGCCGCCAGCGCTGCGGGCAGCAGCCGCTTCGATCGCGGCGGCCGCGGCCAGGCAATGAGTTCGTTCGTGTAGGGACAGTGGGTCAGCACCGCCGCCGCCCCCGGCTCGCTCAGCACGTCGATGACCGCCTGCGGAAACCGGCGCCGTAGGTTGCGGAAGAAGGGAATCCCCAGCACCGTGTCGCCGAGGAAGCTGTTGCACACCACGAGAATCCGCTCGGGAGTCGCGGCTGTGTTTGGCATGGATGACGGTCCCGCGGGCATGTGTTGTCAGCGGGCAAACCCAACGAAGAAGCTGAACAACTGCTTGCTGTCGTCGGGGGCATAGACCACCGGGAAGGCGAAGTCGAGCGCGATCGGCGCTGGTCCCATCGCCGGCAGCGTGATCCGCATGCCAAAGCCGGGCGCCACCCGCATGTTGCTGATCGACACATTCGATTCAACGGTACCGAAGTCGGTGAAGACGACACCGCGAAGCGCGTCGCTGGCCGTGATCGGGAACATGTATTCGACGGTGTTGAGCCACTCGAACGGACCGCCGATGATCGCTCCGTTCTGACGCGGGCTGGCTCCGCGAAAGGTGAAGCCGCGGAGGGTGTTGTAGCCGCCCGCGAAGAAGTTGTCGTAGGCGGGGGTATTGGGACCTGACATACCCAACACGGAACCGACAGAAAGCACATGCCGGCCCGAACCGTCAGGCCGCTCGTTGAGCAGGAAATACTGACGACCCTCGAGAATGCCTCGTGGATAGACGAAGGTGCCGATCACCTGCTCGAACTCAAATGTCGCCAAATGACCCTGGGTTGGCAGGAACGGACTGTCACGGGTGTCATGGATGAGCCCGCCACTAAAGCCGTAAACGGAATTCGTGCCGAGCATGTTCTGGATGGCGGGGGCGTAGACACGTGGGTTGTAGACGTCCACGCTCTCGCCACGGAACGCGGTGTTCACCGAAAGGTTGGGGGCAAATGCAAACTGGTAGCCGAGGCCCACGCGGCCGCCGACGCGGGATTCCGCCCAGTCGTAGAAATAGCGGGTGTAGTAAGAGGCGCTGGTGGAAAGACCGATTCGCGTGTCGAAGAGATACGGCTCCTGGAAGGTTGCCGTATAGCGCTGCAACTGCGTGCCGGGGGCAGCCTCCAGGCGGAACCGCTGACCTGCCCCGCGGAAGGCGGTGCCATTGCGGATGTCGTCCCAACTCCGCGGTAGACGAGTGATGTCGAAATTCTGTTCGTCAACAACGATGTTGCCGACGAGCCCGGCATTGGAGTTGACGCCCGCACCAATCATGAGCCGGCCGGTCTGCGTTTCCTCGGCGTCGACGTCGACGATGACGTAGGGCTCCTGACCTGGGAACACCTCCAGCGGTTCGGCGCCGAAGTTCGGCACCATGCCAGGCTGGGCCATGCCGGGCGGCATCACGCCCGGCTGGGCCATTCCCGGCTGCATGCCCGGCTGAAATTGCACGGGTTGCATCATGCCAGGCTGCACCACGCCCGGCTGACCCATCATCGGCGAGGCGTTGGGGACGGCGGCGGGATTGAACGCTGGCTGCATCATGCCCGGCTGTACGGCCGGGGCCGGTCCTCCGGGGAATGCCGGCGCGACGGGAGCCTGTGCCACATACGCGGGCGACCGCGGGGCAGGAGCCACCGTCCGCGAATAATCGACCGCCTCGGGGCCGGTCGGTGCCAGCGGAGTGCCGCCCCACGCCTGCGGGGCGGGCTGGGCGACGGGCGTCGGACTCTGGCCGCGCCACACCGGCTTCGACGCCACGGTTTCCTGCTGCGGTTCTTCCGGATTCCATTCCCCTTCGAGCACGAGGTCTATCACCTCATCAGCTTCGTCATCCGCATCGGGACTCTGTCCGCGGAACCCCGGACGCTTCGGATCGCGGGCGATCTGCTTCTTCTCCTCCCCCTCGGGCTTGCTGAAGGCAATGCGGGGACCCTCGCCCTTGGCAGCATCGGCGAGAAACAGACTGCTCGCCTTCAGCCGCCGCTCATCGTCGCGAAGCTTGCGGATGTCGAGGATGTCGCCGGGCCGAAGCGAGAGTCGGTTGAGCACGGTGCTGTGCCGGGTGTGCGGATGCTCGCCGCGGATGCGGACGTTAATCTTGCCGACGCGGTACCGCTGTCCCTCTTCGATGTTGTAGACAAGGTCCAACTGGCCCGGTTCCTCGAGAAACCGCGGATCGGCCTTAATGTCAGCGAAGACGAAGCCGCGGCCTCCGTAGATGTCGCGGATCATGCCGAGGTCGGCGTCCATCTTCGTCTGGTTGAACGGCTGGCCGCTGGTGAGCTTGAGTTCCCGTGAGATGAATTCGCTCTTGAACTTGCTGTTACCGACGAACGACACGTTGCGGACGGAATATCGCGGACCCTCGTTGATTACGAACGTGAGCATCGTCCATTCGCGCTTGCCGCCGTTGACGACCTCGACCTCGCGTCCGACCTTGGCCTGAAAGAAGCCGAGGCTCCGGTAATAGGCGGTGAGCGTCTCGACGTCCGCATCAATCTTCGCGCGGTCCAGGTCGCCGCCGAGCAGCCACAACACGCCTGGCTTCGATTTGATCTGCGTGAGCAGCCGGGCGTCGGTGGCGATGGTGTTGCCGACGAACCCGGTCCAGAGCGACTTGCGGCTCCGGCCCTCGTCGATGAGGAACACTGCTCCCTTATCACCAGGCTTGCTCCCCTCGATCGTGGTCACCTTCGCGGCGTCGTAGCCCTTTTCCTGGTAATACGACTCGATCCGACGGCGGGCCTCCTCGACGACGTAGGCGTCCATCGAATCGCCAACTTCGATCTCAGCCTTCTTCCGGATCGTGCGGCTCGGCACGCGTTGATTGCCGACGTATTTGACGTACCGCAGCATCGGCCGTTCCACCACCTGGAAGATCACGACCACGCCCTCCTTCACGCGGACGTACTTCGGATGGACATCGACGAATTTGCGGCAGCGGTGGAGCGTGCGAACATCTTCCTCGATCGCTTGGGCATCAAAGATCTGGCCGGCGCGGGTGACGAGTTTTGGGAGCTTGGAAACGTCCGTGGCGTGGTTTCCTTCGATCCGAACCTCGACGATGCGGTTGGCCTCGTCGACCGCTGCAGTCGCGGACGGCTGCGGCAAGGGCGTGATGCCACCCGGAACCTGGGGCTGTTGCCCGTGTGCGACTGCCATGCACAGCCAGACGGCAACGCATGCCGTGGGCAGCACACCCATGGCCCTTCCGAAATGGAAGGACTGCGATCCTGCGGATGGCATCAGGAACGTCGGTTTCAAGCTCGTGCGCGGGAGCATCAATGGTGCCGATGAAGGGAGGGGCGGCCGCGGGTCGGGGAGGAATACCGCAGCCACGGACTGCGTCACAAGCCGAAAAGTGTCCCGTGATCGTTGCCCCGAGCATTCCAGGCCATTTTTGCCCTGATGCTACGCCGAGGCCTTTTCAGCGGATCGCCCGGTCTGCCCAGACAGCGATGCTTGACTGCACGAGGCAAAGTCCTGTATTTTTCCATGTTTCCGCCCCATTTCTGCGTTTCTCCCGCGAGCACGGCTCGCCGGGTGCATGGCATTCACCGAAGTCGGCCCCTGCCCATGCCGCCCATGGTCATTGATCTGCGCCGCTCCGAAGACGCCCGCGATGTCGTGCATCGTGCTGTGCAGGCATTGGCCGAGGGCAGGGCGGTCGCATTTCCGACAGAGACCGACTACGTGGTAGCCGCTAGCGCCCGGCACGCGGCAGCGGCGGAGAGACTCTGCTGCCTGTCACCGGAGGTGCCAGGGGAACCACGGCTGACGCTGGCCCTCAAAAGCGCCGACGAGGCTCTGGATTGGGCCCCAAGACTGAGTCCGCTGGGCCAACGGCTGTCACGGCGGTGCTGGCCCGGACCGGTGACGCTCATCGTCGGCGATGACCATTCCGACAGCCTCGTGCACCGGTTACCCATCGGCGTGCAGCAGTTGGTCGTCGGCTCCGGCCGACTGCGACTGAGAGTCCCGGGGCATTCGATGCTCGCCGACTGCATGCGGATGCTGGCCGGCCCGGTCGTGCTGGCGGAGCCAACTGGAGCGGCCGGTGCACCCCTGGTCACGGCAGCCGAGATCGTCGAGCGGTGCGAGACGGTTGGCGCGGCGGTGAGTCTGGTCATCGATGACGGCCGGGCGCGGTATGCACAGCCGGCCTCAACCATCGAGATCGATGCGTCTGGCTTCCGTGTGGTGCACCCAGGCATCGTCTCTGAAGAGACGCTCCGCCGGCTTTCCAGCCTGATGGTACTCTTCGTGTGCACCGGCAATACCTGCCGCAGCCCGATGGCAGAGACGCTGTTCCGGGAACTGATCGCAGAGCGACTCGGCTGCCGACAGGACGAGATCGAACGGCA
This sequence comes from Planctomycetaceae bacterium, assembly GCA_947449135.1. GTDB lineage: Bacteria > Planctomycetota > Planctomycetia > Pirellulales > UBA1268 > CAMCQY01. The sequence goes on along the minus strand of CANFQO010000015.1, from coordinate 3,014 downwards.
AGGCGTGGTCGTCGCCAGCGCCGGCATCGCGGCCTGGGGTGGCGGGAAGGCGAGCACCGGTGCCCTGGAGGCGATGCGTGAGCGGGGGGCCGACCTTTCTGGCCACGAGAGCCAGCCGCTCACCGAAAATCTGGCCCGCCAGGCTGACATCATCTGGACCATGACGGCATCGCATCGGGCTACGATTCTTGCCCAATTTCCCGAGGCGGGCGGCCGCGTGGCGATGCTTTCTCCGGATCGTCACGACGTGATCGACCCCATCGGCGGCACGCTAGCAACCTACCGAAAATGTGCGGAGCAAATCCGCGAGCATTTGGCCGGTAGAATCGATACACTCGGTTCCCAACTGTTCGGCGGCACGTGAGCCGGGGGCGGGTCTCACCGTGCTGATAGGCATGGTCAGGTATCGATTTTTCAGGGATCGATTTTGTCAGGGAGCTTTTCATGCGGATTGCCATCGGCAGCGACCATCGGGGTGTGGCGGCAAAGATTCGGCTCATGGGGCTTCTCGAGCGCATGGGCAACGAAGTGGTCGACTGTGGCTGCCACAACGACGAGGCCGTTGACTATCCCGACATCGCCGCGGATGTCGCCAGGCGGGTGAGCCATGGCACGGCCGATCGCGGCATCCTGCTGTGCTGCACCGGAGTGGGGATGGCGATCGCCGCCAACAAACTGCCGGGTGTACGGGCGGCAACCTGCCACGACGAGGTGACGGCTGAAATGAGCCGCCGCCACAACGATCTCAACGTCCTCTGCCTGTCGGCCGAGATGATCGGGCCCGAGGTCCAGGACAAGCTGATCCGCACCTGGCTCGAGACTCCTTTCGAGGGGGGCCGCCACGCCCGTCGGGTCGGCAAAATCGCCGCTCTGGAATGTGGCGGCGAGTCTGCCGAGAAGCCGTCCTGAACCGAGCCATCGGCCCCGGCAGAATGCCCCGTTTCGCGGAACTACGGAAAGTGATCGTGTCGTAGCGGTCGTGCGGCCCGGGGTCTCGAAAACAGGGCAAAAAACCTCTGAAAATTGATTGAACCGATCGGAGGCGTTGGTATCGTCGAACTCTGGAGCGGATCAGAGCCGGCGTGTGCCGGTGGCCCGCACTACGGCCCCTCAGGGAATTCGCACGGCATGCCTCTCGCACACCATCCCGAACCGGACGAAGTCGACTGCCTCCTGCGCAACTGCGAACTGCGCAACGAGATCGAGCCCTATCTGGACGAGTCGATCTGGGAGATCGACTTCCGCGTCCTGCCCACCGCCGTTGAAAACCGGTTCTTGGAATCGATGTTGGCCTGGGAGCGTGCACCCCTCGTCCCAATCGCTCGCTGGTTTGAGCCCGTGCTGGCGTTGCAACCGGCCTGCACCCTCGACGACGACCAGGTGCGGGAACGCCTCTGGGAGACGATCGAAAGGCTCTATTCACAGCGGGTGGTGCTTGACTTCACCGACCATCTGCCCGACCGAGAACTCTACGCCCTCATCCGCCGCGACATCCTGCCGGCGACGGTGAAGCGTGTAGACCTACCCGACAACTATTTTCACTGGGATTGCAGCACCACCGATGCGGAAGACGCAACGGTCTGGCTGATCTACTACGCCAGCGACGAAGAGCGGGAACAGTGGAGCCTCGAAGAGGGCCGCGATCCGCCCCCACGGGCCGTACCGCCCTATCCGCGGGCGCTGCCCACCGCACCTGTGTGAGCCGCTTTCCGGCAGGCACCTAGCCACCGTATGCTTCTGCAGGAGTTCCTCACCTCGCGGAGACGCATCATGAAGTTGGCCAAAGCGGGAGGCGCAGTTGGCATGTGCCTGGGGGCATGTCTCGGTGTGATGGGTCTCATGCTGACGGCCGTCCAGGGGGCCGATGAGACCGCGATCCGCGCTGCCGTCGGCCGGGCCTCCGTGTATCTGATCGAACAGGGCCAGGCCGCTGACGGCAGCTTTTCGGCCCCCAACGGTCCGGCCGTCACGGCGCTCGCGATCACTGCTCTTGTGAAAACAGGCACGCCAGCCGACGCGCCGGTGGTGAAGAAGGGAATCGACTACCTGCTGGGGTTCCAGCAAGCCGATGGCGGCATCCATCCTCCCGGCTCATTCGCATCCAACTACGAGACCTCGATCGCGCTGGTAGCACTCGTCGCCTGCAATCGGGACGGCCGCTATGACGAACAGATCAAGGCAGCACGGGCGTTCGTCACGGGGTTGCAGTGGGATGACGGTGAGGGGAAGGGAGTCGATGATCCGGCCTATGGCGGCGCGGGCTATGGCAAAAAGAACCGGCCCGATCTCTCCAACACATCGTTCCTGATCGAGGCCCTGCGAAGCGCGGGCACGAGTGCCAACGATCCGGCGATCCAACGGGCACTGGTGTTCGTGTCGCGGACCCAGAATCTCGAGAGCCCGCACAACTCCCTGCCATTCGCCTCGAAAAATCCAGACGGCGGCTTCTACTACACGCCAGCCGCAGGTGGCGAGAGCTTTGCGGGCAAGACGCCAGAGGGGGGCCTACGGAGCTACGGATCGATGACCTACGCCGGGCTCAAGAGCATGATCTTTGCCGGGCTCACCAAGGACGATCCCCGCGTGAAGGCGGCGGTCGAGTGGCTGGCACAGCACTACACGTTCACCGAAAACCCAGGCATGGGTGACGCCGGTCTCTACTACTATTTCCAGACGGCGGCCAAGGCCCTCGATACTCTGGGAGAGGAGACGTTCGCTGACGCGACCGGGGTCGTGCATGTCTGGCGGAGCGAATTGTCCGACGCTGTGATCGCGAAGCAGCAGCCCGATGGCTCGTGGGTGAACACGAACCCGCGCTGGCTGGAGAGCGATCCCAATCTCGTCACCAGCTACGCGCTGCTTGCGCTGGCCTCATGCCTGCCCAAGCCCCCCGCGGCACGGTAGATCGCATCTGAGTTTCGTGCAGCATCGGCTTCGGGGGCGGCAAAAGTCTCGTCGCGGGGGCCGCGGCGGCCCAACGCTCCTCGAGCTTCCGCCGACCCCCTCGCCTACGT
>CANFQO010000014.1 GCA_947449135.1 Planctomycetaceae bacterium | reverse complement strand
GCCACGGCCACCAGGGCTTTCTACGAGCAGGTGGTCGACTTCGCCCACAAGCACCGCATCATCGTGGTGCAGGATGCCGCCCACATCATGCTCTCCTACGACGACGAGCCGCTCTCGTTTTTGTCGGTCGACGGGGCCAAAGACGTCGGCGTCGAGGTGCACTCGATGTCGAAGGGCTTCCACATGATCGGCTGGCGGCTTGGCTGGGTCTGCGGCCACGAGAAGATTGTCAGGGCCTTCGCCGACGTGAAGGACAACTGCGATTCCGGCCAGTTCATGGCCATCCAGAAGGCGGGAGCGGCGGCGCTTGGCGATCCGAAGATTCCTCAACGGGTTCGTGAGAAGTATCGCCGTCGGCTGGAAAAACTCGTAGGCGTGCTGCGGGCCGTCGGCTTCGAGTGCGAAATGCCGGGTGGCACCTACTTCCTCTATACAAAGAGCCCGAAGGGGGCAGGCGACCGTGTCTTTGCCACAGCGCAGGACGCCAGCCAATTCCTAATCCACGATCTGTCGATCTCGACCGTGCCGTGGGACGACTGCGGCGCCTACCTCCGGTTCTCGGCGACCTACGAGGCCGATGACGAATCAGCTGAAGACGACCTGATGGCGGAGACCCATGCCCGTCTGTCCAGGGCCCGTCTGAAATTCTGACGGCTGGATGTTCTGACGATTCCCGACTGCCTTGGTTTCCAGACCCGGCATCGCTCCTCTGCTTTCCGGAGTTGACCGTCATGCGCCCGTTCGACTCATTCCGCCTGCTGCTGGTCATCGTCGTGGGGCTTGGAGCGATCCTCCCCGCTGTCGGCTGCGGTACGAAAAAGAAGGCCGGGCTCACGATCCAACAGCGGCTGGCGAAAGCGGAGCAGGAAAAGACGCCCGATCGGCAGGCGGCGGCGCTCTTGAGGGTGGCCCGGTCACAGTTCGCGGCGAACGACGAGGCCGGCGCGAAGGAGACCGCTGGCAAGGCCCTGGAGAGGCTCACGGGAGAGGGGGACGGCACCGTCTTCGCCCTCCGGCTGGTCGAGGTGGCGGGCTTCCTCGCAGAGATCGGCGAGCGCAAGCCGGCTCGCGAAGCCCTTGGCAAGGCCTGCAGCCTCGCCGACGCGATCGCCGACCCGGTCCGCAAGGCCGCACTCTTTGCCGAAGCGGGGGCGATCTACAAGGCCAACACCGATTCCAAGGAGGCCAAGGAGACGCTCCAGAAGGCGGCCGATGTGGCCGGCGGTGTCGAGGAACGCTTCCGGGCCGAGGCCCTCGCCGCCGTGGCACTGGGCTACACCCGCAGCGGCATGGCCGATGCGGCCAGCGACGTGGTTGACCAGTTGCTGGAGGCCGCGAAGACCCTCGACGAGCCGCGGGCGAAGGCCGAAGCACTCGCGGCAGCGGCTGGCGCACAGGCGCAGACCGGCAAGAAAAAGGAGGCCGCACAGCTCCTCGAGGAGGCGGAAGCCGCGGCCAAGAGCATCAACCGCGCCGAGAGCCGGGCCTACGCGCTCCTCGCGGTGGCGATGGCCACCAATGCCACCGGCGACACCAGGCAGGCATTGGCTCTGCTCAAGGAGGCCGACAAGGCAGCCGACAAGGTGCCCGAGCCCGCCTCCCAGAAGACGATCGTCGACAAGGTTCGGTCAGCGATGGCCGCCTTGGAGAAGAAGCTGAAGAACTAGTTCTCTTTCTTACCGGCTGAAACGACCTTCAGCGCCTCGAGCGCCAGCTTCCGTGCCTCGGCGTGGTCCACGATCGGCTCCGGGTAGTCGCGGCCGAGCCCGGCCCACTGCCGCACGTAGGACTGATCGGGATCGAATTTCTCCGCCTGGCTCGTCGGATTGAAGATCCGAAAGTAGGGGGCCGCGTCGGCGCCGCAGCCGGCGGCCCACTGCCAGCCCAGCGTGTTGGCGGCCAGATCCGCGTCGACGAGCGTATCCCAGAACCACCTTGCCCCTTCCAGCCAGCTCACCCGCAGATCCTTGACGAGGAAGCTCGCCACGATCATCCGCACCCGGTTGTGCATCCAGCCGGTGGCCCAGAGCTGTCGCATACCGGCATCGACGATCGGGTAGCCGGTCCGCCCCCGCTGCCAAGCGCGGAGGCCGATGGGGTCGTTCGCCCAGGGAAACCGGGCGTAGTCGGCCCGGAGCGGAGCATCTGTCGTGTGCGGAAAGTGATAGAGCAGGTGGTTGGCAAACTCCCGCCAGCCGAGTTCCCGCAGGAACACCTCCGGACTGCCGGTGATCCTCGCCGCAGCGGTGCCTCCGAGGGACTCGCGGACGGCATGCCAGACCCGCCGCGGCGAGATCTCACCGAAGTGGAGGTGGGGGCTCAGGCTGCTGGTGCCCACGTGATCCGGCCGATCTCGTTCCGTACCGTAGGAGGCGATGCCGCGGGCGAGGAATGCCTTGAGACTGTGGCGGCTTCCCTCCTCACCGGGTGTCCAGGTCGTTCGCATGGTGCCAGCCCAGTCGATCGAAGGGAGCAGGCCGAGCGAGTCGATGGAGAGCGGTTTTCCGCTCGTCTTCCCGGTCGCCACAGCGGCCCGGAGTTTGCGGGGTGCCGCCAAGGGCTCGGCCGGCTCCTCGCGGGCCAACAGCGACCGCCAGAACGGCGTGAACACCTGATAGGGCTTTCCCTCCTTCGTGGCGACATGCATCGGCTCGAAGAGCAGGCTGCCATTGAAGCTCTCGGCCACCAGGCCGTCGTCTGTGAGGGCCTTTTTGATCGCCGTGTCGCGTCGGATCACGGCCGGCTCATACCGCCTGTTCCATACGACATGCGTCGCGGAAAACTCGGTCGCCAGCCCACGCAATGCTTCCAGCGATGGCCCGCGACGGATCACCAGTGGCGTGCCCATCTTCTCGAGCGTGGCGGCAAGTTTCTCGAGCGAATGATGCAGCCACCACCTCGATGCCGCACCCGGCTCCCACGGCGTCTCCTCCTCGGGTGCCCAGATGAATACCGGCACAACCGATCCTCTGGCAGCCGCGGCCGCCAAGGCCGGATTGTCCTCGAGCCGAAGATCCTGACGGAACCAGACGATCGTGACGGGGGCCATCGCTATCCTCGAGAATCGGGGCATGAACTGCGGCGTTGCGTCTTATCCAGGAAACCCGCGGAAACCCGCGACGCGGGTCGTGATGGTACCCATTTTCCTGAAGTGCCAACGCCGGCGGGCCGTCGCCCCCCCCTCGGGCCCGACGATGTGTCCGGGGGGGAGATGCCGCCCTACGACGGGATTCGGCACTCTTCTGGACTCGGCGCGACTGCCTCCTAGCAATGCTCAGGCGAGAGGCGGTCCGCCACACACAGTCTCACCGAGGCCGCCGCACTCAACCGCACTTCGCACAGGCCCGCCGAGAGCCGCTGCGGGGAGAGAACTTGGGAGCCGTTTCATGGTGCCACCTGCCGACTTGCTCGACATTGCGATCGACCACCATCAGTCGGGCCGTCTGGACGAGGCGGAACACCTCTATCATCAGATCCTGCAGGTCGCCCCCCAGGACCACAACGCGCTGCACCTGCTCGGCGTGGCAGCCCACCAGCTTGGCCGCCACACCGAGGCCATGCGTTTGATCCGCCAGGCGCTGGCCGTCGACGGTACCCAGCCGAAGATCCACAACAGCCTGGGAGCGGTGTACCAGGCGCTCGGCAATCTGTCCGAGGCGGTGGCCTGCTTCCAGCAGGCGGCCATGCTCGACATGGACTATCCAGAGGCCCACAACAATCTGGGGCTTGCGCTCCTCGGGCAGCGCCGACCGACCGACGCGATCTCGGTATTTCAACGGGCGGTGGCCCTCAAACCGGACTACGCCGCGGCCCACAACAACCTGGGCACGGCCTTATACGCCCTGGGGAGGAATGCCGAAGCCATCGATTGCTACGAGCGAGCCCTGCACTTGAGCAGCGACTTCTGGGAGGCCTATGTCAACCTCGGCAACGCGCGGCAGCGGCTGGGCCAACTGGAGGAGGCGATCGCATGCTTCAAGAGCGCCCGCGGGCTCATGCCGAAGTCCTACAACAACCTGGGAAATGTGCTCCTCCTGATGCACTACCGCGAGGGAATCACGCCTGACGAACTCGCCGCAGCCCATGCGGAATTCGACCGTGCTTTCGGCGTGCCACTCCGCGAGACCTGGAAGCAGCATGACAACGATCGTGACCCCAAACGCCGACTCAAGGTCGGATTTCTGTCGCCGGACCTGCATGTCCATCCCGTGGGTTTTTTTGTGGTCGGCCTTCTGGAGCACCTCGATCCGGATCAACTTGAGATCGTCTGCTACAGCAATTCCAACCTCGTCGATGACCTGACGACCCGTATTCGCAGTTCCACCTCCCTCTGGCGGGACGTCTTGGGATTGAGTGACGAGCGGCTCGACGCACAGATCCGCGAGGATGAGATCGACATCCTGTTCGACCTGGCGGGTCACACCCAGGGCAACCGGTTGCTTGTTTTCGCCCGCAAACCGGCACCGATCCAGGTCAGCTGGGCTGGCTATCCGGGCACCACCGGACTCGACGCGATCGACTACATCCTCGCCGATCGACACGAGATCCCGCCGGATGCTGAGCCGCATTACCACGAGCGGGTGCTGCGGATGCCGGACGCCTATGTCTGCTATGAGCCGCCTGGCTATGCGCCCGCCGTGGCGCCGCTGCCTGCCCTGTCGCGGCGGCATGTGACGTTCGGCAGCTTCAATAATCCGGTGAAACTGAACGCAGAGGTCGTGGCAGTCTGGGCCCGGATTCTCGACCGGGTGCCGAAATCACGGCTGCTCCTCCGCTACCAGGGGCTGGACGATCCCGATCTGGCAGCTCACCTGAAGACCCTGTTCGCGGGCCACGGGATCGATCCCGACCGGGTGTCGTTGCAGGGCAAGTTGCCCCACTCGCAACTGCTCGCGCTCTACAACGAGGTCGATATCGCTCTCGATCCGTTTCCGTACAACGGCGGCCTGACGACGCTGGAGGCGGTGTGGATGGGCGTACCGGTGATCACCTGCCCGGGTGAGACGTTCGCCGGCCGTCATTCGCTGACCCATCTGTCGACGATCGGACTCACCGGGACGATCGCCCGCGATCCTGACCACTATGTCGCCCTGGCCGAATCCCTGGCCGGAGACCTGCCCGCACTGGCATCTCTACGGGCCGGGCTGCGCGACCGGATGGCCTCGTCACCGCTCTGCGACGGAGAGCGGTTCGCGGGCAGCTTCCAGCACGTGCTCCGCGACGTCTGGCGTGAGTGGGCATCGGCATGAACCTGCTCATCGTGGTGCCATCGCGGCTCAGGCGAAACGCATCCGGCCGGCTCTTTCTCTCCGAGTCGCTCGACTCGATCGCCGCCCAGAAGAATTCCGCCGACACGACGGTCCGCATCGAGATCGCCATCGGTGTCGATCCGGGCGCGGACCTCCCCAACGATCTCTCACTGCCTCCCAACGCGACGTTTTCGCGGGCGGCATCCCCATCGCAGGCCGCGGCGTTGAACGCCGCAACTGCGGCGTTCAACCACGACTTCCTGGCCATCCTCGAGGACGACGACCAATGGCTGCCGGATCATCTCGCCAACAGCCTCGGGGCGCTGCGAACGCAGTCGCTGGATTTTGTCTCCACCACCCAACTCCAGGTCGACGAGTCCGGCCAGATCGCGTCGATCTTTGACTTTCCGACGCCGTCCGGCTGGGTGATGCGAAGAGAGGTCTGGCACTCGGTCGGCCCCTTCGATAACTCGTATCGATACCATCTCGACAACGAATGGTTAGGGAGGCTGGGGTCACTGGGATTTCGCCGGGGCCATCTGGTCGAGGCCACGGCTCCCGTCGATACCCGTTGGATGGTCATGCGGCCGTGGCTGAAGAACGTGCTGACACACGGCGGCCCCCATTCAACGCTGCTTCGGCATGGAAACCCTGTTCCCAACGTGCGCCGGCTGATCCATGGCGGCTCCGGCATGGCGGCCATCGGTCTCGATCCGACCGCCCACGCCACCAGCACGCAGGAGTACGAACGGCTGGCGAGGACGTACGGACGGATCCCATGGTGAGCGAATGCCCTGCGCCGGGCGTCTCGCCCGGCAATCAGGCAAGGATGCCCTTGACCACGTTGCCGTGCACGGCTGTCTACACGCAAAACCGCGGCATACTGCCGCCTTTTGCTTGGCGACCGCAGGTCGCTAGTGCGACACCGGGCATCCTGGCCCGGCCATCAGGTGAGGATCCCCTTCACGACCTGCCCATGCACGTCGGTGAGCCTGAAGTCGCGGCCCTGGAAGCGGTAGGTCAGCTTCGTGTGATCGAATCCGAGCAGGTGCAGGATCGTTGCCTGCAGATCGTGGACGTGCACCGGATCACGGGCCACCTTGAAGCCGAGGTCGTCGCTCGCACCATAGGTCAGCCCTCCCTTCACGCCCCCACCAGCCATCCACACGGAATAACAGTCCGGAAAGTGATCCCGGCCGAGGATGCCGCCTTCGGCCGTGCGACCCTCGCGGAACGGTGTCCTGCCAAACTCGCCCGTGCAGAGTATGAGCGTGTCTTCAAGCAGACCGCGTTGTTCCAAATCCTCGATCAGTGCCGCCGCCGGCCGGTCGACCGTGGCGGCCTTCTTCGTCAGCCCGTCGCGGATATCTTCCGCGGGATTCGTGCCGTGAAAATCCCAGCCCCAGTCGAAGAGGTGCACGAACCGCACCCCCTCTTCGACGAGCCGACGCGCGAGCAGACAATTGTTGGCCAGGCTCGGGCTTCCCGGCGTGGCGCCGTAGGCGTCGAGCACCTGCTGCGGTTCACGAGAGATATCCATCACGTCGGGCACGCTGGCCTGCATACGGAAGGCGAGTTCATACTGCGCGATCCGGGTGACCGTTTCGGGATTGCCGAGTTCCCTGGCCTGCAGTTCGTTGAGATCTTTCAACGCATCGAGGCTCTTGCGCCGTAGCGCCCGATCCATGCCCGGCGGATTCGACACGTAGAGCACCGGGTCGCCCTTCGAGCGGCACTGCACCCCTTGATAGACGCTCGGCAGAAAGCCCGACCCAAAACTGCTCGTGCCGCCGTTGGGCTGCACGCCCGACGAGATCAGCACCACAAACCCCGGCAGGTTGGCATTCTCGCTCCCCAATCCATACGTCGCCCAGCTGCCCAGACTCGGGCGGCCCGCACGGGGGCTCCCGGTGTAGAGCATCAACTCCGCCGGCGCATGATTGAACTGGTCGGTGAACATGCTGTTCACGACGCAGAGCTTGTCGGCCACGCGGTGTAGGTTTGGGATGGCATCCGACAGCTCCATGCCGCTCTTGCCACATCGCACCCACTTCCGTGGCGTGCCGAGCAGCTTGGGAGTGCCGCTGGTGAAGGCGAACGTCTTGCCGGCAATCGTCTCGGCAGGGCATTCCTCGCCGCTGTGCTTCACGAGCTCGGGCTTGTGGTCGTAGAGGTCGAGGTGCGGCGGCGAGCCGGTCAAATGAATCACGATCACCCGCTTCGCCTTGGCCGGTAGTGGCGGCGTCTTCGACGCCATTGGATCAAGGACGAGGCCCGGCAGCGTCCCGTCTGATGCGGTCGCCGCGGCCGCGGCGTTGCCACCGAGCAGCTCGCCAAGTGCCGCCGCGCCAATGCCTCCGGCCATGCTACCGAGCAGATGTCGCCGCGTGGCCAGCAGCCTGTGTTCGAAGATCGGATCCATGGGACACTCTCCCGTCACGGACACATGAAAGTTTCATCGAGGTTCAGGATCACGTTCGCGACGACCGTCCAGGCGGCGAGGTCGTCGATCTCGGCGATTAAGTCGCTCGGCACGGGGCCGAGCGGATCGGTCGCCAGCTTCTGCGCCGCGTCGGGATCGCTCCCGAAGCCGGCCCGCGTTTCACTGTGCAGCGCGACGATCCGCTCAATCTCCGCGGGTGAGGGCTGCCGGGCAAGGACGAGCCGAAAGCCCCGTGCGGCCCGCTCTGCATTCGTCGGGCCTCCCTCCCGCACCATCCGCCGCGCCAGAGCCTGCGCGGCCTCCACGTAGACGGGATCGTTCATCGTCACGAGCGCCTGCAGCGGCGTGTTCGTGCGTGGGCGGCGGACCGTGCAGACCTCGCGGCTCGGCGCATCGAACGTGGCCATCGACGGATAGGGATTGCTCCGCCGCCAGGTCGTGTAGAGGGCACGCCGGTAACGATCCTCCCCGTCGCTCGTCCGCCAGTCGATACCGCCGCCAAACGCCGCACTGAGCCCCAGGTTGGGCTGCGGGGGATTCACACTCGGCCCACCCTTCTTTCGCGACAAAAGCCCCGCGGCGGCGAGGGCCTGATCGCGGATCACCTCTGCCGAGAGTCGCACCCGCGGCCCGCAGGCCAAGAGCCGGTTCTCCGGGTCACGGGCGATCAGTTCGGGCGTGGCCCGTGAGCTCTGCCGGTAGGCGGCGCTCGTGACCATGAGCCGAATCAGTGCCTTCGTATCCCAGCCGCGGTCGACCAGTTCGCAGGCCAGCCAGTCGAGCAATTCCGGATGGCTCGGCAGTTCGCCTTGGCTGCCGAATTCCTCGCTCGTCGACACGATGCCGATGCCAAAGAGCCGCTCCCAGAGCCGGTTGGCGACAACGCGGGCGGTGAGCGGATTCCGCGGATCGACAAGCCACTTCGCCAGCACGAGCCGATCGAGCCGGCCCCCCTCTGGCACTTCTGCCTTGGGGAACACAGCTGGCACACCCTCGGCCACCTCGGGCCCGAGATCCTGCCAATTGCCACGATGCTGGAGCTTCGTGACCCGCCGCTTGTCGCCGGCGAGTTCCTCCATCACAGGCACGGTCATCGGCTTCTCGGCGTCGAACTTCTTCCGCAGGCCGGCGACCAACTCGCGGGCCGGCCGAAACTCCGGTGGCTCGATGGCCCCCTGCGCCGGCGGCGGAATCCGCGACTCGATCTCGGCGATCTTCTTTTCCATCTTTGCTCGCCGCGTATCGACCGGCTCCCAGGGAATTTGGACCAGCGGGGTCTCTTCCCTGAGATCGGCATCGGCCGTGTTGTTGAGGATCGCGTAGAGGCCGAAGTATTCCTGCTGCGCGAGAGGATCGTACTTGTGGTCGTGGCACTGGCAGCACGCGATCGTCGTACCCATCCAGGTGCTCATCGTAGTGTTCACGCGGTCGACGATCGCCACCGAACGAAACTCCTCGTCGATCGTGCCGCCCTCGCTATTGGTCAGCGTGTTGCGGTGAAACCCGGTGGCGATCCGGTCGTCGAGTGTCGCCTGCGGCAGGAGATCGCCGGCGATCTGGCGAACGGTGAACTCGTCGAAGGGCATGTTGGCATCGAACGCTCTGACCACCCAATCCCGCCAGCCCCAGATCGTCCGCGGCGGATCGTCGGCGTAGCCGGCGCTGTCAGCATAGCGGGCAAGATCGAGCCACTGCCTCGCCATGTGCTCGCCGAAGCCATCATGGGCGAGGAGCCGGTCGACGAGTTTTTCCACCGCATCGGGAGCCGGGTCTGCGATGAAGGCGTCGACCTCCTCAGGGCTCAGCGGCAGGCCCGTGAGATCGAGGGCGAGACGGCGGGCCAGCGTCGCCCGGTCGGCCTCGGGCTGCGGCGTGAGCCCCTCCGCCTCGAGCCGCGCCAGGATGAACCGATCGATGTCGTTCTTTGGCCAGGCTGCCTTCTTCACGGTGGAAAGGGACGGCCGTTGCGGCGTCACATACGCCCAGTGCGGCTCGTAGGTCGCACCGGCAGTGATCCAGCGTTTCAAGAGCTCGACCTGCTTCTCCGGCAGTCGCTCACCTGAGTCGGGCGGCGGCATCACGAAGTCGGGATCGTCGGAGGTGATCCGGGCGATGATCTCGCTCTCTTTGGGCCTGCCCGGGACGATCGCGGCATGGTCACCCAGATCGGCCGTGGCTCCCGCGAAGGTGTCGAGCCGCAGGCCGCCATCGCCGCCACCCTGTCGGGAACCGGCATCCGGGCCGTGGCATCGCACACAGCGGTTGGACAGGATGCCCTTGATGTCGCGGGTGTACGACACCGTCTCCGACAACGCCACCGACGCGGTCAGGCAACACGCTGCAGCCACACATATCGTGCGGCAATACCGGAAGGCAACGCTGTGCACCATTGGATCAGTCCTCTGGAAAACACCCGCGTCACCGTCGGGCGTGCCATAGCACTAGCCCGACGCAGCCCCCACGAGCACCGCCCGCGGGACGATCGGCGGATCTATTCCTCTCCTACTTTATCGTCCGTTTCCGGCCGAAGCAGGAAATTGGGGCCTACACCCGCGGGATTTCGAAGCCTTCGCGGGGTTTTCTCGCAGCCATCGCGGCCGCCTGCGCGTCGCCCACGATTGTTTCCGTGGCGGGGTCCCACTTGATCTTCCGCCCCAAACGGCCGGCGATAGCTGCCAGATGGCAGGTGTTCATCGCCACCACATGGCTGAAGACATCCGATACCGGCAGCCCACCCTCGCGGATGCAGCGGTAGAAGTTCTGCTTGTGTCCCTCGAATGGCTTGCCCTTGTAGAGCTTGACCACGTCAGCATCGGTGAACTGGTCCTTGTCCCACTCCTCCTCGATCGGCTTGCCGGTGATCTTGTCACGGTTGACATACAGTCGGCCCTTCGTGCCCTCGAACAGGATCCCGTTGTCGGAAGTGCTGTCGATCACCATCTCCACGCCGTTTGCAAACTTGCACGGCACGGCAAACTCGTGCGACGTGTTGTAGCAGTCATCGACGGTGGCGTAGCCGTTCTCGTAGGGCACCGGGTGCTTGACGTTGGTGCCGTCGATCTCGATCGGCCCCTTCCCCTTTGCATCCTCCCGGAGGGCCCACTGGGCGATATCGACATGATGGGCACCCCAATCGGTGAATTTTCCACCGGAGTATTCGTACCACCAGCGGAATTCGTAGTGGCAGCGCTTCTCGCGGTAGGGCACCAGCGGGGCCTGCCCCAGCCACATCTCCCAATCGAGCTGCTTCGGCACCTCGGCCACCTCAAACGGTCCACCGGTGGGACTGCCGTTGATGCCGACGGTGACCTTCTGGATCTCGCCGAGCAGACCCTTGTGGACCATGTTCACGGCGCGGAGGAACTGATTCTTCTGACTGCGCTGCTGGGTGCCGATGAAGAACTGCAGCTTGGGATACTTCTCCGCCGCAGCGCGGGCCAGTCGGTTTTCCTCGAGCGTCAGCGACAGCGGCTTTTGGCAGAAGACATGCTTGCCTGCCTGCAGGGCCTCGATGGCGATCTTCACATGCCAGTGGTCGGGGGTGACGATGCTCACCACATCGACATCGGGCCGGTCAAGCACGCGGCGGTAATCGCGGTAGACGTCGGCCTTCCCCTTGCCGATGTTGTCGTCGTTACGGGCCCGCTCGGCATGCCGATTGTCGACGTCGCAGACGGCGACAATGTCACCGAACGTGGCATGGTCGCGGGCGTCGCCTGTGCCCATGGAGCCCGTGCCGATGCAGGCGATCCGTAGTCGGTCACTGGCCGCGTTGTTGGCAAAAGCGGTGGCCATCAACGGCACGTAGGGCACCATGCCGCTGGTGGTGGCCGCCGCCGCACCTGCGGCAGCACCGCCGAGAAATCCCCGCCGTGTCGTACGAACGCCCTTTGCCATGGTCGATGCTCCTGATCTCGTGTCCGATTGTGCTGTCCGATTTCCTGACCGCGTGGTCGGCATTACTATGGTGGCATCATCGCCTCGCAGCAAGTGCAAGCCACGACCTGCCCGAAGAGCCGAGGATGCCTCTCATCTGGAGACTCGCATGAACTGCATCGAATTCAGTCGGTGGCGGCTCGCCGCGATCGTGGCTGCAGTCGCTGGGCCATTGCTGACCGAAGTGGCAGCAGCCGCTCCACCCGGCGATTCCGACACGGCAGTGGCAGCAGCGATCGGGGACCGCGATTGGCCCTGGTGGCGTGGGCCGTTCCATGACGGCCACGCGGCGGCCAAACAGACGGTACCGCTGACCTGGTCCGATACGGAGAACATGGTCTGGGCGGCTGACGTGCCAGGACGGGGCTCCAGTTCACCCACCGTCGTCGGCGACCGCGTCTTCCTCACGAGCTGCGACGAACCCACGGGCAGCCAGTCGGTCTACGCGTTCGATCGCAGCACAGGGAAGCTCGTCTGGTCGAAGCAGGTCCATGCCAGCGGCGCGATGCGGAAGCACGAACGTTCGACCGGCGCATCCAGCTCCATCACCTGTGACGGCGAGCGGCTCTTTGTTGCGTTTCCCAACTCCGATGCCGTGGTCATCACCGCCCTGTCCCTCGAGGGTAAGCCTCTCTGGCAGACAAAGCTCTGTGAGTATCTCATTCATCAGGGCTATGGAGCTTCGCCATTCCTTTATAAAGACACCGTGCTGGTGTCGGCCGACCACAAGGGGGGCGGGGCCGTCGCCGCCCTCGACCGCCGCACCGGAGATGTCGTCTGGAAGCAGCAGCGACCGCCCACACCGAACTACTCGTCGCCTGTCGTGTTTCACCTCTTCGGACGGGATCAGTTGATCCTGATCGGCTGCGATAAGGTGATCAGCTACAACCCTGCCACGGGCGACACGCTCTGGGAGCGAGAGGGGTCCACGACGGAGTGCGTCACCACGCCCGTCACCGACGGAGAAAGAGTCTTCTCGTCGGGCGGCTATCCGAGAAACCACATCGCGGCCGTCCGCGCCGACGGAACTGCAAAGATC
Source organism: Planctomycetaceae bacterium (assembly GCA_947449135.1). Classification (GTDB taxonomy): domain Bacteria; phylum Planctomycetota; class Planctomycetia; order Pirellulales; family UBA1268; genus CAMCQY01. Next base: position 41,075 of record CANFQO010000014.1, on the reverse strand, counting down.
GACTGGGAGAACGGTGAGCGGGAATATGTGCCCTCGCTGATTCACCATGCCGGCCACCTCTATGGGGTGCTCGACGCCGGCATCGCAGTCTGCTGGGAGTCGGCCACCGGCAAAGAGAAGTGGAAGCAGCGATTGGGGGGCAATTTCAGCGGCTCGCCCGTGCTGCTCGACGACACGATCTTCGTCACGAACGAGTCGGGGCAGACGCACATCTTCCGTGCCACGCCGGAGCGTTTTGAATCTTTGGGCGTCAACCAGCTTGGCGACGAGGCGTGGACAACGCCCGTGATCTGTGGCGACCGACTCTATTTCCGCATCGCCACCGGCTCGGGCGACACGCGGAAGGAGAAGCTCGTCTGCGTGGGGAATCCCTGATCAGGAATTGTTTCGGCGAAGAGCCGCGTGCAGGATCTCAACAGGATGCAGGGCCATGCGGCCGGTGCCATCCTTGATCTGATGGCGGCAGCTCGTGCCCGGTGCGGCAATGAGCACGTCGTCCCCGGCCTCACGCACCGCCGGAAAGAGCACCAGTTCGCCGATCTGCATGGACAGCTCAAAATGCTCCCGCTCGTAGCCGAACGAGCCGGCCATGCCGCAACAGCCGCTGGGAATCGCCTCGACCGAGTAGTTTCGCGGCAAGGAGAGCGCCTGCACCGTGGTGGCGAGTGACGAAAGTGCCTTTTGATGGCAGTGGCCGTGGAGCTTGATCTGTCGCGTCTGGTTGGTGAATGAATCTGCCGTGATCCGGCCACGGGTCGCCTCGCGCGCGAAGAACTCGTCGATGAGGAATGTGCGGGATGCCAGCCGCTTCGCGGCCACGGCGAGCGACTCCGGCACAAGGTCGGGATACTCGTCGCGGAAGCCGAGAATCGCCGAGGGCTCGATGCCGACCAGCGGCGCATCGTCGGTGACGACCGTATCGAGCCATTCGACGTTGCGGCTGGCCAGCGTGCGTGCTTCCCGCAGGAGCCCCTTCGAGATCTGGGCCCGGCCGCTGTCGACGTGGCGGGGCACGACCACCTCATAGCCGAGAGACTCGAGCAACTCCACGGTCTTGATACCCAGCGGCATGTCAAGGGTGTCAGTGAACTCATCCACAAACAGGTGCACGCGGCCGTTCGGTGCCGGGCGTGTCCGGGCGGTGTGGTGGCGTTGCCGGAGCCAGGCTGAGAGTGTGGTCCCGTGCAGGTGCGGGAGCGAACGGCCGGCTGCGAAACCCATGAGACGCTTCAGGAGCGGGGAAATACCTGGCGCCGACACGGCGAAGTTGTAGGCCCACGGCGTGAGGCTCGCCCACCGCATGGCAGCGGCTGATCCCGCAATCAGCCGGCTGCGGAGCGGCACACCACTGGCGTCGTGCCGGTGCTGTTCCCACTCGGCCTTGAGGCGGGCCATGTCGACATTCGATGGGCACTCGCTCTTGCAGGCCTTGCAGGAGAGGCAGAGATCCATGACGCCGGCAATCTCGGGGCGGGCCCATGGATCGGCAGCCTCGCGGGTCGACGAGAGCGCCTGCCGCAGCACGTTGGCCCGGGCCCGCGTGGTGTGCTGCTCATCCCTCGTTGCCATGTAGCTGGGGCACATCGTGCCCCCCATACTCACCGACTTGCGGCACTGGCCGACGCCCGTGCACTTCTCCGCCGCGCGGAGGACGCCCCCGGTGTCCGCGAACCGAAACACCGTGTCGTGATGCGGCTCGGGCTCACCCGGCAGGATCCTTAACGTTGTGTCCATCGGCGGCGTGTCGATGATCTTGCCGGGATTGAGAATTCCCTGCGGGTCGAACAGCCGCTTCACCCGCACGAGCAACTGGAAACATTCGTCGCCCACCATCGTGCGGATAAACTCGCCGCGGAGCCGGCCATCGCCATGCTCGCCGCTCAAGCTCCCCCGGTACTTCTTCACGAGCGCCGCCACGTCGGTCGCCACGCCGCGAAACATCGCCAGGCCCGCGGCGGTCCGCAGGTCGAAGAGCGGACGGAGATGCAGTTCGCCTGCACCAGCGTGGGCGTAATGAATGCACTCGATGCCATATTTCTCGGACAGCAGCCGGTCGAACTCGGCGATGTAGGCCGGCAGATCCTCGACGGCCACGGCGGTGTCTTCGACAATCTCGCGAGGCTTGGCGTCGCCCGGCACGTTGTTCACGAGCCCCTGTCCGGCTCGGCGCAACTCCCACACCCTGTCACCTTCGGCTCCGAAGAGAAGGGGGTAGGCGTAGCCAAGGCCGGCACCGCGGAGTTCGTCCTCGATCTCGCGGAGCTTCGCCGCCACGACGCCCCTGTCGGCGTGCTTCATCTCCACCACCAGCACCGCGCCGGGGTCGCCCACCACGAACGACCGGTTGCGGGCCTGTTCGGCGTTGTCCTTCGTGCAGTCGAGGATCTTCTTGTCGATCAGTTCGCATCCGGTGAGCAGGCAGGCGTCTGCAGACGCGGCATCTGTCTCCGGCCTGCGACGATGTCGCATCGCCACGAGCGTGGACTGGAGCGCCTCGTCGACCGTCGCGCAGTGCACGATGAGCAGCGCCCCCGGCGGAGGCAGGGGAATCAGATTCAGCTCATACTCCACGCCGAAGAAGAGCGTGCCTTCGGAGCCGGCAAGGAGCCGGCAGAAATTGAACAGCCGCGGACGATCGCTGTCAAAGTCGGCAGGAAAGCAGGACGCATCCATGAGGGCGTCGAGGGCGTAGCCCGTGTTGCGACGGGTGACCTCGGGCCGCGGATAGGAATCGCGGATCAGTTGGCGATTGGCGGGACTTTCCAGTAGGTCGCGGATATCACGATAGATGCGTGTCTCGAGGGAGTCGGGCCCGGCGCACTTCGCCGCAAACTCGTCGGCTGAGAGCGGGCCAAACGTCACCTCGGAGCCATCGGCAAGAAAGCCCCGCGCGCGAATCAGATGGTCGCGGGTCGAGCCATAGGCGATCGAGTTCGAGCCACAGGAGTTGTTTCCCACCATGCCGCCGATCATCGCCCAGGATGCGGTGGAGGTTTCGGGGCCGAAGAAGAGCCCCAGCGGCGCGAGGTGCTGATTGAGCGAGTTGCGGACGACGCCGGGCTGGACGCGGGCGATGCGACGTCCAACGTCGACCTCCAGAATGCGGTTCAGATGCCGGCCGGCATCGACGACGATTCCGCTTCCGACCACCTGCCCGGCCAGCGACGTGCCTGCGGCGCGGGGAATCAGTCCGATCCGTTCCGCTGCGGCAAACCGTACGAGTTCGCGGACGTCGGCCTCGGTTTTGGGAATGGCCACGGCCAGCGGCCGCTCCTGATACTCCGACGCATCGGTGGAGTAAATCGTCCGCGCGAGGTCGTCAACGAGCAGGTCGCCCTCGAGGCGGTCTGCAAGTGCCGCGAACTGCCCTGTTGAAGTGGACTGAGTCATACGCTCCCATGCACCTGACAAGCTGCGTGCGCCGCCGCGATACGGCCATGATGATAGGGTTTCAGACCTGTCGCCACCTGGTACGCTTCTTGCCGCCTGCTTTTCCAGCCTTTCCATGCCGCACCAACAACTACCGCTCTTCGCCGACGTCGATGCGATCGATCCGGCCATGGTGGACCAGGCCGTGACGGCCCTCGGCACGACGCTGCCGACGCAGATCCATCTGGGCACGTCGAGCTGGTCGTTTCCCGGCTGGACTGGTCTCGTCTACGCCGTCCGCAACGGGAAGCCGGCGAGCGAACAAGCGATCGCTCGACACGGGCTGGCCGCCTATGCGGCGCATCCGCTCTTTCGCACGGTGAGCCTCGACCGCACATTCTACGCGCCGCTCTCGCACGACGAGTTCGCCCGCTACGCCTCGCAGGTGCCGGCTCACTTCCGGTTCGTCGTGAAGGCGCCGGCCGCGATCACCGATCCTGTCGTGCGCAAGCCCGGCTCGGGCGAGGCCGCCCGCGACAATCCTCTCTTCCTCGATGCACCGGCAGCCGCCACTACGTTCATTCGCCCCGCCATCGACGGGCTCGGCTCCAAAGCCGGACCGCTCGTTTTCCAGTTTCCGCCGCTCGGCCGCCGGCTCCTGTCCGACGTGCCGAAAGTCGCGGCAAGGATCGCGGCCTTCGTGGCCGTGCTGCCACGTGGACCGCTCTACGCCGTCGAGGTCCGCGACCCACAGCTCGTCTGCGAAGGGTTTGCACGGTCGCTCGAAGATGCCGGTGCCGTGCCCTGCCTCGCGGTGCATGCGCGGATGCCACCCGTGGACGAACAGGCGGAGGTCTTTGGGCTGACGCAGCATGGCGCACGCCAGCCGCTCGTCGCCCGCTGGAACCTCCATGCCGGCCGCGGCTACGAAGATGCAAAGGCGGATTACTTTCCGTTCAACCGGCTCATGGAGGAGGACGTTCCGAGTCGAGCGGCTCTGTCCCGGCTGGCCCGCGCGGCGGCCGCCGCCGGCCGCGACGTCTTCATCACGATCAACAACAAGGCGGAGGGCTCGGCGCCGCTCTCCGTGCAGAGGCTCGCCGAGCAGATCATCGGGTGACTGCGTCGCCATCGGTCGCGACTGCCCGCCGCAGCAGAAACCGCGTCACAAGGTGGATCAAAAACCCAACCGGGCCGGCGAGGAACGTGAGCAGAAGAGCGATCGTGCGAAGCGGCCAGGGGATGCCCAAGCGAACGGCATCCCGCGCGATCCAGGCGCCGACCACCATGTCGAAGACGAGATAGTGGGCCCAGGCGGCGGCGAAGACCCAGTCGTCGGCAAACACCGCGCGGAGACCGTCGATCGTCATCAGGTCGCCAGGCGGCGGGCCGTCTGAGGCAAGCTTCCAGCCGATCACGGCGGCGTAGCAGGCGGCCAAGAGGCCGGGGATGACGGTCGCGCAGAGCAGATGCGACACGAGCCGCCGGCCCGGAAAGACCAGGAGCCCGATCCACGCCAAAAGGGCGACCGTGTTCGTGATCTGAAAAAAGGTCTGCGACATGACGACACTTGCAAGGGCGAAACCCTCGTGATTCTAGCAGCAGACAGACCGGCCCCGCCCGGCGGTCTCGAAAACCGATTGTTTTTGGCCGACTCGACCGATGGAGTAGAATGGGTGGCTTGAGAGGAAGGCTCGGGAAGTGGCACGTCTCCCGATGGCAAGGTCCAGCATGATGCGGATTGATGACAGTCTCGTACGACGCGTCTGCTCGCTCTCCGTCGCCATGACGGTGGTGGTTGCCTGTGGCGGCATTGCTCAGGCTTCGCCTACCCCTGAGGGCATCGCCTTCTTCGAGTCGAAGATCCGGCCTGTGCTCGCGGAACACTGCTACCAGTGCCACTCGGCCGACGCCCTCCGCTCCGGCAAGCTCAAGGCGAACCTGCTCGTTGATTCCCGCGAGGGGATGGCCAAGGGGGGCGAGAGTGGCGCCGCAGTGGTGCCGGGCAAGCGGGATGACAGCCTGCTGCTCGCCGCGATCAAATACGACGGCTTCGAGATGCCGCCGGCCGGCAAGCTACCGGACGCGGTGATTGCCGACTTCGAGACCTGGATCGACATGGGCGCGCCCGATCCGCGGGAAGAGCCCGCAGCCACGGTCGACGAACGCACGATCGACGTCGAGGCGGGTCGGCAACACTGGTCGTATCGTCGGCTCGGCCCTGTCTCGCCCCCCGCTGTGAACGACACGGCATGGGTCGCGAACGACATCGACCGCTTTATCCTCGCCAAGCAAGAGGCTGCCGGCATCGGGCCGAATCCTCCCGTCATGAAGGAAACGCTGGCCCGGCGTGTTTATTTCGACCTCATCGGCCTGCCGCCCACACCCGAGGAACTGCAGTCGTTTCTCGCCGACGAGTCGCCCGATGCCTACGAACAGCTCGTCGATCGGCTGCTGGCCAGCCCACGGTTCGGCGAACGCTGGGCCCGCCACTGGCTCGACACGGTGCGGTACGGCGAAAGCGGCGGCTACGAGTTCGACGCCGACCGTGGCGGTGCCTTTCATTACCGCGACTTCGTCATCAAGGCGTTCAACGCCGACATGCCCTACGACGAGTTCCTTCGGCTGCAGTTGGCCGGCGACCTGATCAAGCCCGGTGACTACGAGGCGACGAGCGCTACCGGCTTCCTCGTGGCCGGTCCCTATCCCGGCCAGGTCACCGCCAAAACGGTGGAGCCGATCCGCTACGACCAGCTTGACGACATGGTGGCGACCCTCGGCTCGAGCGTGCTCGGTATGACGATCGGCTGTGCCCGCTGCCACGACCACAAATACGATCCGATCGCCCACCGCGACTACTACGCGCTGATCGCCTGTCTGGGGAAGGCTGTGCAGCAGGAGCAGGCCATCGACCCTAACCCCGCCGCGACGAAGAAAAGCCATGATGCCTGGTTGGCGACCAGGGCACCGATCGCAGCGGCAGCCGACCGTTTCCGTCAGGAGGAGTTGTCGGCGCGGATCGGCCGATGGCTCGCGGGCGATGCCGTCAGAGAAGCGTTCGCCGCCTGGCAGACACTCGACCCGCAGTCGCTGAAGGCCGCCAAGGCGACGCTCGTCGAGGAGTCCGGAGACGCGGTGACTGCCTCAGGAAAACATGAGGGGAACGACACCTACACGCTCACGTTCCGCACCCACCAGAAGGGGCTCACGGGCCTACGGTTGGAGGCTCTGGCCAGCCCGTCGTCGCCTGGGGGAGGGCCGGGCACCGGCCCGGATGGCGCATTCCGACTGACGACGCTCAAGGTCACGGCTTCGCCGCTCGTCGCTGCCCCAGAACGCAAGCCCGTCACCCCGAAGCTGCAGGCGGCGGCCACGAGCTTTCAGGAGCCTGGCTTCGAACTCGACAAGGCGGTCGATGACGATGCGTCGTCTGGCTGGGCTGTCGGCGGCCAGCCCGGCAGGGACCATGCTGCGGTGTTTGCCTTCGACCAGCCGATTGGCTTCGATGGCGGCACGCAGATCACGGTCGAACTCATGTTCCAGGCCGACCAACACGGTCTGGCGCGGTTTCGTCTGGCCGCCACAGCATCACCACAGCCAGCCGAGTTGACCGCAGCCGCCGCGCCGCAGGCCGCCCATGAGATCGCGACGCTCTTCGATTTGGCACGCAGCCCAGGACGCGATCTCGCCGATGACGGCATGGCCCGCGAGGTGCTCCGCTGGTTTCGTCGCTTTGATACCGATGCCGAACGAGTGCTAGCAGACCTTGACGCGATCGATGCCAAGGAGCCGAAGCCGAACCTTCTGCAGGTGTATGCCGCCACCAACGGCCCCTGGTATGTCTCGGGCAACGGCCAGTCGGTCACCAGCGGCAGCCAGGATGTGTTCGTCCTCGCCCGGGGCGAGGTGGGCCGCAAGAAGGGTAGGGCGTCCCCTGGTTTCGTACTGTCCGCGATCGCCGCGGATGATGCCGAAGCCCGGCTCCTGGAGGGATCAGCCGCGACCCCTTCGCCCGATTCCCGTCTCGACTCCCGTTTGGGCCTCGCCGCCTTCGTCAGCGACGTGGACCAAGGCGCCGGTCCACTGGCCGCCCGCGTGATCGTCAACCGTCTCTGGCACCACCACTTTGGCCGCGGCATCGTGGCCACGCCGAACGACCTCGGCACGCAGGGGGAGAAGCCAACGCACCCGGAGCTTCTCGAATGGCTGGCCACGCGGCTCGTGGAGCAGAAGTGGAGCCTCAAGAGCATCCACAGGCTGATCGTGACGAGTGCCGCCTACCGCCAATCGGGCACGGTCGACGAGGCCCGGCGAACACAGGATCCTGACAACGCGCTCGTCTGGCATCGCCGCCCCGTCCGTCTCGAAGGAGAGGTGATTCGCGACGCCCTGCTGGCCGTCTCTGGCCGGCTTGATACGGCCATGTATGGGCCGAGCGTCGTCGCCGCGAGCGTCCCTCGGCGCAGCATCTATATGCGGGTGAAACGCAGCGAACCGGAGGCTTTTCTGCGAGTCTTCGACCAGCCGGAGCCGATCCAATCGATCGGGGCCCGCGGGATTGCGACCGTGCCGACCCAGGCACTGACGATGATGAACGATCCGCTCGTGCGGTCGGCGGCCGAGGGACTGGCGGAACGGGCCCGTGAGGCCTCAGGCGACGACGAGAACAAGATGGTCGAATACTGCTTCCAAGTTGTCCTGTCGCGGCCGCCTTCGCCAGATGAAGCCGCCCGCTTCACTGGCTTCCTTGCGGCCCGCGAAGAGGCCGCAGGGGGCGACGAATCGCAGCGACAGGCGACGCTTGGCGATGCCTGTCATCTCATGCTCTGTCTCAACGAGTTTCTCTATGTCGACTAACAACACTCCCTCGATCGGCGAACTGCTCCTGCCGGCCCGCCGGCAATTTCTCCGTGACTCCGGTCTCGGCTTCGGGGCGCTGGCGTTGGCGTCGCTGCTCGGCCGCGACACGGCCGCGAATACGAGCACGGGTTCCGCCATACCCACCCTGCCGCACCATCCGCCGCGGGCAAAACGGGTGATCTGGCTGTTCATGACGGGCGCTCCCTCGCAGGTCGACACCTGGGATTACAAGCCAGAACTCCAGGCACGGTCGGGAGAGCCGTTGCCGGGTGCCGATCAGCAGGTCGGCTTCTTCCAGACCAGTGGAAAGTGTCTGGCGAGCCCGTTCAAGTGGGCCCAGCACGGGCAGTCAGGCACGTGGGTGAGCGACATTTTCCCGCACCTCTCGCAGCACGTGGATGAGATGACCTTCATCCACTCGATGCACCTGCGGGCCAACAACCACGCCCCTGCTGCCATGGAACTGATGTGCGGGCTCAACCGTCCTGGCATGCCGAGCATGGGGGCCTGGCTCGATTACGGACTCGGCACGATGAACGACAACCTGCCGAGCTTCGTCGTCATGCATGAACGGAAGCCGCGGGGCGACGACCAGATCTGGTCGGCCGGCTTCCTGCCGAAGAGCCATCAGGCCCTGGCGATCGACACCCGACGGCCAGTGGCGATCGACAACCTGTCGCTCCGGCAGGGGCACTCTCTCGCATCGCAGCGGGCGGAGCTCGATCTCCTCGCCGCAGTCAACGGCGCGCACGCTGCCGCCCGTCCCACGCAGGCCGACCTCGCGGCGCGGATCACCAGCTTTGAACTGGCCTATCGGATGCAGACGGCGGCCCCGGAGGCGATCGATCTCGCGCAGGAGTCGCAGGCCACGCACGAGCTCTACGGCACCGAGGATCCAAAGTGCAAGGTGTTTGCGAAGCAGTGCCTCACCGCGCGGCGGCTGCTCGAGCGGGGCGTGCGGTTCGTGCAGATTTTCGCCGGCAGGGGCGTGGGAGGCGACGGCAGTGTCGATGACGTGCCGTGGGACGGCCACGCAAACATCGAGACCAACCACCGCGAGTGCGGGCTGGCCACCGACCGGCCGGCGGCCGCGCTGCTGGCCGATCTCAAGTCACGGGGCATGCTGGAAGACACGCTGGTGATCTGGGGCGGTGAATTCGGCCGCACGAGCGACTCGCAGGGGGGCACCGGCCGCGACCACAATCCCGGCGGCTTCACGATCTGGATGGCCGGCGGCGGCGTGAAGGGAGGCTTCCATTACGGATCGACCGATCCCTTCGGCTACAAGGCGGTGGAAAACAAGGTGCACGTCAACGACCTGCACGCCACGCTGCTGCATCTCCTCGGTATCAACCACGAGCAGTTGACCTATCGCCACAACGGCCGCAACTTCCGGCTCACCGACGTGGGGGGCAGCGTGATCCCCGACATCCTCGCCTAGCGCTTTGAAGCGTGGCTGCGAGCCCCACGCCGAGCCGACCGACCGCAGCCTTCCTCGCCGCTGACTGAAATCGGTCGCCTCGCTAGCCGATTCCCATCGCCATAGCCGGCAGCCGCTGCTTGCGGGGCTTTCCCGGGATTCGTACAACTTCCTGTCTCAGTTCCATGTGTCCACGACAGGGGTTTTCCATGGCCACCGCCTCCGCCTCCCGCACCTCCGCCAAGCTTCCCGAAGCCAAGAACGTCGGCTCCGCCCTCGACAAGGCATTGACCGCCGGCAAGGGCATCCTCCGGCTCTCGCCCACCTGGGTGCCGCGAAGCTTTCTCCATCCAGGCAAGCGGGTCCGCCTCCACCCCGACGACTACTACTCCTACGGCCTCGACCGTGGCGGCATCGACGAGCGCTGGTTCGCCAGCACGACCGAGGCCGCGAACGAGGGCCGCGTGCCCGACGAGGGGCTGTCGTGGTGCGTGTTTGACGGCGAGCGGTTCATGCTGCGGGACGCCGTCAGCGAAGGGGGCGCGAAACTGGTCGGGAAGGCGATCTGGGACCGCTACAAGAAGTGGCCGGTCTATTCGAAGTTCTTCGACAACATGGGGCCAATCCCCCACCACATGCATCAGTCGTTCGAGGATGCGAAACTCGTCGGCCAGGAAGGAAAGCCGGAGAGCTATTACTTCCCGCCGCAATACAACAACTGCGACAACCACTTTCCCTACACCTTCATGGGCCTGGAGCCGGGCACCACGAAAGAAGATGTGCGGAAGTGTCTGGAGAACTGGAACCGCGGCGACAACGGCATCATCGACCTCGCCAAGGCCTACCGGCTCAAGCGGGGCACCGGCTGGCTGATCCCGCCGGGCGTTCTCCACGCTCCAGGCTCGTTGCTCACCTACGAGCCACAGTGGGGCAGCGACGTCTTCTCGATGTTCCAGTCGCTCGTCGAGGGGCGGGCGGTCCCGTGGAGCCTGCTCGTGAAGGACATGCCGAAGGAGAAGCACCACGACCTCGACTTCATCATCGGCCAACTCGACTGGGACAAGAACGTCGACACTCACTACAAGGAAAGCAACTACCTCGAGCCGATCCTTGACGAGAAGCGGTCCGACAAGGGTGTGCACGACCGCTGGATCGTCTACGGCCATGTCGATGGCCGGCAGCTCTTCAGCGCCAAGGAACTCACGCTCGAGCCGGGCGCCAAGATCACGGTGAAGGATGCCGGCGCCAGCGGCTGGATCACCGTGCAGGGCGAGGGCAAGGTGGGGGTGCACGATGTCGCCACCCCGACGCTCATCCGCTTCGGCGAGATGACCAGCGACGAGCTCTTCATCTCGGCCGACGCCGCTACCGCGGGCTACACGGTCGAAAACACCGGGCCAGGCCCGCTGGTGTCACTCCGCTACTTCGGCCCCGACGTCCACGCCGACCTCCCCAAGCATGGAAGGAAGGCGTGAGAAAACGGTCAGAGGAACGCGGAGAGCGGAACCCATCATGAGGCAGCCGGGATTGGCAGCTGCTCGACGAGCGTTAGGCCGCGCGGGTTCCGCGGCCTCCGCGAGGAGACAGCTGCCAAGCCCGGCGGCGCACGATCAACCAGCCCAGTAATCATCCCTTCGAGGAACCATGCGATGCCAACGCACACAGCCCCCAAACTTCACAACGCCATGTGGCCCGGCCTCGTCGGCAAGGGCACCGACGCCGGCCAGGAGCCGCCGATCAGCCTCGATCGGATGCTGGAACTGACCGCCGCTGCGAATGTGAACGGCCAGAAGTTCGATGGCATCGACTACTTCCTCTTCCTGCCGCACACGAACCCCGAAGCGAGCGACGCGGAACTGACGGTGATCGCTGACAAGATCGCATCGCACGGCTTCACGGTCGGCTCGCTCGTGGCGCCGGTCTGGCCGGGCACCGTCGGCGACTCGGCGATGGGCGATGCCGCCGCGAAGGAGAAGTTTCTCTCTGCGGTGAAGATGGCCTGCCGGATCGCGAAGGTTTTTGAGAAGCACGGCGTGCGGAAGTATGGCGTGATCCGAATCGACTCTGCGGAATTCGGCGTCAACAAGTGGCGGGAGAATCCCAAGGCCAACACGGCGAAGATCGCCGAGACGTTCCGCGAGGCGGCCAAGATCGCGCACGACAATGGCCAGCGGTTGGCTGCCGAGGGAGAGATCTGCTGGGCCGGGATGCACTCATGGAAGGACATCCTGGACCTGCTCGAGGAGGTGGGCATGCCCGACACGCTCGGGTTCCAGGCCGACCTGGCCCACACCTATCTCTACCTGCTCGGCTATAACGCTCCGGAATATGCGCTTGTGAAGCCCGGCTACACGGAGGCGGAGTTCTATGCCGCCTACAAGCAGATGACCGACAAGCTCCGCCCGTGGACGATCGACTTCCACGTGGCTCAGAACGACGGCGAGGTGCACGGCGCCGGTGCGCACGATAAGACGGGCAAGCACTGCCGGGCCGACGACCCCAACGGCAAGCTCGACATCGTGAAGTGCTCCGGCTACTGGCTCGAGGGCGCGGCCAAGCGTGGCATCCAGCACATCTGCTGGGACGGCTGCATGTTCCCGAACTCGACCCTGGAAAATCGGGCCACCTGGAACACCATCCTGAAGACCATGATCGCGGTCAGAGACGCCCACGGCTGGAACTAGGGACTGGAACGAGCGAAGAGCGGACTCGATCAATGTGAACGAATCACCGGCGAGGTGCGGGGATCGGCGGAAGCTCGAGGAGCGTTAGGCCGCGCGGGTTCCGCGGCCTCCGCGACGAGACTTCTGCCGTCCCCGAACCGGACCACTCCACACGGCTCATCACCACCCTCTCACCACCACCACGAAGGACCCCTCCCATGGCAAAACCCCTCCGCATCGGCATGATCGGCTACGGCTTTATGGGCCGCGCCCACTCCAACGGCTACAACCGCGTCAAGGACTTCTTCGACCTCGAATACCTGCCAGTGCTGCAGGCCGTGGCCGCCCGTGATCCCGCCAAGGCCAAGGCCTTTGCCGATCGTTGGGGCTACAAGCGGGTCGAGACCGACTGGCGGAAGCTCGTCGCCGCCGATGACATCGACGCCATCGACATCTGCACGCCCAACAACCTCCACGCCGAGATCGCCATCGAGGCGGCCAAGCATGGCAAGGCGATCCTCTGCGAGAAGCCGCTGTCGATGGACGTGGCCGAGGGGGAAAAGATGTGCGCCGCCGTCGAGAAGGCCGGCGTGCCGAATACGGTCTGGTACAACTACCGCCGCATCCCGGCAGTGACGTTCGCGAAGAACATCATCGACAGTGGAAAGCTCGGCCGAATCTTCCACTACCGTGCCAATTTTCTCCAGGACTGGACGATCAACGCCGACCTGCCGCAGGGTGGCGCGGCCCTCTGGCGGCTCGACGCCGCGGCCGCCGGCTCGGGCGTGACGGGCGACCTGCTCGCCCACTGCATCGACACGGCGATCTGGCTCAACGGCTCGGTGAACGACGTCACCGCCATGACCGAGACCTTCGTAAAGGAACGAAAGCACCAACTCACCGGCAAGATGGAGAAGGTCAGCATCGACGACGCCTGCTCCTTCCTCTGCCACTTCAAGAACGGGTCACTGGGGCTCTTCGAGAGCACCCGCTATGCCCGCGGCCACAAGGCGCTCTACACGTTCGAGATCAATGGTGAGAACATGAGCCTGAAGTGGGATCTTCATGATCTCCACCGGCTGCAGGTGTTTGATTACAAGGATGATGGCCCGATGCGGGGCTGGAAGAGCGTTCACGTGACCGACAGCGATCACCCCTACATGGATAAGTGGTGGGTGCCCGGCCTGGCAATCGGCTACGAACACAGCTTCGTCCATCAGGTTGCCGACTTCCTCGAGGCCTACGCGAAGAAGCAGCCCGCGCATCCGACCTTCCGGGATGCGCTCGAAACCCAGAAGGTCTGTGACGCGGTGCTGTCCAGCGCCAAGAGCCACCAGTGGGTCACCGTGGGCTGATGCGGTCAGCGGCGTGCGCCGTTGCCATTCTCTGCTGTCTGGCGGCGTTTGCGCCGCCTCGACGGCATGTGGTGGATGGCGTGTCGATGGCGCCTGGTCTGCAGCCGGGCGATGTCATTGCGACCGGCTGGTTTCCAGTGCTCGATCGGCTTCGCCGGCCGCAGCGGGGAGAGCGCTGGATCATCGAATTGCCGGACGGTACTTCCGCCATCAAACGGGTCGTCGGTCTCCCGGGCGAAACCGTCTCAATCCGGGATGGCGACCTGACCATCGGAGGCCAGACATTCATTGCGCCGCCCCACTTGCTCGCGGAAACGGCTTCGGCCGTCGATGGAGTGACTCTCCATACCGACGCGGATGATGCCGAGGGCGGGCGATGGCAGAGAACCGTACCGACGCCGGTGATCTTCGATGACGCGACATGGGCGCCAGCGGAGAGCCGGATGCTGCTGCCAGTACGCGATCGTGGGCTAGCTGTGGTACTTTTCCTCCGGGCCGCACCAGCGGCCGGGGAGCCTGTCCGTGCCCGGATCCGCGTCGGCGATTTTGTCGTGCCCTGGCGAATCGAGGCCGCGGGCCACTACGCCCTCGTGGCCGGCCGGCTCGATGGCCATCTCGTCGGTGCGGCATGGCCGATCACCGATGCCGACGATGGGTCGAAACTCAATCGTTCCTGCCTGCCGCCGCACACTCCACCGTATTGGGACGTCGTCGAACCCTGGCCGAAGTTCGCGGAAGCCGACACACATGATGACGATGCAGAACGCCTATCGCTCGCGCTCGGGCTCACGGTGGCCGGCGTGCCAGTGGAACACAACACTGCCGATGACATGATCGAACACGTGATCGTCTGGCGGGACATCCTCTATCGCCCGGCCGCTGACGGCGTCGTCGAGTGGCAGCTTGGTCCCGATCGTTTTTTTGTGCTCGGGGATTTTCCGTCTGCCAGCCGGGATTCAAGGCACTGGGGTCCGCTCGGCCCCGGCACATTCCGCAGCCATGCAGCACCGCGGCACTAGAGCGCATCTAGTTTCGCTGGAACGGCTTATTTGACTCGCGAACGGAGCCGGGGGTCGGGGGAAGCCGGAGCGAGTAGGCCTATCCTGCCCCCGAGTCGGAGGCTTTCACCGCCCCCGGCGGTTTGGATCACGAGACACGTGTTATCGTTTCTAACGCGACAACGCGGCAGGTCACCGTCGATTCTCAGACCACGGCCTCAGATCAGCCGCGGCAGCATCCGGTCGGCCTCGTGCAACACGACGACGCTCTCACCGCGGTGGGCGAGTCGTTCGACCACTTCAGGGGTCGCGGCGAAGCCAAGCTCCAATTCCTCGACCGTCGCCTCGTCCAGATCGGAAAGGAGCACGAGCCGCCGATCCCCGAGGGCGCGGGCAAAGAATCGCGTCTGGAACGCATCGACAATCAGGTTCTGGTCACCCGTGCCCACCGCCTCGCGGACAAGCCCGTCGATCGGCGCTCCCTCACGCCACCGCGCGAAGATCACCCCCGGACGCTCGGCCAACCTGCTTGCAACGCAGATGGTGCCGCCAGGGTGCGTCACACGAGCCGCGGCGGCCACGGCCCGGAGGAGCATGGCGAGACCTCCGCGGGGATTTGAAAGCGATGCGATCGTCAACATGGCCGTGCCATGGACCTTAGGCCTCCAGCCCGCGGCGAGTTTCCTTGCCCGTCGCGTCGCGGCATCGGGCAGGCCAAAGGCTGCGGCGGCGAGCGTGTCACCCCGACCAGCGACGAGTCGCAGGTTCGCGCAGACTCCTAGCTGCCAGGTGGCCTCCTGATTACTCGTCTTCCAGGCGTCGACCGCCCGTCGGCCCCGTGTGGCCAACGACCGCACGAGCTCCTCTCGGCACGACCGCCTTGAGAACGTCGGCCAGAGCTCGCCCTCGAACGAACCGGCACCACAGGCGGCATCCCAGCGATACTGGCCGATGCTCACCACCACATCGGCATCCACCAGTCCTCGGGCCAAATGGATCGCTCGACCCGCCTCATCCGCAGCCATGTAGGAGGTCTGCGGCTCGACCGCCGGATCGAAGTCGACCGCAACGATTCCCGCTGCGGCAACGCCCAGAGGCGAAGCGGCGCCGACAAGCGGCGGGGCGTGGAGCAGGCTGATGTCGACTGGATCGATCCCAGCGGAGATGAGCCGCTCAACCGTCGCCGTGGCGATCTCAGCCGCCTGCGGCAGATCGCCGGTCAGTCCAATGGCCACCCGATCGCCCGGCACCACGTGCGATTCCAGCGGCGGGCCCGCCGTCGCCGAAGCAAGTGCCGCTGTGACCAGTTGCCGGGCGGCCTCACCCACGACGCCTTCCGGGCCGCGACAATCGGCGACAAGCACATCGTCGTCGACCTCCAGAAGGAGCGGATCGTCGGCGCCGTAATCGAGCCTAATACATTTCACGGGGAACATTTCCTTTCGCTCCATAGTACCCGGTGCTTTGCCGTGCAGACGAGTGGGCCGAATGCTCTGGCCGTGTCAGCGACGTTTTCGCGATGATGCGTCGATGAACACCACCTCCCCATCCCTGCTGCGACGGTTCTTCTTCCTCCTCCTCGCGTGCCTGCCGTCGGTGTGCTCCACGGGCTGCGCGACCGATCCGCGTGGACTGCTCGACGACATGAGTCGCGCCTACCTGACCGCGAAGGCTTATTCCGACAATGCCACCGTCCATATCCGCTATACGCGTGACGGCACGGTGGTCGAGCAGACGATCCCGTTCCGTGTGGCATTCGAGCGGCCCGCTCGGCTGCGGATCGACTGCTACGACACGCAGATCGCGGCAGATGGCACGTCGCTCCGCGCCGCTGCAAGCACCGTGCCAGGCCAGGTGCGGGAAGAGCCCGTGAAGAGCCCGCTCACGCTCAACCAGCTTTTTGCCGACGAGCAGATTCGTCTGACGCTATCCGAGGGGGCAGCAGGTTGCCCGACGCAACTGCCGCTGCTCCTGTCCGAAGACACAGTCGACCTGATCATCGCCGATGCCATCGACACGCCACGGATCACGGGTACTGAGCCGATCGAAGGCCACGCCTGCACGGTCGTGACGATAACCAAACCCGACGGGCCGCTCGTGCTCTGGATCGACCGGAAGTCAAAGCTACTTCGGCGAATGTCGCTGCCCACTACGGCCTACGGGCAGTTCCTCGCGCAGCAGGGCGGTCCCGTCAGCGGGCTGTCGGTCATCGTCGATTTCCTGGAGGCACAGTTTCCGGCAACCGTGCCTTCAGAGACCTTCGCATTCGAGGTGCCCTCGGGAGCCAGCCGCGTGGATCGGCTGGAGCCGCCGACGACGCCACTGCCGCCAAGTGCGCTTATCGGCACGCCAGCCGCTCCTTTCGTGCTTGCCGACCTCGACAGTGCGACAGTGTCGAGCGAGAGCCTGGCCGGCTCGGTGGTGGTGCTCGAGTTTTTTCACACCGGCTGCGACGCCTGCAGGCAGTCGATGCCGCAGGTGGCCAGAGCGGTGGAGGCGTTCACCGCTGCAGCCGCAGCCGACGGCACGGCCGCCCCAGCGGTGCCTGTAAAGCACTTTACGGTGAGCGTAGATGAGACTGATGTGCCGGGCGACACCCTGCGCGAGCTCGTCACGCAATGGAAGGGGGCAGGAACCATCCTTCGCGATCCGCGGAGCGTCGCCGCGACCGCCTTCGAGATCGAGACGTTTCCCGCCGTCGTGGTGCTCACCCCCGTTGGCACCGTCGCCGACGTCCTCATGGCCCATGATCACCGCGTAGGCGACGACATCGCCACAACGCTTGCTGCGGTGGCCGCTGGCACGCCCACCGGACCGCTCCTTCGTGATCGCTTCGAGACCCGAATGCGCGAGTACCACGAGGTGCTCGAGAGGGTGGCCGGGGGCGGCATGGCGGAGCGGCTGCCACAGCAGCAGATCGCGCCCCGTCGGCAGCCCGACCGGTTCAAGCTCGTGCGGGCCTGGCGGGCGGAGAACATTGCCATACCTGGAAATGTCGTCTGCGTCGACGATCCAGCCGGTAGCAGGATCGTCGCTCTCGATGGCTGGAGGACGGTGGTCATACTCGACCCAAGTGGCCGCGAACTCGCCCGGCATGAGCTCGATCTGCCGGCGGATGCCGCCGTCGGCTTCCTGCGGACGGCCGTTGATGCCACCGGCAAGCGGTGGTGGCTCGGCGGTAACCGTGGCGGCCAGCAGGTCTTTGTCTTCGATGAGGCGTGGCATCTGCACGCCACCTATCCCGCGTGGGAGAGCCCGCCCCACGCCGGGATCAGGACCGCCCAACTCGTCGATCTCAATTCTGACGGCACTCCGGAAATCATTGTTGCCTATCACGGCACCGTGGGCGTGCAGGCAGCCAGTCTCGACGGCCACCGGCTGTGGCGGGAGCGTTCCTTCGATACGGTGCTCGATGTGGTGCCAGACGCACCGCACCAGGACGGAGGCCGCGGGCTGATCTGTATCAACGGCCACGGCAGGCTCGTACCGGTGACCATGGAGGGGAGGGGGGCGAACGCGCTGCCTGTGGAAGGGCCGGCAACTGACCACCCGCAGCCGGATTGGAATGGAAGCCCAGCGATCCATTCACTCTTCGCTGGGCCCGTGTCGCCCAATGGCGGCTGGGCCTTCGTGGGACTCGCCAGTCCGCGAGTGGGCCAGAACATGGCTGTCGGGCTCGGACCTGCCGCCGAACAGTTCTGGGAACTCGCCCTGCCCGACGGCGTGCACCGCGATGGACCGATCGAACCGGTGGCCTGGGCCGATCTTCTCGGCACGCCGCGTCGGCAGTGGATCATCGCCGCTCCAGATGGTTCGGTGACCGTCGCCTGGGCCGACGGCCGCGTCGTCGACCGCTATCGCCACGGCGCACCGCTGGTGGGCATCGGCGGCTACCGCGACGGCAATGATGGCTTCATCGTGATCGCCACGCGCGATTCGCTCGAGGGCTATCGGGTCGACGACGTGGCCCTCGACTAGCCGGGATCGCCAGAGGGTCAATTCCCCTCATTTCGCGAACACATCCGCTGGTAGACGAGCAGGTCGATTCCATCCGCGATGAAATCGCAGTGGCCGTCGGCGTAGATGACGCTGGCTCCGCCAGGATGCCGACTCGACAAGTCTCCAAAGTGCTGAAAATCAGACTTGCCATTGGGCGGATGATGACCATGGGCCACCACGCGGCCGATCGGCTCGGCCAATTCCGCCACCATGCCTATCCAGAGACTGCCGCCCACGCGTGAATCGCGTTCGCCAACCATGATCGTCTTACTCAAGCCGTCGGTGATATGACGGAACGGCATCCGGCTGTTTGCGAAGAACATTCCGTTTCCATCGTACGGCTCGCCAGGTTCGTCAATTGTGCCGTTGTTATCGTGATCCTCGTCCTCCCAGCCGTTGGAACCAAACATCCCGAGGTAGTTGGATCGCGAAAATTTCGTGCTACCGGGCACCTTGTCGGGGCCCAGTTGGTCGTTGGCAGTCGAGGTTGCGGCGCCGGGCAGAAACGTGGGACTGCCGGCAGTGGCATCGGATGGGCAAAGAAATACCGAGATCACTGCTTCTCGGACGGAATAGGACGTCGCGGCGATCGAACCCGTGGTCACGATGCTCGTGGACAAAGGACCCTCCTCCATGAAGGGCAGGAGGCGAGACGACCAACCCCAGCCGCGACCCTTCTGAGCGTTCGCGTTGTCGGGAGGACTGCCTGCCGGATCAGAGAGCCATCCCTCCGGCAACGTCTTGCGGGAGTCGTGGTACTGGTGCAGGGCGAGGCCCTGCTGCTTGAGATTGTTGGTGCACTGCATGCGGCGGGCCGCCTCACGAGCCGACTGCACAGCGGGCAGCAGGAGGCCGATAAGCGTGCCGATGATTGCGATCACCACGAGCAGTTCGACCAACGTGAAGCCGCGGCGGGAGCGTGTCATGACTCAAACTCCAGAGGAAAAGTCTGCGGGGCGTACGCAAAACCAGCGGGAGCAAAGCCTTGGTGCAATCCATTTGCATATATTACCGCAATGCCTATAGGTGTCAAGCATCCGGCAGTATCTTCGTTTCACATCATACGGCCCCACCTGTTTGCCCGGCCTCTCATCTCGGCAGTTCCTCCGCGACGAAACATCTCCTGTGGATCGTGGAGTCTGTCCGACGCCATCTTGGGGAGCCTGATTCGTGCGTATTGCCCGCCCGCTGCTGTTCGCCGTCGCAGCATTCGCCGCGGCCTCGTCGTCCTTTACCGCGGTGGCCGCCCAGATCGAGGGCGGACTGTCCGGTGAATCGATGATGGTGACGGAGTCCCCAATGGATTCAGCAGCGGCGGCCAGCCCGCCTGGTGACTGCGGATGCCGCGGCGGACAGCCGCAACAGTCATGGCAGCAGCCGCCATGGCATAGCAACGTGCGGGGAAACCCGTGCGGCCAACCGCAGCCAACCTGCAGAGGCTCGAGTGTCTTCCAGGCGCACCCCTTCCAGCAGCTGCACGCGAAGCACAGCCCCTGCGTGACGCTGCCGCCCTGCCTGCCACGACTCCACGCCATGTGCAGGGAGGGCTATTTGCCGTCGCCCGTCCCGCCAGTGCAACCCCGCTGCCACCAGTGCGGCGCGGCGATCGAGGGAGGCTTCTAGAGCGACCCGCGGCCCGCCCCGCCCGAGTCCCGAAGCCCCATCGCCGCGACACCTGCGTGGCAACGGAGGACGATCCCCCTGACGCGGTCCGGCCGGAAGGCATGCACCGGCCGGACCGCGGTATCGTTGTGAGGGGAGTGGAGAAACGCCGGCCTCAACCCGGCCTGCTCAGAATCGCGATGCCAGCAACATCGCCGCCGTGACCGTGATGACTCCTACCACGTCGATGATGGCACCACTGGCCATCATCGCCCGTAATGGAACCCTGCCCGAACCATAGACGATGGCATTGCACGGGGTGCTCACGGGCATCATGAAGCCGAGGCTCGAGGCAAAGGTGGCAGCGAGCGCCGCCCAGAGCGGATCAGAGCCCGTGGCCCGGGCCAGGGCGATCACGACCGGAACGACCATGTTGGCACTGGCCGTGTTGCTCGTGAATTCGCTGGTCACGACCGCCACGACAGCCGCGACGGCCACGAGCACCGGGCCACTCCAGTCGCCGGCAGGAATCCAGCCGGTGATCGACTGTCCGATGGCCCCGGCAAGCCCTGTGGAAAAACAGAGCTCACCGAGTGCCATGCCGCCGCCATAGAGGAGGACGATATCCCAGTCGATGCGGGCCTCCCGCCATACGAGGGCCCGCCGCCGCCGGCCACCCTCGTCGAGATCACCCGGCAATAGGAAAAGCAGGATGGCGCCGATCAGCGCAACGACACCCTCGGGAAGCCGCTTTCCCATCCAGACACAAAGCGGATGCGATGCCCCCAGCAGTAACAGCAATACGCCCGGCAGCATCCAGAGGGCAACCGTGAGGGCAAAGGCGGCGGCCACCGATTTTTGACCCACCGTCCACGGGCCAAGACGCCTCCGTTCGGCCGCCACGTAGCTGCCGACCCCTTCGAGCTGCTCGACACCCGCCGGAAACATCCGCGTGAGCACCGCGACCGCCAGCGTCGCCAAGATGGCGACGAGCGGTATGCCAATCGCGCACCAGCCGAGAAAGGAAACCTGGACGCCCACCTGGTCTCGGATGAAGGCAAGCCCGATCAGGTTGGTCGGCGTGCCAATCGGCGTAGCCAGGCCGCCGATCGACGCCGCCAACGCCACGCAGAGAAACAGGCTGGTGGCAAAGGTCGGAGCGGGCGGTTTGCCGTGCTCACGGGCGCCAGCCTCCACGGCGCCGAGAATGCCCGTCACGATGGCCATCATCATGGCCGCCGTCACGGTGTTGGAAATGAAGGCGCTGATCAACACCGAGACGACCGCCACAGCCCCAAGGATCCGCGCCGGCCGTTCACCGATCCAGGGCACCGACAAGACACCGTAGGCCAGCCGACGGTCGAGCCGGTGCAGCCGGACTCCCTCCGCGATCAGAAACGAGCCAATGAACAGGAAGATCAGCGGGTCGGCAAAGGGACGAAACACCTCCTTTGCTGGTGCCACTCCCGCCACCACGCAGGCCACGGCCCCGAGGAGCGCCGTGACCGCCAGCGGCAGGGCCTCGGTAATCCAGAGCACAACAACGATCACGAGGATCGGTGCCAGCGTCAGGGCTTCGGGCGAGAGCGGCATGGGATGAATGTACCGGGTCGCCTGTGTTCACACAGTATGCCGCAGCGACGGTTCGGGGCTGCCCATGCCCCGTCGCCGGACGTTCGCTACGTCGACCAAGCCGCCTACGGCGGATCGTTGCCCGAGCAACGCCGGATCCCCGTGGGGACACGTTTTTAACTTGCCGTGTCTCGTTCTGCCTCGGCCGCCGGTGCGACGGTTCGGGGCTGCCCACGCCCCGTCGCCGGACGTTCGCTACGGGCATCCTGCCCTTCGCTCACTCGATGCTGACTGCGCTCCGGCATCCTGCCTACGCTGGTCAGCAACGCCGGCTCTCGGGACATGAGCAACCCCTCACGGATACAGCAGCGGGAAACGGACCGCCAGCGCGTCAACACTCCTCGCGAACCCCAACGCCGGCCAGGTTTTGCCTGACCGGCCGGGCACGATGCCCGGCTAGCACCAGCGGGCGGAGGCCCGCCAAGCGAAAATCGGCAGGATGCCGATGTTTCGCGTGAAGCTAGTACGTCTTGCCGAGCGCTGCCTGAGCCGCGGCCAGCCGGGCGACCGGCAGGCGGAACGGAGAGCAGCTCACGTAGTCGAGCCCCACGTGGTGGCAGAACAGCACCGAGTGGGGATCGCCGCCGTGCTCGCCGCAGATGCCGAGCTTGAGGTCCTTCCGCGTCTTGCGGCCGCGTTCCACGGCGATCTGGATCAACTGGCCTACGCCAGTGGCGTCGATCGACGCGAACGGATTGGCCTTGAAGATGCCTTCGTCGGTGTACTTCTGCAGGAATGAACCCATGTCGTCGCGGCTCATGCCGAGGCAGGTCTGGGTGAGATCATTGGTGCCGAAGGAGAAGAACTCAGCCGTCTCCGCGATCTCGTCGGCCGTGAGGGCGCCGCGCGGGATCTCGATCATCGTGCCGACGAGATACTTGATCTTCTGTCCGGTCTCCTTCTGCACCTTCTCGGCAACGCGGTGCACGATCTCCACCTGGTTGTCGAGTTCCTTCTTGAAGCCGACGAGCGGGATCATGATCTCCGGCTTCACCTTGATGCCGGCCTTTTGCACCTTTGCCGCGGCCTCGAAGACCGCGCGGGCCTGCATCTCCGAGATCTCGGGGTAGCTGACACCCAGGCGGCAGCCGCGGTGGCCGAGCATCGGGTTGAACTCGTGCAGGGCGTGCACGCGGGCCTTCACCGTCTCGACGGGCAGCTTTAGCTTCTTGGCGAGGTCGGCCTGGGCCTTCTCGTCGTGCGGCACGAATTCGTGCAGCGGCGGGTCGAGGAAGCGGATCGTGGCCGGCCGGCCGTCGAGGGCCTTGAAGATGCCTTCAAAGTCGTCCCGTTGGTAGGGAAGCAGCTTGGCGAGCGCCTTGCGGCGGTCATCCTCGTTCTCGGCCAAGATCATCTCTCGCATCGCGTCGATGCGATCGCCCTCGAAGAACATGTGCTCGGTCCGCGTCAGGCCAATGCCCTCGGCGCCGAAGGCGATCGCGTGACGAACCTGCTCCGGCGTGTCGGCATTCGTCCGTATGCCAAGTTTGCGGTACTTGTCAGCAAGCTTCATGATGAAGTCGTAATACTGGAAGACCTCCGAGTCGGCCGGCTTCATCGTCTTCGCGATCAACACCTGCTTCAGCTCGCTATCGGCAGTCTTGATGGCACCGGCGAACACCTCGCCCGTCGAGCCGTTGATCGAGATCGCGTCGCCTTCCTTGAGCTTCTGACCTGAACAGGTGAGCGTGCCCTTCGCGTAGTCGATCTGGACCGCACCGGCACCGGCGACGCACACCTTGCCCATCTGCCGGGCCACGAGCGCCGCATGGCTCGACACGCCGCCGCGACTGGTGAGGATGCCCTCGGCGGCGATCATGCCGCGGAGATCCTCGGGGCTCGTCTCGACGCGGGCGAGCACCACCTTGATGCCCTTGTTGGCCAGCTCCTCGGCCTTGGCGGCGGTGAACACCAGCTGCCCGGTGGCGGCACCGGGGCCGGCAGGCAGGCCCGTGGTCAGGAGCCGGGTGCTCTTCTTGGCAGCGGCGTAGTCGGCACGGTCGAAGATCGGGGCCAGGAGCTGCGACAGGGCGTCGGGGTCGGCCGACTGGATCGCGTGCTCGGCCGACATCAGCTTCTGCTTCACCATGTCGTGGGCAATCTTCACGTAGGCCAAGGCTGTCCGCTTGCCGTGCCGCGTCTGCAGCATGTAGAGCTTCTTCTTCTCGACCGTGAACTCGAAGTCCTGCACGTCGCCAAACTTCTTCTCGAGAGTCTGGCGGACCTTCTCCAGCTCCTTGTAGGTGCCGGAGAACATCGCTTCGTGCTTCATCTCGGCCACGGGCTTGGGCGTCCGCACGCCGGCGACAACGTCCTCGCCCTGCGCGTTGACGAGATACTCGCCGTAGAAGGTGTCCTCGCCGGTGGCGGGGTCACGAGTGAAGGCCACGCCGGTCGCGCAGTCGTCGCCCATGTTGCCGAACACCATGCTCTGCACGTTGACGGCGGTGCCCCACTCGTCGGGGATCTTGTACTTGCGGCGGTAGAGGATAGCCCGCTCGTTCATCCAGCTGCCGAAGACAGCGCCGACGGCGCCCATGAGCTGCGCAAACGGATCCTGTGGGAAGCCCTTGCCGGTCCGCTGCTTGATGAGCGTCAGGTACCGCTTGATCAGCTCGCGGAGGTGTTCCTCGGTGAGGTCGGTATCGTTGTGGACGCCGAGCTGGTGCTTGAGCCCCTCCATCGTCTCCTCGAAGGGATCGTGCTCGTTCTCGTGCCGCTTCTGCACTCCCATCACCACGTCGCCGTACATCTGGATGAAGCGACGGTAGGAGTCGTAGGCAAACCGGGGATTGCCGGTGGCGGCGGCGAGCCCCTTCACGGTGTCGTCGTTCAGGCCGAGGTTCAGGATCGTGTCCATCATGCCCGGCATGCTGTCACGGGCACCGGAACGAACGCTCACAAGCAGGGCGTTCTTCGGATCGCCGAATTTCTTGCCCGTCTCCTTCTCCATGAGCTTCATGGCGGAGGCGACGTCGTCTTCGAGGCCCTTCGGGAACTTCTTGCCGTGCGTGTAGTAGTCGATGCAGACCTGGGTCGTGATCGTGAATCCCGGGGGCACCGGAAGGCCGATCTTGGTCATCTGGGCGAGGTTGGCCCCCTTGCCACCGAGCAGCGACTTCATCGTGCCGTCGCCGTCGCACTTCTTGGCACCGAAGTAATAAATCATCTTGCCCGGCTTCCCGCTTTTGGTGGTCACAGGCTTGGAGGACTTCTTGCCGAGAGTGGTGGCCATGGGCTGGTCGAAACCTTTCGTAGCGGGGAAGGAACGGGAAAGCAGGGAACCCAGCCTTTTTTGACCGGGAAACTCGCGGGAATCTCGCCAGAATCTAGTTGCCCAGACTGGCACCGTCAACGAGCGAATTGCGGCGGCATTCCCCACCCCAGGAAGCTAGAATACGGCGTTGCAGCTTTGCGAATCCCCCGCCACCACCGGTGACCGCGGCCATGGCGAGCCCCCCTGGATTGCTCGGACAGACCCCTGTCCGCACGAAGCCAGTCCTGCTGGTCTGGCTGGCCCTCTCCGCGATGTGGGGGGTAACGGCAGCCTGCGGGGCAGACACGGTTCCCGACTTCACGCGGGACGTCCGGCCGATTCTGTCGCACAACTGCTTCGCCTGCCACGGCCCTGACGAGCACGACCGCCGCGGTGGCCTCCGGCTCGACGAAAGGACGGCAGCCACCGCCGAACTCGACAGCGGTGCGCGAGCCATCGTGCCGGGCCGGCCGGACGAGAGCCTCTTGATTGCCCGCATTCGCGAGACCGACCCCGACTCGCTGATGCCGCCGCCCGAGAGCAACCATCTGCTCTCAGAGGCGCAGAAGGAGACGCTCGCCAAGTGGATCGCGGCTGGAGCCCCCTACTCGCCGCATTGGGCGTTCGTTATTCCCCAGCAGCATGTCCCTCCGCCGATCCGGCAGACCGACTGGCCGGCCCACTGGATCGACGCCTTTGTCCTCAGCGGCCTCGAGTCGGAAAACCTCACGCCCGCCGCCGATGCCGATCCGGTCACGCTCCTCCGTCGCGTGACGTTCGACCTCACCGGGCTGCCGCCATCGCCGGGCGAGGTCGACGCCTATCGCGCCGACACCGATCCCGATCGTTATGAGAAGCTGATCGACAGGCTCCTCACGTCGCCGCGGCATGCCGAGCGGCTGGCCGCCTGGTGGCTCGATCTCGTCCGGTACGCCGACACCGTCGGCTACCACGGCGACCAGGATCACAACGCCTCACCCTACCGTGACTGGGTCATCAAGGCGTTCCTCGACAATGTTCCGTTCGACCGCTTTACCGTTTTGCAGCTCGCGGGCGATCTCGTCGGCCCGGCCGGCGGCGAACACCCCGACGATCCGGTCCTGGCGAGTGGCTACAACCGGCTCTTGCAGACGACCCACGAAGGGGGCCTGCAGCTGAAGGAATACCGAGCGATCTACCAGGCCGACCGGATCCGCAACGTGTCGGGAGTATGGATGGGGGCAACGATCGGCTGCGCCCAGTGCCATGACCACAAATACGATCCCTACACCGCGAAAGACTTCCATGCGCTCGGCGCGTTCTTCGCCGACATCGACGACGAGAAACACCTGGACAAAGGGGGCTTCGGCGGCAAGAACCTCAATTCGATCCCGACGAGGCGGGAGCCCGAGATGAAGGTCGTCGGGCCGTTCGACCGCGACCGCGCCGCCGAACTCGATGCCCGCATCCACTCGCTCGAAGCCCAGCTGCCGCCACTCGTGCTACCGCCCCGAGCCCAACCGTCGGAGCCCGAGCCCGAGACCGTCGTTGGCAGCCGCATCGAACGCGATAAGCTCCAGCTTGAACGCGCGGGTCTCGCGCGGAGACTGATGGTCACGAAGTCGCTTGAGAAGCCTCGTGACGTCCGCATCCTGCCCCGGGGCAACTGGATGGACGAGACAGGCCCCTTGGTCGAACCAGCCGTTCCTGCGTTTCTCGGGAGCGTTGGCGTGAATGGGCGGCCCAGCCGTGCCGATCTGGCCCGCTGGTTGGTATCGCCCGTCACCGCCGGGGGCGTGGGCGAATTCACCGCCCGCGTAACAGCCAACCGTATCTGGGCTTTGCTCTTCGGCGCGGGGCTCTGCCGCAGTACCGGTGACCTCGGTGGTCAGGGTGAGTTGCCCGACCATCCGGAACTGCTCGACCGGCTATCGCTTGAGTTCATGCAGCAGGGCTGGGACCTGAGAAAGCTCCTCCGCACGATTGTGACGAGCCGTGCCTACCGGATGTCATCATCCGTGTCTGACGAACTGCTGGCCCGGGATCCCGACAACCGGCTACTTGCCCGCCAGGGCCGCTGGCGACTGCCGGCCGAGGGCGTCCGTGACACCGCTCTCTTTGCCAGCGGGCTCCTGCGTGAACAGCTCGGTGGGGCGAGCGTGCATCCCTATCAGCCAGCGGGTTACTACAAGCACTTGAACTTCCCGCAGCGGGAATATCCAGCCGACACCGATAGCAGTCAGTGGCGACGCGGGCTCTACGTGCACTGGCAGCGGATGTTCCTCCACCCTCAATTGCTGGCGTTCGACGCGCCCACCCGCGAAGAATGCACCGCCACGCGGATGCGGTCGAACACGCCAAAGGCGGCGCTCGTGCTCTTGAACGATCCGACCTTCGTCGAGGCGGCTCGCATGCTGGCGGAACTCGCCTTGCTGCAGGGTGGAGCGGCCGACGACGACCGCATCGCGTTCCTCTGGAGGCGGGTGCTGTCCCGCCGACCGGATGCCACCGAACTCGCCCTCGCCAAGGGGCTGCTGGAGAGGCGGCGCGACGAATTCAAGGCCGACCCCGAGTCGGCAAGCAAGCTCCTCGCCGTCGGCATCGCACCACTCGACACGACTCTCGACCCGCTGGAATTGGCCGCGTGGACTTCGGCTGCCCGCGCCGTACTGAATCTTCACGAGGCCATCGCCAGATATTAGCCATGAATGATCCTCTCTCGATCCAGCGACGTACCTTCCTGGCCCGCGCCGGGCTCTCGCTCGGCGGTGCCGCGCTCTCCGGACTCCTGGCCCGAGACGGTCTGGCTGCGGGCTCGCCATCCCCGGCCAGTTTGGCTCTGGCCGGTCGCGCTTCAGGCGCGGTCTATCCACTGCATCATCCCCCGCGCGCCAAATCGGTGATCTTCCTCTGCCTCGCCGGCGGTCCGAGCCACCTGGAAACCTTCGACTACAAGCCGGTACTCGCCCAGCGTGACGGGCAGGACATGCCGGAGAGCGTGACAGCCGGCCAGCCGATCGCGCAGCTGCAGGGAAAGAAGCTCGTCTGCCTCGGGCCAAGGACGGGATTTTCGCAGCGTGGCGAAGGAGGCGCCCTTGTCAGCGACCTGCTACCGAAGCTCGGCGGTCTCTCCCACAAGCTGGCAATCGTGCGGAGCATGGTGACCGAGCAGATCAACCACGATCCGGCCCACACCTTCATGAACTGCGGCACGGCGCTCTCGGGTCGGCCGAGCATGGGGGCCTGGGTGACCTATGGCCTCGGCAGCGAGGCTGACGACCTGCCCGGATTCGTGGTGATGACGAGCAAGGTGGGACGCAACCCGCAGCCGATCGCCGCGCGGCAATGGCACTCGGGCTTCCTGCCAGGCCAGTTTCAGGGGGTCGAGTTCACCACCTCCGGTGCCCCCGTGCATTACGTGGACAATCCGCCCGGCGTGTCGGCCGCCCATCAACGCGATCTGATCGACACGGTGGCGGCCTTGGAACACCACCGGCTCGGCTCAGTTGCCGATCCCGAAATCGCCACGCGGGTGAAGCAGTATGAACTCGCCTTCCGGATGCAGGCGAGCGTGCCTCAGCTCGCCGACCTCTCCGACGAAACCGCCGAGACGCTCGCCCTCTACGGGGCCGAACCTGGCAAGGCGACCGTCGGCACCAACTGCCTGATGGCCCGGAGGCTCGTCGAACGCGGCGTCCGCTTCGTGCACCTCTACCACAGCGACTGGGACCATCACAGCGGCATCGACTCGTTTCTCCAGGAGATCTGCCCGCCAACCGATCAGGCCGCCGCAGCATTGCTCGTCGACCTCGAACGCCGCGGCCTGCTTGACGAGACGCTCGTTCTGATCGGTGGTGAATTCGGCCGTACGCCGATGGGCCAGGGCAACAAGGATGGCATCGGCCGCGATCACCACATCAAGGGATTCAGCATGGCGCTGGCGGGAGGCGGCATCAAAGCGGGCATCACCCACGGCGAGACTGACGACTTCGGCTACAACGCGATCAAGGACATCGTGCATGTCCGCGACCTGCATGCCACGATGCTCCACCTGCTGGGCATCGACCACGGGAAGTTCACGGTCGAATATCAGGGCCTCGATGCGAAGCTCACCGGCGTCGAGCCTGCCAAGCCGGTGACGGCGATCATGGCCTGACGTGGTGCCCTCTCGAAGAAGCCCTCGGCGGGAGCCGGGGGACTCCGGGCGTGCACACGGACCCGTCCGACATACAGATCCGGGATCGCCCAACGACCCGGTGTCCCCGGGTTTCCACCCGGGGCTTCTTGTCAGGGATGACGAAGCCGTCGGTGGTGGCGTACCGACTCGCAAGCAGCCCTCGGCGGGAGCCGGGGGTCGGTGGAAGCCGGAGCGAGTAGGGCTATCCTGCCCCCGAGTCGGAGGCTTTCACCGCCCCCGGCGGTTTGGGCCACTCGACGTCTGTCGAATGCGGCCTAGTCGTGAATGCCGAGCCACTGCTCACGGATGCGGCTGAACGTGCCGTCCTCCCGCATCCGCAGGATCGCCATGTTGAGTGGCTCGCGGAGCGGGCTGCCATTGGGCAGCCCTAGGCCGTAGTCGAACGACTCGAAGATCGGCCCCACCAATTTGATGCCCTGTCGATCGGGCTGGTTCGTCAGGTACATGAGCTGCTGGTTTTCTCCCACTACCGCGTCCACGAACCCGGTGCTCAGGGCGTCGAGGGCGCCGCTCATCGTGGGAAACTCCCGTGGCACGCCGCCCCGCTGCCGGATGATCTGCACGGTGACGGCTGTCTCCACGCAGCCGACGGTGCGACCGGTCAGGTCTCTGGGCCCATGGATCTTCCCCGTCACCTGTTCGGCGGTCAGCGTGGCGGTGAGCACGCTGGTAAACGCCGCCAGCAGCACGATCCCGCCCACCATCCAGGTAAACGCGATCGCTCGGCCGAGGGCGGTGGCGACGTGCTTGTTGTCGCAGCCGCCGGCGACGATCGTCGAGGCGATCCACCAGATGGCCTCCCAGACGCCCCGCGGATACTGCGGTGGAAACGACTCCGGATTACCACCTCTTTCGAACCACCAGAGCAGGTGGCCGGAAGCAATCACCATCGCCAGCACGACACCAAACAGTCGCAGCAAGTCCCACGACAAGAACGAGGCGATCGCGGGAATGAATCCGGATGCATTCCGCTGACGCACGGCGACCCGCAACCCCGAATGGAAGACCGGATGAGTGAGGTCGAAGGACCGCTCCCGCTCTTCGGTGATCGCAATCGGCCCGAGTGCCACATCGGCCTCGCCGGAGGTCACCATTTCCATCATGTGTTTGAACGTTTCCACGTGGATGAAGTCCGACTCCACAGCCAGACGCCTCGCCAGATCGTTCCAGACATCGATCATCACGCCCGAGGGCTTGTCGCCTTTCCATTCGACCGCGGACGAGATCGGGACGACGCCCACCCGCAACCGCTGGGGAACCGCGGCGGGTGCCGGCGCTGCCGGGTCCGCGGCCGACGCTGGGCCACATCCAACTGCCACGACGATCGCCAGCACGACCGCCGACATACCGGTGGCACGCCGGTCAACCAGTCCGGTCGTCGCACGACCGCGCACCGCCAGCCAGATCATGGCAGTGCCCACCGCCACGCTCGCCAAGGCCGTGAGCAGCGTCCCCGCAGACAGATTCACGCCCGTGGCGGCCGCCGTCGCGGCGGAAGTCGTGTCCACCGGTCCCGACAGCCCACCAGCCAGCCAGAGCAGCGCCAGCGGCATCGAATTGTGCGCTGCATGGCAGGCGATCGCCGGGAGCAGGCTCCGCGTGGCCAGCGTCAGCACGCCTGTCACAAGCCCAAGAGCGAAGGTCTGTGGCATCCGTTCCGGAAGAAGATGGAAGATGGCGAAACAGGCTGCCTGCGCCAGCACGCCCACCACCTGCCGACCGCGGCTGGGCCAGGCTCCGACGAGTGCCGACTGGACCCAGCCCCTGAAGAGAAGTTCTTCACCGATGGCCGGCAGCAGGGCGATCAACGACCACGACAGCCATATCGGCTTGTCACGCATCATCCCGATCAGTTTTTCAGCCAGACTTTTCGCCTCCGGCGACACGTGTGTTCCCCGCACGGCCAACAGCACCGCGGCACCCACAACGAAGAGACCACCGCCAACGAGCATCGCGCCGGCCACGCTTGCCGCTGTCCTCCAGCCCGCGCCTGCCTTCCCCCCTCCTGCAGCGGCCGGCCACCGCAGTGCGAAGGTGCGACGCAGATCAACCCGCTGCCAGGCCATCAGCAGCCCCAACGGCATCAGCACCGCGGCGGCCTGCTGAACCGGAATCGCCAGTGCGAAATCGGCAGGCGCAATGGCCTGGGCATACCACAATCCAGAGAGGCCGATGGCCAGTGCTGCAAACCCCTGCGCGACGGTAGGGCGGCGGCGGCGGCCGGGCCTCGTCAGGAGGCCACCAGCCACGTCAGGCCCACGAAACAAAATCTCCTCGTCGGTGAGCATGGTTGCCGTCCAGCGCAACAGCAGCCAGACGATCACGGCAGACGAACAGAGCGAGACGGCGAGCGGCAGAACGAGCCGTTCGAGCACCCCTGCGGTCGCCGGCCGATTCGGCAACCCGACGGAAGTCTCCGGGACCGACCCATCCTCGGCGGTCGCGGGCCGCTGCGTCGGCCGCTCGTCGGATTCGAGCGTCGCCCGGGCCAGTGCCACCTGACCGGCAAATGGCACGACTGGCAGAAGCATGTGCCTTCCCACATCGCTGACCGCGCCGGTACCGGCCAGGGCGCTGGCAAACAGCAGCACCGGCGTGAGCGTGTTTTGCGCCTCCTTGCCGCTTTTCGACGCGGTCGTCACGGCCAGACACATCGCCGCCGCCACCGCCGACAGGCCAATGAACGCCAACAGCGACACGGTGAGCACCACCGGCAGATGACCCTCCGGCAGAAGTTTCTCGCCCTGCGGCAAAAAGCGGAGCGACACCGCCGTCGTGAGGACGATCGAAACGATATTGGCCAACAGCGTCGCCAGGGCCACCGCCCAGACCGCGAGAAACTTCCCTGACACGATGTCGATCGCCGCGCAGGGTGCGATCAAGAGCGTCTCGATGGTGCCGCGTTCCTTCTCGCCGGCGATGGCGTCGATGGCGGGGTAGAACGCGCCGGTCATCGTGAGCACGGCCAGCAGCACGAACACGCCCCCGGCCACGGTCGGGAGGATGCTGCGGGTGGAGACCGTGCCGGGCGGATCGGTCTTCCCGGTGAAGCGGACAGCCACAGGATGGAGCAGGCTGTCCGGCAGTGCGGCACGCTCGATCCGCCGCCTTCGCGCGTCGTCACCAAGCCGCCGCATGACGGCTGTGAACTGCTCCCGCACACGCGGCGGCAACACCCGCGTGGTTGGCCCCTGGGCTTCCATCGATAGCGTCTGGTCACCATCGAGGGTGTCGAGCACCCTCCTCGGCAACTCGATCCACAGGTCGGCCTGGCCGGCTTCGACGGCCGCTCTCGCCTTGTCGGGGTCTGCAAAGCCGAAGGAAACCGAGGCTGGCCAATCGGACATGTCGCGGCCGTCCTCGGGCTTCGATAATCCGTCCACACGGTCTTTGAACGCCCTGGCATCCCGGCGCGAACCAGACAGCACGACGGCAAGATTGCTGGGCCTGTCCCGGGAGTCGATGTCGGAGACCGCAGTCCGCACGCCCAGAGCGCTCGAGAGAGCGAGAATGGGATACATCGCCATCGGCAAAAGAAGTGTGACGAAGAGCGTGCGGCGGTCGCGGATGAATTCGAGAAGATCGCGACGGGCCAGCGCCAGACGCGCCTTGGCCCGCAGACCGCTGGTCTCATAACCCTGCAATACCCGGCCGTTGTCCGCGTCATGCATGGTGGCGTTCCCCTGGCATTCCCGGCACACCCACCGGAACCTCCGTCTGCCCAATCGCCGCAAAAAACGCCGCCTCAAGACTTGCGTGAGCCCTGAGGATCTCCGCTGGCGTCCCCTCCGCAACGACGCGACCACCGTGAATGATCACGAACCGGTCACACCGATGCTCGATCTCGTGAAGCCGGTGCGTGGAGAGCAGAATTGCCCGGCCCTCACTGCGGAGGCTGTCGAGCAGGTGGAGCAGGTCGCGGGCCCCCACCACGTCGAGGGCGTTGGTCGGTTCGTCAAGCACGATCGCCGGCGGATCGTGGATCAGCGCGCGGGCCAGTGAGACCCGCTGCCGCTGCCCCGATGAGAGCCGGCCAGTGGGCCTGTCGGCAAAGTCGGTCAGACCAAGCGCACGCACAAGATCATCGATCCGTTGCACGAGAAGGCCCTCCGACAGGCCGTGGAGTCGGCCGTAGGATCGCATGATCTCGCGAGCCGAAAGCCGGTCAGGCACACCGGTCGTCGCCGACACGTAGCCCAAGTGCCGCCGCGCGCCCAGCGGATCGTTCTGAACATCGCAGCCCCCCACGCGGGCCGTGCCCGAGGTGGGCTTGAGCAGCGTAGCGAGCACCCGCAGTGTGGTGGTCTTGCCGGCGCCATTAGCTCCCAAGAGGCCAACCATCTCACCTGGCGCCACCGCAAGCGAAACACCATCCACGGCCCGTACGACGCTGCCGTCGCTGGCCCGATAATGCTTCACGAGATCAATCACCTCGATCATCCCGCCATCGCCTCCAACCGACTCATATTAGATCTCCGTGCTGGGAGGAAACTGGCGGTATTCAAGAATCTTCACTGCCGCTACGAGCAGTACCGCCGCGAGCGTGAAGACCGCCGTGATCTGCACCCAGGCCGGCTGCGGATCGATCAACAACTGCATTTCCACCGGCAACTGCCGCCGCCAGTTCATCCAGGACACCAGCAGGCTCCGCAACCGCAGGCTCACCGTAGCCTGATTGACGACCGCGGGGATGAAGCCGGCCAGATACTCGACCACCAACGCCACGCCCACACTCGCCACGAGCGCCCGCCTTGGCAGGATGACAGCGGGCAGCGCAAACAGCGCCCCCCGGCCCAGCGACGAGAGCACCACCAGCACCATCAGCATGCCGATGAGCGGCCACGGCTGCCGAACACCGGCCACGAACACCGCCAGGGCCGCCGCAAGAATGGCCACGGTGCTCGTCCAGATCACAGCGGCCAGGTAGGTGCCCACGAGCAGGGCCCGTCGACCGCCGGGCCGCACCGAAACATGGATCCAGGTGCCTCGCTCGAGTTCATCGGCCACCGCAGGGCACATCGTCACGAGCAGGCCGAGCATGCAGACCGCCTCCGGCACGAGCGCGTAGATCATGGTAACGGCCAGGTCGCGGTCGAGCCCCGCTGGCACTGTCCGCCGCACCGCCAGCATGACGGCAGCGGGAAAGATCACGCCGAGACCGGCCAGCAAAAGCCGCTGCCGGGAGAGCATCCGCCTCAGCTGAAAGCCCGTGACCGCCAGCGTGGAGCTGATATCGGTTGACCGCCACGACCGATCTGCCTGTCTGGAATGCGGATCGCTCATGATGCCACCCCGCGATGCAATCGCACGAGGCGACCGAAGATGCCCTCGAGCGATTGGTCGGCGGCCACCACTTCTCCGATGGCAAGCCGCTCCTCGACGGCAGCTCTGGTGATCCGCTCGGCGAGGGCACGTGGCTGCCGCGTTGCCACCACGAGCAGATCGTCTCCTTCGAACCTCATGCTCTCTGCGCCGGCGGTGCCGCAGACGGCCTCCGCAAGCCGCCGCGGCGTGTCGCAACGGATCCGTATCTCCGTCGGCATCGTCTCGACCATGTCACGGATCTCCCCTGCGGTGCCGCTGGCCACGAGCCGGCCCCCCAGGATGACGGCCAGGCCGGCATGCAGCGCCTCCACCTCATGCAACAGGTGGCTGGCGACGATGAGTGTCCGCGGCCCACTGGCAGCGGTATCTGCAGCGACCGCCCAGCGTCGGACTAAGCCCACGAGGTCGTGCCGGGCCACGGGATCAAGGCCGTCGAAGGGCTCGTCGAGCACGAGCAGATCTGGGTCGTGCGCCATGGCGCCAGCCAACTTTGCCCGCTGTCGCATGCCTTTGGAGAGTGTGGACAGCGGCCGATCCATGGCCTCGCCAAGCCCCACGCGGTCCAGTTCCCGATCCGCCCGGTCGGCGGCGGCACGCGGCCCGAAGCCTGAGAGCCTGACGAGATACCGCACCCACTCACGTGGCGTCGCCCGCCTTTCGAGGAGGTCGGCGGCCGGACAGAACCCGATCCGGCGCAGTACCCGCGGATTGGCAAAGGGCCGCTCACCGAACACACGGATCTGCCCCATCGTCGGCCGCAACTGGCCGGTGATGAGCCCAAGCAGCGTGGTCTTGCCGGCCCCGTTGGGCCCAAGGAGGCCGTGGGCGCCGTTTCCCAATTCCACCGTCACGTCGTTGACGCCGATCACCGACCCGAAGACCTTCGTGACGTGTGTGAGAGAAAGCATGGGAATGTCGGCCGCGAGGCTGTGGCTGAAAATTAAACCGAAACATCAACCCGAAACATACGCATCGTTGCATCACACTCTGGTGGGAGCATCAATCCTGTTGAACAGCACGAGCACGGCACCAATCGACACCACCGTCAGGGAGAGAAGCGATGGCACGACAGCCCGTGGTCTGGTCTCGATGCCAAAGATCCAGGCCTGCACGACACCGAGAGCATGATATGGCGAGAGCCATGCCCAGCGGTCGATCGCCGGATCCATGCCGGCGGCCTGCGACAGCCAGCGAAACCGACCACCCAGCCCGCGGCCGACAGGAACGTTCGACGACGATGACCGCCGGTTTGCTGCGGAGCGGTCATTCTTCCGGTCACCAAACGGATCCTCGCCCCAGAAACCGTCCCGGTCCTCCCGCTGCACCACCGCCGGGCGATCACCCTGCTGAGCCTGCCGGACCGCTGCCACCATGTCGGCTGTCGTCAAGGTCGAGTGAGCGATCCAGCAGGCAGCCCAGGTCGCAAACCAGGCAAAGCTCGCGATCCTGCTCTCCGCCGTGACCGACGAATACGCCAGTGCCAAGAGCACCGTCGGCACGGCAAGCGCGGCACTCGCCGCGACAGCCTTCAACGGCAGGTCCCAGGTGTCGACGGCCACCCACACACTCGGACTGACGAGCACGCCCATCAGCCACAGCGACAGCGCCGGCAATACCGTGATGGCGGCGACGAGCGCACCAAGAATGGCAGCCTTGCCTAGGACATACTCGATCCGGCTGACGGGCCGTGTGAAATAGACAAGCCAGGCCTTGGCCCGGAGATCACGGGAAACAAGCGAGGGTGCGATCAACCCGATGACGACGGCCAGAAGCACTGCCTGCGGCACACGCATGAAGGCCAGTAGGAGCCGCGACCAGACCACATGTCGCGTATCGGCAATGTCGATTTTCCGATCGACGACCGGCGAGCCGTCAGGCCCAACGCCACCTGTATCGCCGGCCTTGGGACGAGGTCTCCCCAACGTATCGGCCAGCACCGTGCCCAGCATCCCGACGCCGTCGAGGTTGCGACCGGCCTGGGCGGCCTCGCGCATGCTTACCAATCGGCCCTCGTCGATCGCCTGCTCGAACGCGAAGAAGCTCATCGCAAACACGATGGCGGGGCTCCATGCGAGCAGGACCATGCGGCGGAGCCAATGGCTCGTCCACGCCAGCCGGATGCCGGTCGACGCGATCACGCCAATGGCAGAGCCGGCACCGCGGCGATCGCCCTGCCACGGCCTGTAGCCCACGTCATGGAGTGGCATGGCTCACCTTCCTACCCGCGGATTCCTCGGCCGTCATGTCAGCGTGGTCAGCAGCCCGTAGCGCCTGCACGAACACGTCCTCGAGCGGTCGGTGGGCCGGTTCCAGTGACCGGATGAGGACCCCCGAGTCGCGAGCACTTTCCCAGACCAGGCCGAGCCGATCAGGCCCCGGCGGTTCGAGGAGCAGTGCTTCCTCATCATCTCCAGCCCGACGGGTCGGCAACCCTCGGGCACAGAGCAACCGGGCAAGGTCGTCGAGTGGGCCGTCTCCTTCCAGCCGGTGGGCGGGGATTGCGGGCCGGGTGAGGTCTTCGATCGTGCCGGTGAGCCGCACGCGGCCGCGGGCGAGCACCACCACCCGATCGCAGATCGACTGCACATCGGGAAGCACGTGCGTGGAGACGAGCACGGTCTTGCCATGGTTGCGGGCGAGCGTGAGGAGCCGCCCGAGCATCGCCCGCCGCTCAAGTGGATCGAGACCGTTGGTCGGCTCGTCGAGGATCACCATCTTGGGATCGTGAACGATCGCCGCTGCAAATGCGACCTTCTGACGCGTGCCGACCGAGAGCGTCTCCACGGGACGATACCGTTCCTGTCCCGCGTCACACCAGTCGAGCACCTCGTGGGCCCGCCTGAGACTTTCCAAGCCGGGCATACCGCAGAGCCGCGCCGCATACCGCACCATTTCAACGCCGGAGAGCCCCGGCACGGCGCATTCGTCCTCAGGCACAACGCCCAGGAGCGACCGCACCCGCCGCGGCTCACGGGCGGGATCGAGGCCGAACACCCGCACGCTCCCCGCCGCCAACCGCACGAGCCCGAGGATGGACCGCACGAGCGTGCTCTTACCGGCCCCGTTGGGGCCCACCAGCCCGGTGATGCCGGGAGTGACCTCGAGCGACACACCGTCAAGTACCGTGCGGTTGCCGTAACGCTTCACGACGCCATCGAGACGCACGGGCAGATCGTCCAGAGACAGATCCCCCCGCGCCAGATCATCCCGAGTTGGGTCGCCCATGCTGCCTCGTTCCTGCCGCGGCGAGAAACCGTGCGCCAAGCGCGGCGGCGGAATCGACTTCTAATTCTGGCAGGCGTGCACCCCGGGAAGCAAGCGGACCTCACCATCGTTTCCGCCATTTGCTACGATTTTCCTCCCGATCCATCGGGGGGGGCAGCAGCTCCGAGACATTGAGCGTCATCATCACCTCCGGCTTCACCGGAGGCGATATAGCAGCCCGGTAGACGCGGGCGAAGAAAGGCTCCATGGGCATCTTTGAGAACCTCGGTCTGGCCATCATTCTCGCAGCCTGCAGCATAGGCCCTGGTCTGATCATCCTGCCTTGGCTTCGACTCGATGAAGACGAGAAGCTCGTGGCCGTGGTGAGTGTGTCGCTGCTGGCCGTATTCCTCGCGGAGTTCGCCCTCTACCTGTTCGATCTGCCAGGCATCTGCCGCTGGGCGATCATGGCGGGCTGTGTGACGTGCATCGCCTTTCGCTGGCAGACGCTCCTGCGGCTACTCGCGCAGCCGGTCGTGCGGACGCAACTAGCGGGCCTGCTGCTGGTGCTCGGACATGCCCTGCTCCTGCAGGCCGCTATCCGCAGCTACAGCGGCATCGGCTGGGCGGGGGACTGGTACGAACACTTCGAACGCACGATATTCTTCATTGAACGGCCCGATCCCCGGGCGGCGCGATTTCTCGTCCCACTTCACGGTACTAACTCCGGCTACACGCTCACGGCACGGCCTCCCTTCATGAACGTGCTCGCGGCTCATGCGATCGGCCTCAGCAGGCCTTCGTTTGCCGCGTTTCAGGTGGTATTCACGTGGCTCAACGCCCTAGCCTGCCTGCCCGCGCTCGCCCTAGCCGGCCGCTGCGCGGCGCTGATCGGCCGTCGGGCACAATCGGGCACGCTCGCCGCGGCTGCCGCCCTCACGCTCCTGCCCGCCTTCGCACAGAACGCCACGTTCACCTGGACGAAGCTGATGGCCACCTTCTTTGTGCTGGCGGCGGTGCTGCTCCTGGCGAAGCGGGATGCAATCGTGTCCTGGCCGCGACTGACGCTTGCTGGCGTCATGATCGGTGCCGGCGTCGCCGTACACTACTCTTCGGCCGTCTATGCGGTGGTGCTAGGGCTTGCCGTCGTCGTGGCGGCGGGCTTGCGGAATTCGCCCAGCGACCACGGGCGGGTTGCCAACCGGATCACCCGGGCCTGCGTCGCCGCCGCCGTGTTTGGGCTCCCGCAACTGGCGGTACTGCTGCCGTGGCTCGGCTTTGCTGTATGCACCTTCGGCCTGCACGGTACGCTCAACACCAACACGGCCGTCACCGACGCCGCCGGGATGACGCTCGCCGAAAATCTGTGGAAGATCACCTGCAACTGTAGCGACACGCTCGTGCCGCACTTCTTGCGTGACAGACCTCCGTTGATCGAACTCTTGCTGTCGCAGCCCAACCGCTCGGCCGCCCTTCGCGACTGGTGGTTCGCGCCCCTGCAGGTGAACTTTCCGATGGCGCTGGGCACGGCCACACAGTTCGTGGCCGTGTTCGCCGCCGTCTTGCTTGTGGCGGCTGCCAGCTTCGTGACCGTCGGCCGTCGGGCCGCGGCCTGCTGGGCATGGCTCTTTTGTGGCGGCTTCCTGCTGGGTGTCGCCGTCGTTGGTTCCCGCGATACCACCGGGCTGGCCCACATATGCCTCCAGCCTTTGA
The DNA here is from genome assembly GCA_947449135.1 of Planctomycetaceae bacterium. GTDB lineage: Bacteria > Planctomycetota > Planctomycetia > Pirellulales > UBA1268 > CAMCQY01. The sequence continues at coordinate 1,502 of CANFQO010000014.1, read as the reverse complement.
TCCTGATCGGGGCGGCGGCGGCGGCGGCGGTCCTGCCCCAGCTACCATGGCCCGTACGATTCGTCGCACTGACCGGCCTCGCCTGGGACTATCTGGTCGGCGTGATCCTGCACTTCTGGATCGAGCAACTGCCGCTGAAAGTGTTAGAGGTCGCGCAGCCAGACGGCACGCTCGCGATCAGCAACACGCTCGGCATCGGCGGGGGGGCCAGCTCAAACGTCTATCGTAAGCAGATTGGCCACCTGGCATTTCTCGGAGACCAGTGGCCCGACGCCTGCGCTGCGTGCTGCTTTGCCGCGTGGCTGATCGGTCTGGCCGCATGGTTGATTCTCGCGGCCGCGGCGGTTCGAGCAGCAGTGCCGGACGTTGCGCAGCCAAGGCCGAAGGGGGCGGTGAAACCCTCAGTTCCTGAAACATGATGCGCGAGACACGATGCAAGCGCGTCACCTCTCGAGGAGTCGTCAGAGGCCGTTCACTGCTCCATCACTTCTGCTTCCTTGGCTCTCGCGAGATCGCCGACCTTCGCCTCATACTTTTTGGTCAGCTCCTGGACCTCTTCCTTGGTCGAGTCGCAGTCGTCCTCGGTCAGGGTGCCGTCGGTCTTCTCGGTGTCGGCCGCCTTGTTGCCGTCGCGGCGGACGTTGCGAATCGCCACGCGGGCCTCTTCGCCCAGTTCCTTGATCCGGGCCGTCATCTTCTTCCGCACATCGGTGGAGAGTGCAGGAATCGTGATCCTGATGATGCGGCCATCGCTCTGCGGATTGAGGCCCAGGTCGCTGGCCTGAATCGCCTTCTCGATGTCCTTCAAGGTGCCAGGGTCGAAGGGACGGACGACGATCTGGTTGGGCTCGGGGGCACCGACGCTGGCCAAGGCCTTGATCGGTGTCGGCGATCCATACACCTCCACACGCAGCGTATCGACGAGGCCGGGGTTGGCCCGTCCCGTGCGGATGCCGGTCAGGGCGTGGCGGAACACGTCCACCGCCTTCTCCATCCGTTCCTCGGCATCGAGCAGAATATCATCGGCCGGCATGGTGGCTCTTCCTCCGCAACGTGGCAGCTTGCTCGGCACCAACGCCGAGGAATCCCAATTCTGGCAGGATGATCCCCCGAGAAGCAAGCGACGTCGCAGGGCTGCTGGTCGTTTGGCGAACACCCTGCCCGTGAGGCCCGTATGGATGGGATGGTGCGTTCAGCGTTTGCGGTTGTCATGGCCGCGAACTAGCCTCCACACTGGCCGCTTGTGTCCCGCGATCGGCCTGCTTGGCGCCACTCCCGGTGTCCACACCACCAGCCATTCAGATGCCGCCACAAGCCAGAGACAACCAGCGCGATAGGCGAAACAGCCACCAGCGGCTGGTGCAGGCCGAGCAGTTGGAACCGAGGCTCGTCCTGGCAGCAGCACCGGTGAACCCTAGCACGGGCTCCATCGTCTCCAGCCAGTTCCAGCCCTACGGCTACTCGCTGCTCGGCACGCAGTTGCTGGATGTCACGGCGGGCGG